>JBCCMA010000054.1:0-21163 GCA_039026595.1 Pseudomonadota bacterium
CCGTCGCCGTGATCCCGCCGGATCGGCTCGGTGGTGCGTCGCCCTTGACGATGCGTCGAATCCGGTACAGAAGATCGCCGCCCGTGGCCGCAAGATTGCTGAGCGGCTCATTCAACAAATGCCGGGAGCGCAGCGTCTCAATGTCGGTCAGCGCCGAGACGTATTCGAACCGACTGCCGCAGCGTGAGATCACAAGATCATCGCAGCACAGCTCGCGTTCGTGGCGGATACCGCGCCCGATCAGATAAACCACCGGGTGGTGAAACCACAGTGTTTCCACGGTCACCAACACATAGTTGATCACGTAGTCATACCGGGCGATGTGCGCAAGTTCGTGCGCCACGATCAGTTCGAGTTGCCGCTGGTTCAGCCCCAGCATCGCACTGCTCGGCAGCAGTATGACCGGCTTGAGCCACCCGATTACCGTCGGCACAGAGACCAGAACAGACTCGACAAGTCGAACGGAACGACGGACACCGAGTTGGCGCGCGAGCACTTCGAGCCGGGTTTCCCAGGCCGGCGACAACGCGTGGCACCCGAGGTGTGTCAGGCGCTGTGCTCGCCGCCAGTTCCACAGCACGCGGATCGAGAGCGTGATCACGCCAGCCAACCACAGGGCAACCCAGAGTGGACCGAGTTGCCCGGCATCACCCCAAACGGGCGCCCACGAACGGGCCAGTTCACCGGGCGACGGGGAGGAAAATACAGACGGCACAGACGCTGAGAGTGCCATCGCGAGTCCGGTCAGAGCCGGCGCGAGCGCGAGCGCGAGAAGTGCGACGAGAGCGGCACCATAACGGGCACGAGGCGCAGCGTTACGCAGATACAGAAGAGACAGCGCATACAGCAGCCCGATCAACGCTCCCTGCCACAGCGAGTGCAGCAGTAGCGTGGCCAGTGTATCGATGACGGCCGAGAGCGACGCGCTGTAGGTCATGCCATTCCTTTCGTTGGGCGGTTACTCGATCGAGGTCGCGTCCTCGAGTTCGTTCAACAAGCTGCGGATCGCCCGCAGATCCTCGCGCGAGGCGCGTTTCGAGCCGCCCAATGCCTGCAGCACGAGTTGTGACGGCGAACCGTCGAACGCGCGCTGAATGAGGTCACTGGCCAACTGTTTTTGCACGTGTTGCTTGCTTGAAACCGGTTTGTAAACGTGGGCGCGCTGTGAATCATCGCGAACCACTAACTTTTTTCGGTGCATGATCTGCAGCAGTTTCAAAATGGTGGTGTAGCCGCTGGCGTGTTCGCCCGGCATCGCTTCGTGGACCTGTCTCACTGTAGACGGTCCCTGAGCCCAAAGTACCCGCAGGATCACCAGTTCGGCCCGGGTGGGCTGAATGTCCTCAATGGGCGTCGCGTCGTTGGTCATGATGTGCAATCCCCGCTCGCAATCGTTCTTACTGATTATCGAAGTATACCTGAACCACGAAAACTGACGTAGATGGGCAGCCCGAATCCCCCGATCGGCCGCGCGCTGGTCTGTCGCAGGTCAGCGCTTTCACTATACTTAAGCTGCGCGCCAGAGGCAGAATACGGGAATATGTCAAAAGAAGGCGGACAACCCACTGGCCCGTCGGTCGCCGTACCCGCGAGCGTCTGGCGCTATTTCGCGGCCACCGCCCGCTGGCAGTGGCCGGCGGGCCACCCAGACTGGCTGCCGCCCGAGACTCAGGAAGATCTCCAGGCGCTTACGGCCTTTACCAGTTCCAAAGGCGGCGCGCGCCTCGGTCAGGCCCTCGCCGCCCGCCTGCCCTTCTCGGTCACCCTCCCGGTGCGCGCACGGCAACCGGGGCAGCCCGGCCGGTTTGTGCAGATCGACGGGCGCGTCAATCACCAGGGAGATCTCGAGGGGTCTATCCGCGACGTCTCCATGGACATTGAGCTGGAGCACGCGCTGCGCACCGAGCTGGACCAAACGCGCCGGGCGGCGCTCGACGGTCGCACGCTTTTTCTGACCGCGCGACTCCCCGACTGGCACGTCGAATACATCAGCGACAATGTCGAGGCGATAACCGGCTACCCGCGCGAAACGTGGCTCACACAGCCCGATTTCCTGCGTCAGATCACACTGCGCGATGACCGCGCGCGTCTCTCCCCGGCCGAACTGGACGCGGGCCGTCTGGCGAACGGGCCGGTGCGGTTTCGTATCCGGCGATCGGACGGACGCGAGCTCCCGATTTCCGCGAACTTTGCGCGGCGCGCGCGAGCCAACGATCACAAGACCGAACTGAGCGGTGCACTTTTCGCGGATGCCGACAGCACCAGTTCGGACAGTGGTGTGCCGGCACTCGATTCCCACATGCGACTTTTAGCCGAGCGGCTACGCGATCAGGGCAATCTCGATCTGTTGACCGGCCTCGCAAACCGTCGCCGTTTCGAGCAGGACGTGTCGACCGCACTGCACGTCAAGGATCGGAACGGCACGCCCTCCGCGCTGTGCTTTCTCGATCTCGATCACTTCAAGATCATCAATGAGATTTGCGGCCACGACGTGGGAGACCAGTTGCTGATCAAGGTATCGCGTTTGCTGTCACGCCACGTGCACGCCGGCGACGCGCTGGCAAGGCTCGGTGGCGACGAGTTCGGCCTGCTCTTTCGCGGCAGCGATCTGACAGCAGCACAGACGCGGGCGCAGGGACTGATCGACGCGTTGGCAGAAGATCGCTTCGAATCACTTCAACAGTCGTTTCGCGTGACCGGAAGCATCGGCCTGGTTGATCTTGGCAACACACCGGCTTCCTACCAGCAACTGCTTGCTTTCGCCGAGTCGGCCTGTTCGGCCGCCAAATCCAAAGGACGCAATCGCGTGATGGTGTATCAGGCCGATGACCGCGAGATTCGTCGACGTCAGGATGAGATGGCGTGGGTTTCACGACTGCAAAGCGCGGTGGATTTCGACCGGTTTGAGCTCTTTTGCCAGCCGATTCGTGGCCTTGCGCCGGACCGAGGGCGGGCGCTTGAGGTGTTGTTAAGGCTTCCCGACGAGGCCGGCGACACGATCATTCGGCCGGGCGAATTCCTGCGCGCCGCCGAGAACTATCAGCTCGCGGTGCGTATTGATCGCTGGGTGTGCGACCACGTACTCGCGTTTCTTGAAGCGCACGCGCAGATGACGGCCGAGCTCGATATGTGCTGCATCAATCTGTCGAGCCAATCGCTGACCGACCGCGACTTTCGTGCACACCTTGAATTTCGCATCGGCGAGGAGCACCCCCTCGCATCGAAACTCTGCTTTGAAATTACCGAGACCGGCGTCATCGAAAACATGGACGAAGCGACCGCGTTCATCGAACGGTTTCGCCAGCTTGGTTGCCGCTTCGCGCTCGATGATTTCGGGAGCGGGTTATCGTCGTTTGCCTATCTCAAGTCTCTGCCGGTCGATGTGGTCAAGATCGATGGCATGTTCGTCCGTCACATGGCGACGGACACCATTGATGCCGCGCTGGTGCGATCGATCAACGATATCGCGCACGCGATGGGTAAGCTCACCGTCGCCGAATACGTCCACGATGAGGACATCATCGAACGACTGCATGATATGGGTGTGGATTACGCCCAGGGCTTTCACGTCGCCCAGCCACAACCGATGAGCACGTTTTTTGGCGTCTCCGGTTCGACCGAAAAACCCTAGCCGAGCGCTCAGGAACAGACGCGATCCCGACCCTGGCGTTTGGCGCGGTACATCGCGGCGTCCGCGGCGCTGATCAACGCGTCGAGGCTGGTGAGCTCGCCCTGTGTACGACACGCGATCCCGATGGAGACCTGCACGCTGATGGAACCGTCCTCAAGCTCGAAGGACTTGCGGGCGATCTGCTCGCGCATTCGATCGCAGAGAATGAACGCTTCCTGACGCTCGATATCGCCCATCAGAAGTACAAACTCCTCGCCGCCGTAGCGGCCAAGCAAATGCGCAGCATGCTTCTCGGCCTCGAGCACCTCGGCCACACCTCGCAGTACCGCGTCACCCGCGGCATGCCCGTGATGGTCGTTGATGGATTTGAAACGATCGATGTCGACCATCACCGCGGTCAGCGATGACTCAGGATGATCGAGCCCCGCAACAAGCCTTGCGGCCTGCGCCACCAGCCAGCCGCGATTGGCAATGCCCGTCACGGGGTCCAGGCGCGCCGCTTTAAGTAATTGGTTCTGGGCCTCAATCTCCATGAGCCCTTTGTATTCCAGCTTCAGAAGAAACGGACCGATGCGCAGCTGGTTGCTCGGCGTCAGAAAAGCGCGGTCGATACGCTGACCGTCGACAAACGTGCCGTTGGTGGATGCAAGGTCTTCCACAACGATGCTCTGACCCACGCAGCTTACCCGGCAATGATGGCGTGAAATCACACCTGCGGGCAGTTGCACATCGCAATCGAGCCCGCGGCCGAGCACCAGGCCGCCGTGGCTGAGTTCAAACGACAAGATGGCATCGCGGGGATGCACGATGCTCAGATACGGCGCGCTCGTGCCGGCGATGGACGCCATGTCCTCCGCCCGCGAAATAGCCGTGTGCGCCTCGGTGTCGCGGAGTTGCGTGTCTGATCGTTGCACCATCCGGCAAGTGTACCGTTCGCCGGGGCCCCGCGCACATGGCGCAGCGCAAAACGCCCGGCGCGGCGATGTATGGCTATACTGTCCGCACGGTAGGCCTTCCCGAGAATGAGGCCGCCAACAGTGCAGGGGAAAAAACATGTCACACCGTGTCCGCCCGTTCATACGGGCATGGGTGGCGATGCTGTTGCTGCCCGCGTGGGCCGCCGCAACACCGCCGGATTTTATCGCCTTTGAATCGGGCCCCGTGCGCCCGGTCGCGCTTTTCGATAACGATCAGCGTCTCGCCGTTGTCAACACGCCGGACAACCAACTCGAGTTGTACGACGTGCGCGCAGACGGTCTGGTGTGGACGCACTCGGTGCCGGTGGGCCTCGAACCCGTCGCCGTGGCCGTGCACGCCGGACAGGCGTGGGTCGTCAACCATCTGTCTGACAGTGTCAGTCTGGTGGCGCTCGACGATGCGCCGCGCGTGGTGCGTACGTTGCTTGTCGGCGACGAACCGCGTGACATCGTGTTTGCCGGTGCGCCCGAGTCACGCGCGTTTATCACCACCGCGCGCCGCGGCCAGCATCGCAATCATCCCGACCTCGTGGACGTGCCGGGCTCTGGCGGGCCGGCACTGTTTACCGCAGGTCTGGGTCGCGCGGATGTCTGGGTTTTCGATGCCGACAATCCAGGCGGTGGGATAGGCGGCATCCCCGATGCGATCGTGACGCTGTTCGGTGATACCCCGCGGCCGCTGGCGGTCAGCCCGGACGGCGGCACCGTTTATGCCGGCGTGTTTTTCTCGGGCAATCGCAGTGCCGTGGTGCCGGAGGGTGCGGTGTGTAATGGCTTCACTGACGCGCCCTGTAGCGGTGACGGCACCACCTCGCCGGGCGGCCTCGCAAACGGCGCCCTGCCCGGCGGACTTCCGGGTCCCAGTGCCGACGTGCACGGCGACCCCGCCCCCGAAACCGGCCTGATTGTGCAGCAGGAACTCGACACCGGGATCTGGCGGGACGATGAGGGACGCAACTGGAGCAACGGCGTGCGATTTTCGCTGCCGGATTACGATGTCTTCGAGATTGATGCCGACACGCTCGACATCAGCGCGAGGCACCGCGATGTGGGCACCGTGCTCTTTAATATGGTGACCCATCCCAGCGACGGACGCCTGTTCGTCTCAAACACCGCCGCGCAGAACCTCACCCGATTTGAGGGACCCGGCACCACCGGTGGCAGCACCGTGCAAGGGCAGCTTCACCGCGCGCGCGTGTCGGTGATCGACGGCGGCAGCGTTGCCCGGCATCGGCTGAATTCGCACATCAATTACGACGTCACACCCGCACCGCCGGGCCAGCGTCAGCACTCTCTGGCAACACCAACGGCCCTCGCATTTTCTCCTGACGGTGCCACGCTGTACGTGGCCGCCTACGGCTCGGCGCGAATCGGGCGCATCGCCACGGATTCGCTTGACGACGGCAGCTTCGACCCGACCACCGCCAGCGCGGACTACATCAACGTTGGCGGCGGACCGTCCGGACTGGCCGTGTCGGCAGACGGCCAGCGGCTGTTTGTGACCACGCGGTTTGATAACAGCGTGCAAATGATCGATATCGCGACCGGCGGCGTGATCGATCGGCAACAACGGCCCAATCCGGAACCGGATAACGTGGTTGCCGGGCGCCGTTTTCTGTACGACGCCAACCTCACATCGTCGAATGGCGAGGCATCGTGTGGCGCCTGCCACGTTTTCGGCGATCTGGACGGTCTGGCGTGGGACCTTGGCAATCCCGACGACGAGGTCATCACCAATCCCATTACCATCAACCTCGCGCTGCAGGGCCAGTCGCGTCCGGGCATCAACGGTACGGGCGTGATCAGCGAACTCCACCCGATGAAAGGCCCGATGACCACGCAGACGTTGCGGGGGATGGTTAACTCCGGAGCCATGCACTGGCGCGGCGACCGAGCGGTCGGCGTCTTCGGCACCGACGCGAGCGACAGCTTCATTTCATTTATGAACTTCAATCCCGCATTCGTTGGTTTGCTGGGCCGCGCAAGTCCGCTCACGGTCGGCGAAATGACCGCGTTTACGGAGTTTGCGCTGGATATCGCGCTGCCGCCGAATCCAATCCGCGCGCTCGATAACTCGCTTAGTGCCTCGGAACAGGCCGGGCGTGACTTTTACGTTGGCGAACGGCGCAGCGACGGCTTCCCGTTTGATTTTTCGGGCGCGCAGGACGGCTTCACCTGTGACGGTTGCCACGTGATCGATCCATCGCAGGGTTTCTTCGGGACCAACACGCTTGCCAGTTTTGAGAACGAAGATCAGATCATGAAGATCCCGCACCTGCGCAACATGTACCAGAAAGTCGGCATGTTCGGCATGGCGCAGGTTCCGTTCTTCAATGTCACCGACAGCAGTCATCAGGGCGATCAGGTTCGTGGCACCGGCTTCCTGCACGATGGCAGCACCGACACGTTGTTCCGTTTTTTCAATGCGACCGTCTTCAACTCCGCCTTCAACAATCAGGTCGGTTTTCCCGACGTGCAAGCACGTCGCGATATGGAAGCGTTCATGATGGCGTTCGACACCGATCTGGCCCCGGTCGTCGGACAGCAGGTGACCCTCGATGCCGGCAATTTCGGTCAAATCCAGACCCGGCTCCTGTTGCTTGCTGCTCGGGCCCAGACCCCTTTTGTCTCAAAGATTCTTGGCGGGGTCACCACGGAAGCCGATCTGGTCGTCAGCGGGCAAATCGACGGGGTCAACGTGAGCTACGTAATGAACGCAGATGGCCTGCTCGAACCAGACATCGACAACGGCGCGACCACCGCCCCGAATGCCCTGATCGCACAGGTCACCGGCGCCAACGACACGCTAACCGCGACCGCGGTACCGCCCGGTAGCGGGACACGCATCGGTGTGGACCGGGACCGCGACGGTGTGCGCAACCGCAGTGACAATTGCGCATCGATCGCCAACGCGGATCAATTGGATAGTGACGGCGACGGCATCGGTGATGCATGCGACAACTGCACGCTGGCGGCCAACGTGTCTCAGACCGATACCAACGGCGACGGATTCGGCAATCTGTGCGACGCCGATCTGAACGGCGATCTGGTTGTCAACGTGCTGGATCTGGGGCTATTCCGATCCGCGTTCTTCACCGCGGGCGATAACGCCGCCGATTTCAACGCCGACGGCGTGGTCAATGTGATCGATCTGGGTATTTTCCGTCAGCGCTTCTTCGGGTCGCCCGGCCCGAGCGCGCTGGCGCCGTAACCGACGCGGCGACTTACACAGGGCGCAAAAAAGCCGCTCGCCGTTAAGCGAGCGGCTTGTCAGAGCACGCGCGCTGCGAATCAGGCGGCGCGGCGGCGCGCCAGACCAAGCGAGCCGAGCGCGGCAAGCATCATGGGCAGTGCAGCCGGAATCGGCACGAAGGCCGCTTCGATCGCATCGATCGCCAAACCACCGACCAGCTGGTGTCCAACGGCCGTCGGGTGGATGCCGTCGAAGAACAGATAGCCGTCAAGGTCGTCGCAGAGATTGGTACCGTCAAAGCAGGCGTCGCTCGCATTGTTCAGACCGAACGCGTTGGGGTCGGCGATTACGTCATTGAAAAAACCGAACAAGTCGAAGCGCGCGATGGTGATGTCGAGCGTCGCTTCGAGGTCGTCCAGCATCGCAACCAGATCCGTATTGAACTGCGTGGCCGCCGCAGAGATCACTGCGGCCGAGCCGCCCGGCGCATCGCCAGCCAGCGATTCAGGTGTCATCCCGATATCCGGCAGCGTGGGGACGAAGAAGTTGGTCGCACCCGCAGCCGCCAGGTTTTCGATGATTGAGCGAACTTCATTTACCGAGCCTGCGATGTCGTTTGCACGCACGTCATTTCCGCCGCCAAACACGGTGTAGAGCGCGTTGGGGTCGGCAGCGCCGCTGACGTCATTGAGGTAGAAATTGCTCTGGTCGGTCAGGCTCGGCGGAAAGCCGGCATTGGCCGGTCCGATCTGGGCCCCGCCCCACGCGTAGTTGGTGCCGCCGTTCAGCGAATTGACTGCCGCCCCACCGAAGTGGGCCGCCACATACTCGGCCCAGACCAGGCCGGCGTCGCCGTTGGCAAAGTTGCCCGTGAACCGGCCCTCGGTGTACGGCTCATCGGGGAACCCGGTGGCGAACGTGATGTTGCCGGTGTCCGACAAGCTGTCGCCGAAGAAGTACAAATTGCTGAAGCTCACTGCGGACGCCAGCGGTGTAGCGGCGATCAGCGCCGCTGCGGTCAGACCGCGAAGCGCGGCCTTTCGGGCATTAAAGTTCATGATCTCTCCAAGTGTGCCGCCGGTGGGCGGTCGTGCCGTCACCGAAGGCGCGGCTGTTTTCTTTGATTTCCGCGATGAATAGTGCATCAGCATAGGCAACCCGTCCAGCGAACGTTTATGTCAACCGCCCGCCACGTAACGATTTTTCAAGCATTGGCGCGGCCGTGAGGTTGGAGTAGTCTTGCGCGGCAACGCCGCCTGGAAGCGGCCCACGGCATTGATATGGCAGACCCGGCGCGCAAGACAGCCCTCAAACCCCAACGCGGCACGGTTGCACTCTTGTGCATCGATCAGCACACCGACGACGCCCTGCGCACCCAGCTCAAGTCGGGCTACCGCTTCGAGACCTTCGAGTCGCACGAACCGCTCGTCTCCGCGCTCGGACTCGGCTCGCTGCACGTCGATGTCCTTGTGATCGGCCAGGACTTCCACTCGCCTCTTGATACCGCACTGGCGGTGCGCAAGACACTTCGCAACCTTCAGGTCATCGTGCTCGCGGAGCTAAGGGACGTTGAGCCTCTGCGGCGTCAGACCGAGATGCGCAGCGATGACGCGGACGAGATCACCATCTGGCCGAGCCAACACCTCCGGGATTTGGCCGACGCTGTGCGCCGCGCGTCCAAACGCGCGCACCGCCGAGTCAGACGCAATGAGGATCTGCCGGAGGACGACGACAGCACAGACGCCGCCAAAGAGGCCGGTAGCCACCTCACGCAGTTACTCGACCGGGCGCCGATCGGAATCCTGACCATCAGTCGCAGTGGGGAGGTTCGCACTCTGAATGCGCAGGCACGAGAGCTGCTTTGTGTCACGGCAGGAACGGCGATAAACCGACCGATCTATGACTTCTTTCCCGTATTCGAACAGCGCAAGCTGCGTGCGCTGCTGCGCGCAGACGCGTCCAGCGATATACGAAAAGAAGACCGCACCATGCGGGTGAACGCAGAGGAGCGCCGCTACGCAGAAATCACCGTCACCGGCAACGTGGCGCAGCTCGATGAAACCTGCAAGATGCTGATATTGACTGACGTCACATCGATTGTTCGTGCGACCGAAGAGCAGCAACGTCTGGCGGCCGCTCTGCAGGCGAGCGAGGAGCGGTTCACCGAGATGGCAGACGCCATGCAGATGATCGCGTGGGAAGGCGATCCGGAAACGTTGAGAATTGTGTCGATCGGTGAGCGCATTGAAGAGGTTCTGGGGTATCCGCAGAGCCGGTGGCTGAGCCGAAACTTCTGGGTTGATCGCCTCCACCCGGAGGATCGGGCGGATACGCTGCGCCGCATCAATCGCGACAGCCAGCGACTTCAGAACTTCGAACTTGAGTTTCGGATATATGATTCCGAAGGTAAAATCAGGATGTTGCGAAACATTGTGAATGTTGTGCGCGACGAATCTGGTCGCCCACTAAAAGTACGAGGGTTCCTCGTGGAACTGCCTTCGGACGACACGGCCTGACCGCCGGAAAACGCCATGACAGAGCGCGCGCAGTTGCGCAAGCGGACGTTGCACGAATTGTCCGACCCGCTATCCTAGCGTGGCGGAAACGTGACTGGTGTCACACTTTCGCCACGGTTCACGGATTAACCTATCGAACATCACAAGGGCGCCACCCGGGCGAACACGGATGGACGACCCGACATAACGATAAGAGGGGGACCGCCATGGACCAGCATGCGCGCGATCTTGAGGTTGAGATGGAACAGCCCGAAGCGGACGACGCCTCGGCGGAATGGCGCCCATATCAGGTCTGGGCCTCAAGGATGAAAACGGCGACCGACATCGCTTTTGGACCGTCGGAAACAGAGCACTCGAGCGGCGCACCGTCCGGCGCCATAGCGGCCTTGCGGCGGCGAATGGGTTCCGGCGTGCGCTAGTAGCGCATCAAAGCGCTACCCCAGGTAAATCCGCCGCCGAACGCTTCCATCATCACGAGTTGGCCCCGCTCGATCCGGCCGTCCCGTACGGCCACATCCAGTGCCATCGGCACGGAGGCGGACGACGTGTTTCCGTGGTCCTGAATCGTGACAATGACTTTCTCCATTGGCAACCCGAGCTTTTTCGCCGTGGCGCCGATGATGCGAATATTCGCCTGGTGGGGGATGAGCCAATCCAGCTCTGACTGCGCGACACCCTCGGCCTCGAGTGTTTCGGTCGCCACCCGGCCGAGCGTGTTGACGGCCACTTTGAAGACTTCATTACCTCGCATCTGAATATGATCCTTGCCACTTTTTAGATCATTGAAGCCTTTGGAGACCCCGGACGGGAAATAGAGAAGGTCCTTGTACTGGCCGTCGGCGTGGAGATGGGTGCGCAAAATGCCGTGCTGTTCATCCGGCGCCAGAATCACCGCGCCCGCTCCGTCGCCAAACAGCACGCAGGTGTGGCGGTCCGTCCAGTCGACCATGGACGTTAGCGTCTCGCTGCCCACCACAAGAGCACGGCGCGCTTCGCCAGCACGAACAAATTTGTCCGCCATCGACAGCGCGTACAGAAAGCCTGTGCATGCGGCCTCAACGCTGAACGCAGGACAACCGTGAATTCCGAGCCGAGACTGAAGCAGACACCCCATGTTTGGAAACACCTGGTCGGGCGTCGTCGTTCCCACAATCACGAGGTCGATGTCACTCGGAGAGACATCCGCCGCCTCCATGGCCGCCCTCGCCGCGCCCTCTGCCAGGTCAGCGTTGGTCTGGCCGTCCGTGACGATATGCCGACGTTCAATGCCTGTACGTGTCCGAATCCACTCGTCGGAGGTCTCGACCATTTTCTCGAGATCTTCGTTTGTCAGTATTTTCTCGGGCAGAAAACGCCCGGTGCCGATGATTCGTGAGTACGCCATAGTCTTGTCCGTCGCACTTTTGCGCTGCTTGTCTGCGCGCCTGAGTCTACACGGGTTCGCACCCGCGCAATCAAAAACGCCACGCGAGAGCGTGGCGTTTCCAGATCGATGCAACCCGAGCGGGCGCGCCGACTATTCTTCGATGTCGTCGTCCATGGGCGTCTGGATCACTTTCTTACCGCGGTAAAAACCGTCGGGCGTAATGCGATGTCGCAGGTGCGTCTCGCCGCTGGTCGGGTCAATCGACAGCGTTGCCTTCTTCAGTCCATCGTGACTGCGGCGCATACCGCGCCGCGACGGGGGTGTTCTACTTTTCTGTACAGCCATTGCTCAAAACCTCGTTGCAATCGTCGCTTTCGTCATTCGGGCTGACGCGTATCGTCGTCTCCGGATGGAGACACTTCGCTACGTGCCATCAAATCTTTCAGACCGGCGAACGGCGTGCGCACCTCCGGCCGTTCTTCCTCTGCCGCATATCTGGACAGGGTATCGGCGCAGCGACGATCGTCGTCGTGCGACAGCCCGTCCTCGATATGCAGCAGCACCTCATCTTCAATCAGCTCGGCCAAAACCACCTGCTGGGCGGTGGCGTCGAAGTCGCCGTCCGGCAACTCACCGCTGACGAGATGTATGGAGAGGTCGATCATCGTCGACACGTCCCCGCCACACTTCTGGCACGCCACTCCGAGTTCGCCCTTGATGCCTCCGCGGATGGTGACCACGTCCCCGTCCAGAGACAGCAAGATGGACACTTCAAGCGAGTGCCTGTCGTCGTTCCTCACTGCGACGGCCAGTCTCGGTAGTTGCGAAACCGTCAGCCGCGTCTCAAACTCTGCGCCGCGGGCGGCCAGCGCCACAAGGTCGACAGGCTGCGCCAATACGTCAGACATAGCCGGCAAGAATAAATGGCTTTCACCAATACTGTCAAAGGTTTCCGGGCGATTTTTCCATGACCCGCGGACTGATTCTCGGCTCGGGCTCGACCTATCGACGTGAGCTTCTCGAGCGACTGGGGCTGGACTTCGATGTCATGGCACCCCATATCGATGAAACACCGCATACCGGCGAGCCACCCGACGCCCTCGTTGCGCGCCTTGCGCGTGAAAAGGCGGCGGCCGTTGCCAAGGCCCACCCCGACGCCGTTGTGATCGGGTCTGATCAAGTGGCCGTGCTGGACGGACAAATTCTAGGCAAGCCGGTCACGGTGGCGCGCGCACGTGCTCAACTTGCCAACGCGAGTGGTCGCGAGGTCGGGTTCCTGACCGGCGTCTGCGTCCGCTCTGCGCGCCTAAGCCAATCCCATCTCGATGTCACCCGCGTTGTATTCCGAACCTTGTCCGATTCCGACATTGAACGTTATGTGAAGCGGGAGGAACCGCTCGACTGCGCGGGCAGCTTCAAAGCCGAGCGCCTCGGCATCAGCCTGTTCGAGCGTATCGAAAGCAGCGACCCCACGGGCTTGATCGGCCTGCCGCTAATCTGGCTATCTGCCGCCCTGCGCGCCGAAGACTACCGTCTGCCCTGACGGCGGCGCCCCGCCACCGTGCCTCGTTTTTCGAGGCCATTGATTACCCGGTGCAGTGTGTTGGGCATGGGCGCACTGAAATGCCTCGGCGAGCCTTCCGGCCACTCGAACGCGAGCGCCGCCGCGTGCAGGGCCAGCCGGTCCAATCCGAAGCGAGCCGCGCGCCGATTCGCCTGCGGATCGCCGTAGCGCTCATCACCGAGAATGGGGTGCTCTGCGTGCGCAGCGTGGACGCGAATCTGATGGGTGCGCCCGGTCATCGGCTCGGCCCGCACAAGACTCACATCGCCATAGCGTTCACACAGAGAAAACCGGGTACGTGAGGGCTGACCCTTTGGCGACACCGTGACCAGACGCTCGCCTCGCTGTCGGGAGCCAACATTGAGAGGCGCGTCAATCACAATGTCACCGTGTTGCCAGTCGCCCTCGACAAGAAGCAGATACGTTTTCTCGACCTCGCCCTCGCGTAACGCGGCGTGCAAGCCGCGCAGTGCGCTGCGGCGTTTTGCAATCGCAAGCACCCCACTGGTAGAACGATCGAGCCGGTGCGCCAGCTCCAGATACGGCCGATCATCGAGGTTTGATCTCAGCGACTCGATCACACCAGCCGAGACACCACTGCCTCCGTGTACCGCCCAGCCGGATGGCTTGTCGATGACCAGGAAATAACGGTCTTCAAACAGGATATGGGGCCGCCAGTCGTAGTCACCGATCCGCGCACTTTTACGAACGCCTTCGGCTGCGGAGATGGGCGGTATGCGCACCATATCGCCGGCCGCCACGCGATAGGTCTGCCGTGTTCGCCCCTTATTGACCCGCACCTCACCCTTGCGGATGGCGCGGTACAGCCGCGGGCGCGAGACACCGCTAAGATGACGACTCAGAAAATTGTCGATTCGCTGCCCGGCTTCGTCGTCGGAAACCGCGACGTGCCGGACTCGGGAAGATTGTTGAGCTTCATCGCCCATGCAGTCATAACTCATTGATCTGTCAAATCGCGGTTGCTATATTACCCGCGTGCAGATGCAAATAAAGCGTGCTCGAGCCGAGAGCCCGGCCGCTTCCTCATCCCCACTGACTTTTCTGACGCTCGGATGGCTTGTCATACGAGCCACAGCGTTGCGCTGTCGGCGGGGTTATCACCAGTTTTTCAATCGGGTCGTCTCGACCCGGGAGTCAGCAGCGGCCGAATCGCGTCGCTGTGGCCGTGCGCCCCTCGCGATCGCGCACGCCTCCTCATCCTGCTTGTGGAACGCCAGAGCGGCGAGACTTTCTCCGCTCCGGTCCGTCTTTACCCTGCGCCCATTGAGGCCAATGAGTCGGCGGCACGCCGCTTACCCAGGGTTACCACCCGACAGGCATGGGGTGTTGATCACTCCCGGCTAGCCCTGACGACCCTGTTTACGGACCAACAGGGATCACAATGAAACGCATGCTAGTCAACGCGACGCAACCTGAAGAGTTGCGCATCGCCATGGTCGACGGCCAACGGCTGTTTGACCTCGACATCGAAGTGCCGTCCCGGGCACAGAAAAAAGCCAACATCTACCTCGGCAAAATCACCCGCATCGAACCCAGTCTTGAAGCGGCATTTGTGAATTACGGTTCCGAACGCCACGGATTCCTTCCGCTGAAGGAAATCTCGCGCGAGTATTTCAGCAGCGCGCCCGAAGCCGGCAAGAAGATCAACATTCGGGATGTTCTGAAAGAAGGTCAGGAAATCGTTGTTCAGGTTGAGAAGGAAGAGCGTGGCAACAAAGGGGCCGCACTGACCACGTTCATCAGTCTGGCCGGACGCTTTATCGTGCTCATGCCCAATAACCCGCGCGCCGGCGGCGTCTCCCGTCGTATTGAGGGGACCGACCGGAACGAACTTCGTGAATCGCTCGCCGAGCTCGATGTGCCGGAGGGCATGGGCCTGATCGTCCGCACCGCAGGCGTAGGTCGCTCAACCGAAGAACTGAGATGGGACATGGACTACCTTATGGGCGTCTGGCGAGCCATCGAAGGCGCTGTCACCAGCCAGCCCGCCCCCTTCCTGATCCACCAGGACAGCAATGCGATCATTCGCGCGCTGCGCGATCATCTGAACAACGACATGGGCGAGATCATCATCGATGATCAGGCAACGCACGACGAGGCCATGCGGTTCATGGAACGCGCCATGCCGCACAACGTGCGCAAGCTCAAACACTACGCCGAGCCAACGCCGCTGTTCACCCGCTTCCAGATCGAGAGCCAGATCGAATCGGCGTTTTCGCATACGGTCCATCTGCCCTCCGGCGGCAGCATCGTCATCGATCCGACCGAAGCCCTGGTGTCCATTGACATCAACTCGGCGCGGGCCACAAAGGGCGTGGACATTGAAACCACGGCCACCAACACCAACCTTGAAGCCGCCGATGAAATCGCCAGGCAGTTGCGACTGCGCGATATGGGTGGGTTGATCGTGATCGATTTCATCGACATGAACCACAGTCGAAATCAACGCGAGGTGGAAAACCGACTGCGCGATGCGGTGAAGCGGGATCGTGCTCGTATCCAGATCGGCCGCATCTCGCGCTTCGGACTTCTTGAGATGTCGCGCCAGCGGCTACGACCGTCGCTCGGTGAGTCCAGCAATATCGTGTGCCCACGGTGCAAGGGACATGGCTCTATTCGCGATATTGAATCGCTGTCGCTCGCCATTTTGCGGCTGATCGGTGAGGAAGCGCGCAAGGACCGGACGGCGCAGGTTGTGGTCAGCGCACCCGTCAACGTTGCCTCGTATCTCCTGAACGAAAAGCGCGAAGCCGTCAACGCGCTGGAACGACGCGACGGACTTGACGTCATCGTGGCCCCGAGCGCCGACCTTGAGACGCCGAACTACCTGATCAAGCGCGTGCGGGACGATGAGACCGATCTCGCCGAAAACCGGGGCCCCAGCTACGACGTTCAACTCGGCGATGATCAGGAGGAAGCGTCGACCCCGTCGCGCACACCAAACATCCCGCCTCCGGAGCAGCCGGCTGTGCGCGACATTGCGCCGCCCACGCCGGCCCCAACGCCGGCAGCTGCTCAGACGCCGACCACGACCACCGCCGCATCAGGTCCGGAAGAGTCCGGTTCACTGTGGAAGAAGATCACCGGTTTTTTCAAGCCAACGGACGCCGTAGAGGAAACCAAGGCAGAACCAAAGACCGAATCGAAACCGCGGCGCAATACGTCGCGCAGCGGCGAACAACGTGGTGGCAACCGCAATTCTCGACGCGGATCGCGGCGCGGGGGCCGCGGTGGCGAGCAACAGAATCGGTCACGTAACCGATCAGGCGCCGGTAAAGGTCGCAAACCGCGCCCGGCGAAGACGGCGCAAGGTGGTGGCCAGAACCAGAACCAGAACCAAAACCAGAACCAGAACGCCAACTCCCGCGGAACACCGAAGAAGAACGGTGAAGAACGCGATGCCCAAAGTGCGAACGCGGATGGGCAGAAGCCGCGGTCGCGGCGCGGTGGTCGGCGCCGTCGCGGACGTCGCGGTGGTCGCGGCAACGCCAACGGACAAAGCCAGAACACAAATCAGACTGCAAATCAGAGCGAGCAGCCCAGGAGCGAAGCCAGCGCTGGCCAAAGTCATCAATCTGGACGGAAAGACCCATCGCCGCGCGGAGATGCGGCGAAATCCAGCCCACCAAAAAGTGACGCGCGCCCGGCGAACGAGGCTCAACGCGGAGGGCAAGCCAAGCCTGACAAGCCGCCAAAGTCTGAGGTACCGAAGTCCGGTTCCAGCGATAGCAAGCCCGCAGCGCCGCCGAAACCCGATACGGTGTTCAGCAGCGCACCAACCAGCAAGACCATCTTTTCATCCAGTCCCACCTCGGTAAGGCCGGGGCCAGGACGGGACGACTAGCGCGACGGCTCGCTCGCTAACGAGCGGCCAGAACCGCACGCACGCGCGCCAGATCGTCCGGGGTATCGACGCCCGGGCCGGGTGGCGCATCAACGCGCGCCACACGAATGGTAAAGCCGTGATAGAGCGCGCGCAGTTGTTCAAGCGACTCGGTTTGCTCAAGCGGGCACGGCGCCAATTCAGATAGCCGATCGAGCGCGCGTACGCGGTAAGCGTAAATGCCGATGTGATGCAGGGGCACCTGCGCCGGATTACCCCGGCCGTCGCGGTCAAACGGAATCGGTGCGCGACTGAAATAAAGTGCCCCGCCGCGGGCGTCGCGTACCACCTTGACGCGATTGGGGTTGGACCCCTCCGACGTTGCCAGCGGCGCTGCGAGCGTCGAAAGGTCGTAGGCACCCACGTACTGGGCCGCGGTAAGCAAATAGGCCGCCGGCACCAGGGGCTCGTCACCCTGCAAATTAACGACGATGTCATCGGCGGGCCATTGCCGAGTCCGCGCCACTTCCGCACACCGGTCGGTACCGCTCTGGTGGGATGTGCACGTCAACAAAACCGGTAAGGCGTTTGCCTCGCAGTAGGCAACAATGCGTTCATCGTCCGTTGCGACCACCACTTCAGTGGCGCCGCTTGCAACCGCCACATCGTAGACGCGATGCACGAGCGCCTTGCCGTTCACGTCGCACAAAGGTTTCCCTGACAATCGGCTCGACGCATAGCGCGCCGGGATCACAACATGAAAATGCATCATCGCCTCTCGGGTCTTTCAGGCGCGAGCCGGTCGGTGTCTTCAACGGACAGCGAACGAGCTCGGCCGGCCATCAGAATCGGGCGGCCTTCTATGACCGGGAATGCGAGCCGCTCGGGTCGGCACACAAGCACCTGCTCCTTGGGGGCGTAATGCAAACGCGCCTTGCAAAGCGGGCAGCACAGAATCGACATGACAGCGGGTTTCACGCCGTCGCCTCGAGGAGCATCGCAATGGCGCCATCCAGACGTGCAGCGGCTTCGGGGGTAGGTACAGCGGTCACCGGCACGTCATGCACGCGTTCATTTACAGACGTGAGCTTGACGGCGTCTTTTTCCGTCATGACGACAGGGTCATCATCTCCGAAGTCCAGATCGTCCAGCGAAAGCGGCGCATGGTCACCGCGCGGATGAGCCACCACGTTCAGTCCCGCGTCCGAAAGCACCTTGAAAAACCGGTCGGGATGACCGATGCCGGCCACGGCATGAACCCGCCGCCCTTGCCACGCATCAAGAGGCTCGGTCTGTCCAGTTTGAAGGGTGCGGATTCCGTCGGGCACAAGTTCAAAATCTTGCCCATTGATCATATCCAGCGCATCGTCGGCCGCCAGATCGCGCGGTTCTCGCATGGGACCGGCGGGCAGACATCGGGCATTGCCAAGCCCTCGCGTGCCGTCGATCACATTGATCGCCACGTCCCGCGCAAGAGCCAGATGCTGCAACCCGTCGTCCGCCACAATAACATTCGCTCCAGCGTCCATGACCAACTCGCAGGCGAGGCGACGGGTTGGACTGACCGCCACCAGCGCGCCGGTTCGACGGGCGACGAGCACCGGCTCGTCGCCGACGACCGCCGACCGACTTGCGGCCTCGACGCGTTTGGCTTCTGCACCCGTAACTGCCCCGCCGTACCCTCGGCTGATCACGCCCGGCACCGCACCACATGCCGAAAGGCGCGCCACCAACTCGATGACCATCGGCGTCTTGCCCGTTCCGCCAACGGTCCGATTACCCACCACAATGACCGGTATCGGCGGGCGATAAACCGCGCGCCAGCCCCGGCGGTAGGCCGCTCGGCGCGCGCGCATCGCGGCACCGTATAACGCGCCGAGCGGTCGCAACCACATGCCGGGCCGTTTGCCATACCAAACCTCATTGAGGTAGCGCTCTACCACGGTCTTCATGTGTCGCTGAACTGCATCCGATGCAGTGCCTCGTAGTGCCCCCCGAGCGCCAGCAGCTCTTTATGTGTCCCACGCTCCACGATGCGCCCGTCATCCATGACAAGAATCAGGTCCGCTTTTTCAATCGTCGACAGTCGATGCGCGATGACCAGAGTCGTACGATCCTTCATCAAAGTGGCGAGCGCCGTCTGAATTTGTCGCTCGGACTCGCTGTCGAGCGCGGATGTGGCCTCATCAAGGATCAATACCGGCGCGTCTTTCAGCAGAGCACGGGCGATTGCCACGCGCTGGCGTTGCCCACCAGAGAGCCGTCCACCGCTGTCACCCAATGGGGTGTCCAGTCCGTCCTGCAAGGCATCAACGAACCCGCTGGCGTTCGCCGCGTTGAGCGCCGCGCGCAGGGTTTCGTCGTTGGCATCGGCCAACGCACCGTAGGCCACATTGTGCCGGGCCGTTGTATTAAACAGTGTGACCTGCTGACTGACCATCGCGATCTGTCGGCGCAGGTCGTCGAGCACAAACGCCGCCACGGGCGCGCCGTCCAGCAGTATTTCGCCGCGCGTGGCGGCATAAAATCTTGGCAACAGACTGACCAGCGTTGACTTACCGCTGCCCGACCGTCCGACAAACGCAATGGTCTGACCGGGCTCGGCGACAAAACTGATGTCGCGCAGAACGGGCTGATCCGCCCCCGCATACGAAAAATGAACATCGCGATATTCGATGTGACCAATCGCGCGGGCAATACCCTGCTCGCCGTCATCCGTCTCGACCGGTTCGTCCATCAGATCGAATATGCTCTTCGCCCCGGCGATCCCACGCTGGAGAATCGCATTGATATCCGTGAGCCGCTTCAACGGGTCCATCAACAGCAACATAGCGGAAATGAATGAACCGAACTGCCCAGGCGTGAACTCGGCGCTCGGACGTGACGCCACGAAGATAATGCTGGCAAGGCCGGACGCCGCGAGCAACTGGACGATCGGCACACTGATCGATTTCACCAGCACCTGCTTCATATACGCGCGCCGATTGGTTTGGTTTTCATCGTCGAAACGCCGCGCCTCGTAGTCGCGACCGCCATATAGCCGAATTTCCCGAAAACCGCGGATGGCTTCTTCCGCGATCTTTGTCACATCTCCCATGGAATCCTGAATGCGCGTGCTGTACCGCCGAAACAACCGACTGGTCACGCGGATCAGCAGCGCGATGGGTGGTCCGATCAGGACAATAAAAATACTCAGCGTCGGGCTCAGATACAGCATCCAGAAGACCAGACCAACGAAGGTGCAGATATCGCGAATCAGAATCGTGACCGCGTGCGTCGCCGACGCCGACACCTGTTCAGCGTTGTAGGTAAAGACAGACAGCAGGGTGCCGCCCACACGATCGTCAAAAAACGACACCGGCAGGCGCAGAAGCTTCTCGAACAACTCCTGGCGCAGCTGTGTAATCACGCGCCGACCTATCCACTCCATGCCATACGTCGAAATGAAGCCGCCAACACCGCGCATCAGAAACAGGCCCAATACCATGAACGGTATCCAGCGAATTACGGCCGGATCGCGCTTCACAAATGTGTCGTCGATCAACTGCTCGACCAACAACGCAAAGCCGGTCACCGCCGCCGCCTGCATGACCATCGCCAGCGCCGCCAGCACGAACACCGGCCAGTATGGCGCCGAGTAGCCGAGCAGCCGCCGATAGATACGCCGGCTGTCCGCACGCTCGCTTTCAATCACCGGCGATGAACTTGAGTGAGTCACGTGGACGATTCGCGTCGACTAGCGCGCCTCGTTGGTGGTGGCGATATTGATGTTGACAAACCCGAGACGACCGGCCACATCCATGGCCGTGACCACATACTGGTGCTTTGCGTTGGCGTCCGCGCGCAGTGTCACCGGCAGGTCGCGGTTGTCCCCCACCGTCTTGATAATGGCCTGACGCAGCGTCCGCGGCCGTGCATTGACCAGCGGCGCGCCGTTGATGAGAAAACCACCCTGCGCGGTGACCGTAATCTCGAGCGCATCCACCGGTGGGGTCGCCGCCTCACTCACATCCGCCTGAGGCAACTGGATACGCAACTCGGACTCGCGATCAAAGGTCGTCGAGACCATGAA
>JBCCMA010000055.1:0-20803 GCA_039026595.1 Pseudomonadota bacterium
ATAAAAAACCCCACGCGCGAGGGGTTTTTTTTGCCTGATGAAAACGTGGCTGTCAGAGCGAGCCGTTGACGATGGGATTGAACGCGGTCATGCGGTCGCGCAGCGCGACCGGACCGAGGCCGTGGCCGGGGAACAGGTTCGGGAAGTTCGCCTGCTCGCCGTGCAATGCCATGTAGTTATAGATCACCGTTTCCACAAGCAGGTTCACGTTGTTGGCGGCCGGCGTGGAACTGGTCTCCACCGCGCCGTCGGGTCGGAAGTGCCCAAGCTGTTGGTGGAGCGCCGCGTCGAGGCCGTCGCCGGTAAACAGCTGCGGTCGACCGACGGGGTTGTAAACAAGAAAAAACGACGCCGCGCCAGACGAGTTGTCACCCCGCCAGACGCCTTTGCCGCGCCCTTCGGGTGAATCGTCGATCATGCCGTCGCTGAACACGGTGCCGTCGCTGAACACATACAACATCAGCGGGGTGCCGATGCGCGCCGCGTATTCGAGACACGCGCCGAAACAACGTCCGGCGCGCAAATCGCGCGTCTCGCCCGTGGAGCGGCTGCCGTTGTGATAGTCAAAGCCGCCGATCTGCACGGTGCCCGCGCCGGCAAACCCATTGATCACCAGCTTCATCACCGACGCGGTCTTTCGGAACTGTGCCTCGTCGTCAAACTCCTGCTGCGAGAAAATACCGGCCGGCCCCACGATGTCGGGGTCGAGCGCCGGGTCGAGCGTGGACGGATTGCCGAACCGGTCGCTCAGGTCGGCCGCCTTCACATACCCGCAGCGCACGAGGTCTTTGACAATGTCGTCCGTGGTGATCTGCGTGTTGACCGAGTTGAGTTTTTGGTCGCTGATGCGCTGGATGGATTCCATGACGGCGACCGCGTCCGACTGGTCGAGCAGACCGACCAGCTTACCGGTGTCCACCAGTCCTGTGACATCGCTGGGTCGATCGATTTTGGTTGGTCGAATGCCGGGGTTGATCAGTGCATCCGGCGCCATCGAGCTGCCGCCGGAATCCGAGTTTCGGCTGCCGACCAATGTCAGCAGTTCGCCGTCGGCGCCTGCGCGCGCGATACCGTACATCGGGTTGTGCGGATTGTTGCCCGTGTCGTTTTCTGATCGCGCCGGAATGATGGCGCCGTTGGTCGCGGCAATGGTGCCGGGCGAGCAGCGTTCCTGCATACCGCGCAAAAATGCGCTGTCGCTGTGAAACGCGAGCCCAAAGTCGGTGTTGATGAAATCGTTCGTGCCGGTGGCCGGATTCTGGACCGGCGGGATCATGTCACCCGGCAGACCGAGACGCTCGTAGCCGCGCGTGCTCAAAAAGTCCATCTGACCGCCCGACTGCCCCACCAGCACATTCGACGCCGCGACCGCCGCGCCGCCGGCCAGATCAAAACAGATAAACGGAATCTTGCCCGCGCCCTGCACCGCCAGCCCGCAATCATTGCGCAGCATTTGCAGGTCGGGTGACAGCGCGGCGCGTGCGGCCCGCGGGTTGGCAAACAGGCTATATAACGTGGGCGCGGTCAGCATGGCGGCGCCCTTCGTAAAGCCCTGCGATAAAAAGTCGCGACGCGTGACGGGGCGATCGTGGGCGTTGTGACACATCGGCGCATCGAGCGAGGCGCATCTGTTGGGACGTCGTATGAAGTGGGCCATGGTGATTCTCTTGTGGCGTTTCGGGCGACGGCGGTCGCCGGACTATTGCAGCAGCGTGGCGGCGCTCCCCAGCGCGCCGGCGCACACGGCCTTGGTAATAACCGCGGTGCGATCGGCTGCGCAGCTTGTCCCGCAGGCGTTCAGTCGATCGACCAGGTTGGATAACTCCGTCCGTACCTCGGCGGTATCGGGCTGAGTGGTGATGTTCACGCCGATCATGTTGTCGATGATCGGGTTGATGAGCGCGTCGTAGCCCGCCGCGCTTGCAAACACGCTCGCGGACGGTGCGTTGAAATCGAGGGCCGGCCAGTAGCCGCTACGCGCCACGGTATCTTCGACCAACGCGTTGCAATACTCGATCGCAAGTTGGGCGATACCAACCTGGTGAGAGGCGAGGAAACCATTGATGTCGTCGGAGCTCGGCAGCTGCTGCTTGATGATCTCGTAGGTCGCGGCAACGTCGGCTTGCGTTGGCGCCACACCGGTGACTTTCGACATGGTGATATTGATGTCGTCGAACTGCCTGAGCCCGATGGCCGAGACCGGTTCGCGATCGGCCGGTGTCGCCGTCGGCGGCAGCGACGCTTCCAGTTTGATGTTGGTATTGCTGCCGATGATCTCGAATGTGACAAAGAACTCATCGTCTTCAGGGCCTTTTTCCAGCGGAACGATGGTACCCAGCTCGGACAACCTTTGGCCCTCTGGTAAGTAGGTTGCCGCCGTCACCTGCGTGTCCACATTTTCGAAGGCCTGTCCGAGCGGTGCCTCGGCGCCGTTCACACCTACGCGAATGCCCATTACCGGGAAATCGGGGATTTGCGGATTGGGGTCGAGCGAGATGAAGGTGGGCTGCTGGAACAGATAGGCGTACGTGTCGAACTGCGCCACCTCGAACATCAGGTAGCTGTTCGGCACGTTTACCAGGTCCTGCAAGCTGAAGAGCAGGAAGAACTTCTGCCCGACGCCGGCTTCCATGTTCTGGACAATCTGCGCATCGGTCAGCGCTCGGTTGTGCACCGCGACGAGGCGTATCACGCCCTGCCACGGGCGCAAACCGGAGACCTCATTGCCGAGCACAAAGGCAAACGTGTCGTTCCAGTCGCCCAACGTGCCGCCGCCCTCCGGATCAACGTCGTCGGTGTACGTGCCGTTGACGTAGATACGCCGCCCGTTCACCGGATCGTAGGTGACGGCCACGTGCTGCAGCGTCGCCTGCAGGTCTTCATCTGCCGCCGCCGTCAAGAGTACCGGCATCCCGTTGGCGTCGGTGACGCTGCTGCGGTTGTACGCTTCATAGCTGTACTCGCGCTGGGCGAGGGTGAAATTGCGCGCGGCGTCGCCGGCCGAGTAGGCGACAATCGGGGTGTCTTCCTGAACCACGTTGCCCGGTGCGACCCAGGCCTCGATGGTGTACTCGCCGGTGGCGGTGAGTTCGCGGTGAAGTTTGGCGCTGCTCGCCGTGGTCGCCTGAGCCTTGCCGCCTCGGAAGTCGAGCCCAAAGCCGCCAAACCAGGCCACGTCGCCGGTCAGAGTCAGGTTCATCGCCGGCTCCACGCCGCTGGTGTCGAAGGCGGTGAGGCCCGTGCCCGTCTTGAACTCGTACATGGCGACGACATTGTTGTCGTAGCGATTGCCGCCGCTCGCAATCGTGCCGTCGAACAACGTGAGCGCTTTGCTGACCAACAGGCTGGGATCGGCCTGGGTCAGCGGGATCTGGTCGGCCATCGCGTTGATCGCCGTGAGCATCTCCTGTGCGTCTGAGGTGCAGTCTGACCAGCAGTTGTGGAACTGGTCCCGCAGTCTCACAAGAAACCGCGAATCCGCTGTCGCATCGAGGTCAAGTTTGGACTGCGCGGCTTCGTACGCGACGTCCACGTCGCCCTCTGCAAAATACGGTTGCACCGCGAACGCCGCATCCGATGCGTGGCAGGTGGAGCAGTATGTTGTGAGCAGTGGATAGACTGTGCCGGCAAACAGGCCACTGTCGTCGGGGAACGACCGGCTTTGACCAACGTCCTTGATCGGTGGGGCCTCAAGCTGAATCTGGGTTCCGGCGCCCGCCACTGCATCGCCTGCCCAGGCGCTGATCCACGTTGTCATGATTGTGGCGCAGGCGGCGTCGCTGGTTTCCCAGCAGTTGTGACCGTTGGCCACCTGCGAGACCAGAAGCGAAGCGCTCGGGTCGGTCAGGTTGACCAACGGATTGGTATCGGCGTACGCCAGGTTGATGTCGTCGTCACGGACAAACGTCGGCGAAATGCCGCCCGTGCTGTGACAGGCGCCGCAGCGGTTCTGGCCGCTCAAATTGTCCCAGACATTCAGGCGGAACGATTGCACGTCCGCGGTGTTGGGCGGCGGCCCGTTGTATTCGCCGGTGGGCGTCGGTGTGGGTGGCACGGTCGGCAATGTGACCACGTCTGCGCCGCCGCCGCCGCAGGCCGCCAGCAATAGAGCACCTGCCGCGGGGCTGAGTCTTTGCAAGGTACGAGTGAGACTCACGTTCAATCGCCCATGCAGTAGACGGCGGCGTCGGCAAACACCTGGCGCAGCGAGTAGCCGTTAACCGAAAAGGCACTGACCTCACTGCTCACCCACGTTCGATCAAGCGCGTCGACCGGATCGCGCAGACACACATTGCGAAATACCTTGCGCACCTGACAGGACGCGAACTCCTCGGAATTCGCCAGCTCCTGCCCGAGGGATTTGGCGCCCTGACCGCGACCGGACAAAGACGGGTCCCAGCCGAGGCGCTCGTTACGCCCCTCGCGCCAGTAATTCACCCAACGGTCGTCCGGCGTTCGGAAACCGAATGTGAACGTGTCTTCGTTGTTGTAGTACTTGGGCTGTACCTGGCCGCCGGTGTACACCAGTCGGCCCAGGTCCGTGTCGTAGTTGTAGTAGGCAAACGCTTGCGCCAGCGGGTCCATGCCTGAATGGCAGCCGATACAGTTGTTCAGAAACAGCCGCGAGTCACCGCCCGGGCTACGCGAGACGTCCTGCCGAATTCGATCGGGGGCGCGTGTGGTATCGGCGACCTGTTCCAGGTCATTGCAAAGATGCGCCATCAGCGTAAAGCGCAGCATCGCGCGGTTCGTTCCAAGGACAAAGAACGCCTCAGCCGCCCCGCGAGTTGTCATCAGACCCGCTGTGGCTTCGGTCGGCAAGCCGTTCGCCCCGGACTGCGTTCGCTGAACGAGCACGTCGCGAAGACTGAGCCCGCGCTGTTCCATCTGCTCGTAATGCTCATTACTGGTCGGCGAGTACGCGGGCAGCGATGTGTCATTTCCAACGTAGATCACATCAGCCGACAGCAGCGTGTTCATCGGCACGTCGTCTCGAACCATACCAACAAACGTGGCCGTGTAATCGTTCAGAGGAACAAAGACGCTTTGCTCGCGGTTGGTTGCCGGCGCAATGAAGTTCTTCAGCGTCACGTTGTAGAACGCAGCGTCTTCGGTCGCGAGTAACGCGGCGCCCACGGGATTGCCGGCGCTGATGCGTGACGCAAGGGCGTCGAGCTCGGCAGCGCTCGGTGGTGTTCCGGTAATGCGGTCGAAAATTCGCTTCGCCTGCTCGCGCGGTCCAGCGTTCGCTACCGTGCAATGCAGGATGGCGATGGCTGTGCACAGTGCGGCGCGTTTCAAAGAGCTCGGCAGAGTAACGCGACTTACATTCGGTATGAGGGGTCGATGCATGTCGTACGGGCTTGAGTGTTTGCTTGTGACATCAGTATTGAACGGACCAAAAAGATCTGTACAGATGTCGCACAATCCCGACACGTTGTGTGCGCGCAAGGACACTATAAGCTTCGCATGTGCTACGTATACGCTGTTTCGAGCATGTCTCAAAAATTGCTTTACGTTGTTATCGCGTCATTACGAAAGGTCGAATCGCTGGCCAACGATGGCTTCTGTGAATGGAGTCACAGAACGCCACTGCATCAGCGTCATGATGTCGACATTACGTTGTGTACGCGGATTTTATACGCCATCAAACGAAAGACACCGCGTCTGTCTTTCGTGACGCGTGTCACATGTCAGTGATGTGACGCGCGGCGTCACAAGAGGTTTTTTCTGGATGGTCAACGCTTCACACGGCCCTCACCGTTGCACGCGTTGCATATGGACTGTCGTCGTTGTCGTGAGCGGCCTTGCGGGCTGCGGCGAAGACGGCGATCAGATTGGTGTGTCTACCGGTCAGGATCCGGACCCGGTGGTGGTTGATATTCCCATCGCCTACGTCAAGCGACCCCTGCCGGTGAATGACAACGGGGTGGTGATCAGCAGCGATGCGCGGGATCTCGTTACCTTTAACGCCGGCGGCGACGTGTTTGTACGCGACCGTGCAAGCCCAAGTGCGGTTGAGCGCAACGTGACGTTGCCGGTGACCATGGGCGCCGGAGATGTGCGCGATCTAAGCGCGTCGTACGACGGCACGCGTGTGATTTTCTCGCTGCGCCTCCCGCTGATTGACGGACTGGACGACGAGGATCAACCCACCTGGAATATCTGGGAATACAATCTTGAGGCCGATGCACTGACGCGCCTTGTCTCCTCGGACATCAGCGCTGAGGACGGTCACGACATCGCGCCCGCCTATCTGCCGGACGGCCGCATCGTTTTCTCGTCGACGCGCCAGCGCACCAGCAAGGCCGTCCTCCTCGATGAAGGGAAACCCCAGTACGACGCGCTGACCACGCAGCGCAACGAGCCAGCGTTTGTGCTGCACGTAATGGATGACGACGGCAGCAACATCGAACAGATCAGTTTCAACCAGAGCCACGATCTTGACCCCATCGTCCTGACAGACGGTCGCATTGCGTTCACACGCTGGGACAATGCCGGTGGCAACAACGCCATGCACCTATACACCATCAACCCGGACGGAACGGGGCTTCGGCTGCTTTACGGCGCGCTCAGTCATGGGACCGGCACCAACGGCGCCACCGTTCAATTTCTCCGGCCCATTGAGTTGCCGGATGGGCGCCTGCTGTCGCTCGTGCGCGGCTTTGTCGCACCAACACTGGGTGGCGATTTGCAGGCGATCGACACGACCGGCTTCGTTGAAAACGAGCAGCCGGTCCTGATGAACGCGGGTATGCCGGGGCCGGCGCAATCGCCCGCGACCAATAATGTTGTGGCAACCGACGGCGGTTTTTCGAGCGGTGGGCGATACCTCGACGCGTTCCCTTTGTTCGACAGTACCAATCGGCTGTTCTTCAGCTGGAGTGATTGTCGCGTCGATGTCGAGGGCGTTATCCGGCCATGCACGCCTGCGTTCCTTGAGGATCCCAATGCACGCGAGGCAGCGCCGCTGTACGGTCTTTGGGTCTACAACCCGTCCGACGGCACACAGTTGCCTGTGATCGCGCCGGAAGAGGGCATCGTTTTCTCAGATGTTGTGGCGCTACAGCCTCGGCCGTTCCCCACCTCGCCGCCTGCGTCGCCGTCGGCGCTTGAGGTCGATCCCAATGCCGTGGATGACGGCGTTGGGCTGCTGCATGTGCGCAGCGTCTACGATTTCGCCGGCACGGACACGGCGCCCGGCGGCATCCGCGCACTGGCCGATCCCGCACAGACTACTCAGGCCGATCGGCCGTTTACTTTTGTTCGGTTGTCCAAACCGGTGTCCGAGCTCGACGACGATGTGCGTGATGTGCCCCGAACAGCGTTTGGGCGTCAGCGTCGATTGGGAATGCGTGAGGTACTCGGTTATGCACCTGTAGAACCCGACGGGTCCGTCATGGTGCGCGTACCGGCGAATGTGGCGTTTCAACTTGAAGTGCTCGATGCCGATGGTGTGCGACAAACCTCGCGGCATGAAAACTGGATGCAGCTGCGCCCGGGCGAGCTGCTGGAGTGCAACGGGTGTCATCGCACCAATCAGGGTGCTTCACACGGCCGTGACGGGCTGACCGCGTCCGTCTGGGACGGGGCGACCACCACCGGCCTGCCGTTCCCGAACACCGATCCGGCCTTGTTCGCCGATTTTGGCGAGACGATGGCACAGGTGCGTGCGCGGCTGTCCTGCGCCACGGAGAACTGCGCCGCGCTGGTTCCCGACCTCGATCTCGTTTATGACGATGTATGGACCGATCCGGTAGCGGCCGGCCGCCCGGCCGATGCGTCGTTTGCATACCGTTACGCGGATCTCGCCACGCCGCCGCCCGTCGACGGTGCGTGCCTGACCACATGGTCACCGCGCTGCCGCGTGGCCATCAACTACGAAGAGCACGTGCACCCGCTGTGGTCGCTGGATCGTCAACAGCTCGACGCCGACGGCGTCACGGTTCTTGCCGACAACACCTGTACAACTTGCCACAGCCCGACGGATGCCGCCGGCACGCCCATGGTGCCAGCGGCACAACTCGATCTGACCGATGGGGCGTCGGATCAGAATGCCGACCAGTTCAAGGCGTATCGCGAACTGTTTTTTGGTGACAACGAGCAAGAGGTTATGGGCGATGTGCTGGTGGACCGACTTGTCGAGGTCGGTGTCGACCCCGACACCATGCAGCCGATTTTTGAGACGGTGCCCGTGGCGCCGTCGTTGTCCGGCAATGCGGCGCGCGCGTCCGGGCGGTTCTTTGATCGCTTCCGCGGCGCGGGATCGCACGTCGGTTACCTGTCTGGTGCGGAACTCAAGCTGCTGACCGAATGGGTAGATATTGGCGGACAGTATTTCAATAACCCGTTCGCTGCGCCTGAGGATTGACTGGATGCGCGAACTGGTGATCTTCGTCGTGATGCTCGCCTGCGCCGCCGCGCACGGCCGCCCCGTTCCGGTCACGGTCGACGAGCCGTACATCGAATTGCACACCGGTCCCGGGCGTGGCTATCCGGTGTTTCACGTCGTGGATCGCGGTGAGCGCATCGAAGTCCTTGGCCAGCGCACCACATGGTTTCGGGTCCGCACGGTTCGCGGGAAGAAAGGTTGGGTGCACCAGGAACAGATCGAGCAAACGCTGCGTGCCGACGGTAGTGCCGTGGACATCGAGCGGCTGGATTTAGAGAGTTTCTCGAAGCGACGCTTTGAAATGGGGGTGCTCGGGGGCGACTACGGTGGCGCCAACGTGATCTCCGTGTACGGCGCATACGCACTGAGTCCACATCTGTCGACCGAACTGTCTGTGTCGCAAGGGCTTGGTTCTTTCTCCGACAGTCAGTTTGTCAATTTGAACGTCGTGCATCAGTTGTTTCCGGAGCGCCGACTGTCGCCCACTTTCACATTGGGTACCGGCGTCATCCGGACCCAACCCCGCGCCACGCTGGTGGCAACTGAAGACCGCACGGACCAAACCGCGCACGTTGGTGTCGGCGTGCGGGCCTACGTGACGCGCGCCTTTGTTTTTCGGCTCGAATACAAAAGCTATGTCGTATTCACGAGCCGTGATGACAACGAGGAAATCGACGAATGGAAAGCCGGCTTCTCCTTCTTTTTGTGATGCTCTGCAGCGTCTCGCTGCCAGGCTGCGCGCTTTTCGGGGCGGCACCTGAAGAGTCCGTCGATGACGACACCACCCCCGTTGTGATTGACCCCGGTATCGAGCGGCGCGATGTCAAACGGCCCGATATCGATCGTGAAAATTTCGAGTTGAGTGCATACGCAGGACTGATCAGCATCGAAGACTTTGGCACCAATACCGTCGCCGGTGCACGTGTGGCGTTTCACATTACCGAAGATGTCTTCATCGAAGCCGGCTACGGGGCCAGTGAAGGTGAGGAGACCAGTTTCGAACTATTAAGTGGCAATGCGCAGCTTCTTACCGAAAGCGAACGTGAGTTCACGTACTACAACGCCTCGCTGGGGTACAACGTGTTGCCCGGAGAAGTGTTTTTCTGGGGCAACCGTGCGTTTAGCAGCAGCCTTTATCTGATCGCCGGCGTCGGCAGTACGGAGTTTGCGGGCGACGATCGCTTCACCATCAATGTGGGGGCGGGGCTGCGTGTGCTTCTGAACGATTTGATCGCCGTTCGCCTCGACGTCCGCGACCACTTGTTCGACACCGATCTGCTCGGTACCGACAAGACGTCGCACAACATCGAATACCACCTCGGGTTTTCCCTCTTTTTCTGAGCGTCTCAGGAGCTGACATGATGCCAAGACCATTTAAACGACTTCTCGCATTTGTACTCGCCACTGGTGTGTCTCTGGCCGCTGCTGCGACCGGCGATCAAACGCATGACCCCGCACCCGACTTCACGCTGAAAAGCGCAAGCGGTGAGAACGTCAAGCTGAGCGAACTGCGTGGCCAGGTCGTCATGATCAACTTCTGGGCGTCCTGGTGCGGGCCATGCCGCCAGGAAATGCCGCTTCTCGACGAGTTGCACGCACGGTACAGCCCGATGGGTTTCACGTTACTCGGAGTGAATGTTGAGAAAGACGCTCGCAAGGCGCGCTCGTTGCTAAAGGACTTTCCGGTCGACTTCCCGATTCTGTTTGATGAAAAAAACAGGGTCAGCGAAGACTATGACGTCGTGGCCATGCCCAGCACCGTGTTGATCGATCGTGACGGGAACATCCGTTACGTACACCGTGGCTACAAGCCCGGCGATGAAAATGCGTATCAGGACATGATTCGTTCGGTGCTGGTTGAATGAACGCGCGCTCAGTCAGGCTTTTTGTCGTTTTTTGCGCCGTGGCCATGGGCGGGTGTGCAACCGTGGATCCGTGGGTAAAACCCTACGAACGCGCCAATCTGGCTGATCCGATCATGGCGTTTGACCGCGATCCGATTTCGAGCTCGTACATGCACCATGTGTATGAGTCCCGCGAGGGTGCGCGCGGAGCGGCGGGCAGTTCCGGCGGCGGTTGCGGCTGCAACTAGGCATCGATCATGACGCGTTATCGGGCAGTTTTTCCAAACAGATACATCGGCGTGCGCGCCGTGGCGCTCTGGCTTGTGCTCGTGGTCGCGCCATTGTCGTGGTCAGCCGATCTGGAGCCGGACCGCGCCGATGTGCTTTACCACCGGTACGAGGGCGACAACGCCACCATTGATGGTCCGGCTTTGCTCGTTCGCAAACGGCTTGGGAAACAGTTCGCCGTAACCGGCAAGTACTACGTGGATAGTGTGTCAAGCGCGTCCATCGATGTCGTTCTGACGGCCAGCCCCTATACCGAGGAGCGTAAGGAAGCGGGTCTTGGTGTGGAGTACGTCAACGGAAAAACACGTGTGACGGCAGGCGCGAGCAACAGCGATGAACATGATTTTACTGCCCGTTCGGCGTATTTCGCAGTGACACAGGATCTGTTCGGCGATCTGACCACGGTGACCTTGTCCTACGGTCGCGGCGATGATCAGGTCAGACGCGTCAATGACGACAATTTTGAAGAGGATGTCGATCGCCAGATTTACGGTCTGGGCATCAGTCAGATTATTACACCGAAGCTGATCCTCGGGACCACGATTGAGGGCATTACCGACGAGGGGTATCTGAACAATCCCTACAGGCGGGTGCGCTACGTGGACCCGACGAATGCCCAATTTGGTTATTCGTTTCAGGATGAGCGCTATCCGGATACACGAAGCAGTATTGCCGTCGCGCTGCGAGGTCGTTATTTCCTCGACTATCGGGCCGCGGTGCACGGCGAGTATCGATACTTCACAGACACGTGGGACATCGTCGCCCACACCGCTGAGATCGGTTACACCCAACCGTGGCGGAACAATCTGATCTTCGAGGCCAGGTTGCGCACGTATCGCCAAAGCGAAGCCAGTTTCTACAGCGATCTTTTCTCCCGCGTTGACGAGCAGAATTTCCTTGCACGTGACAAGGAGCTGTCGCGTTTCTCAAACACTACCCTGCGTTTGGGCGTGAGCTACCAGTTTGCCCAGAACGGTTGGGGCATTCTCGATCGTGGCTCGGTCAATCTGACCTACGACCGCATTGCGTTTGACTACGAGAATTTCCGCAATGCGCCGGCAGGCGGACCTGTCGGTGAGGAGCCCCTTTTCGCATTCGATGCCAATGTTGTTCAAGTCTATTTTTCCTTTTGGTACTGAGTGGGGCGTGATCGAGTGAAACGTCTGCTTGTTCATTTGGCTGTCGCCCTCGGCGCACTGGCCGCAACGCCGTCCCACGCGGAGTGGATTTCAGGTAGCACGGCTGCGATGGGCACGTCCATTCGCGTCGAGCTGTGGACCGAGGACCGAGTCGATGGCCAGCTTCTGATCGAGGCGGTGTTCGCGGAGATGCGTCGCATCGATGAGCTGATGAGCACCTACAAGTCATCGAGCGAGCTTTCGCGGGTCAATGCCACGGCGTATTCCGGCGCCGTGCCGGTGGGCGATGAGCTTTTTGAATTGATCGCAAAGGCGCTGACCTATTCGCCTCTGACCGACGGTGCGTTTGATATCACCTACGGCAGCGTTGGAAAACTCTACGATTTTCGCGAAGGTGTCCAGCCCGATGACGAAGCTCGTACAAACGCGTTGAAGGCGGTCGGCTATCGCAACGTCTTGGTCGACATCGGCTCCCGCTCGGTGCGGTTCGACCGCGACGGCGTGCAGATCAATCTGGGCGGTGTGGCCAAAGGCTACGCCGTCGAAAACGGTGCGCGCATCCTGCGCGAGGGCGGTGTACGTCATGCCATCGTGACGGCTGGCGGTGACAGCCGCATTGTGGGTGATCGCCGCGGTCGGCCGTGGACGGTGGGCATTCGCAATCCGCGTGACAAGACCGGTATCGCAACCCGCGTCCCGCTGGTCGACGAGGCGGTGTCCACGTCAGGCGACTACGAACGGTATTTCGAGGCGGACGGCGAACGCATTCATCACATTCTCAGCCCGAAGACCGGGCGATCCGCGTCGCAGGTGCGCAGCGTCACCGTCATCGGGCCAGACGCCACGCAAACCGATGCGCTGTCGACGGGCGTCTTCGTTCTTGGCCCCGAACGCGGGCTTGCCCTTGTGGAATCGCTTGAAGCGGTCGAAGCCATCATCGTAGACCGCCGCGGGGTAATGCACTACTCCAGCGGTCTCGCGCCTGGCGGTTAGACCGCGGAGGACACGTTTCATGTTCAAAGATCAAAAACGCACCTCGCGCTCGCTGCTGCTGGCGTTCGCCCTGGTCTGCGCGGCCTTTGCTGGTGCGCAATCCCCGGAGGCGCCGGAATCCCTGCCCAATCTCGATGAGGAAGCCCAGGCGCTGAAGAAAGACCTGCTCGCTTTGAACCGAGATCTGTTCATTCTGGAGGAGGAGCTGCTTTTTCCAGCCAACACTCAGGTATCGGTTTTTGTATCGCTTGATGTGGGCGAGTTCTTTGCGCTTGATGCGATGGAACTCAAGATCGACGGCAAGGACATCAGCAGCTATTTGTACACCCAGAAAGAGGTGGAGTCGCTCCACCGTGGCGGTGTACAACGATTGTATGTGGGCAATCTGAAAGCCGGCACCCACGAGCTGGTTGCGATCATGACGGGCAAAGGTCCACACGATCGGGATTATCGACGTGGTACCACACTCCGATTCGAGAAGACGCTGGGCGCAAAGTATCTCGAACTGCAGATCCGTGACAGCGAGCGGCGCCTTCAGCCCGAGTTTTTCGTGAAGGAATGGGACTGACAGGTTGCCACTGATGCCGCGCCATTTGTGTCGTGCCTTCCGTCGACGTCTGATCGTCGGATTATGCGCTCTGACGGCGTCCTCCATCGCGTTGGGCGCCGATGGAGAGCGCCACGAAGTCCGCGATCTGGAGTTCGGGCACGGCCTGTTCCATTTCTATCAGGGTCACTACTTTGATGCGGCCACCCACCTTCTCGTGGCACGGCAGCAGGCACGCCTGGAACATCATAGGGACGATGCCGATCTTCTACTGGGCGGCATCTATCTTTCATACGGCCAGCAGCGTGAGGCGCGGTCGGTGTTTGATCGGCTGCTCAATCAAGACGTCGCGCCTGCTGTCCGTGATCAGGCGTGGTTGTACGCCGCGCAAATTGCGTACCAGCGCGGCGATCGCGACAGCGCGGTCGAGGCATTAACGCGTATCGGCGCCTCACTTGAGCCCGGGCCCGAAGCACAGCGACGACTCCTGCGCGCGCGAATCCATGTGGAGCAGGGCGCAGCGGCCGACGCCGTTGCACTGCTTGATCGATGGCGTGCACCGGACGGCTGGCGTGCGTTTACCCGCTACAACCTCGGCGTTGCGCTCATTCAGAATGGTGACCCGGCGCGGGGTACCTCGCTGCTGACCAAGGCCGCCGGCGGCGCGCCGCAGGAAAGTGCCGGAACCGTCTGGTGGGCGCCGTGGCGATGGTTTGGGTCGTCGGCCGAGGATCGATACGACGAGGGGCAGGCACTTCAGGACAAGATTTATCTGGCGCTGGGCTACGCGCACCTGAAAGAGGGCAACCCTGAGCCGGCGCTGACGTGGCTTGATCAAATCGGCGACGGAATGTGGGCGACGCGCGCCTATCTCGGTGTCGGTTGGGCGGCAGCGGAGTTGGAAGACTATCCCCGCGCGATCAGCGCGTGGGAGCGATTGACCGGCGGCGATCCCCTTGATGCCGCCGTGCAGGAATCACGACTCGGTTTGCCGTTTGCCCACGCCAAACTGGGGGATGAGGCCCGTGCGGCCGCTGGCTACCGGGATGCCATCAGCGTCTTCCGCGACGAAATCGAGCGCCTCCATGCGTTGGGTGAACGACTCCGCAACGACGCGTTTCTGGAGTCCTTGCTTCTGGGCGACAGCGGTCAGCGGATCGGGTGGTTCTGGTCTCTGGATGACGTCACATCGGACGATCGCAGCCGATATCTTTATCGCCTGATGGCCGACCATGAGTTTCAGGAGGGCTTGAAAAACTACCGTGACCTTCTGGCAATGCGCCGCAACCTCGACCGCTGGTCAGACGGCGTCGAAGCATTCGATCTGATGCTGTCCACGCGCCGCGAACTTTATGCACAGCACGACACCGCGCTTGGCAAAGACGACTCGACAAGCCGGCTTGCCGAAATTGAAGCGCGCGTATCTGAGCAGCGCCGCCGCCTCGACGCGATCGAACAAACTCAAGACGCCCGTGCGCTGACCACCCCGGATGAGGACCGCGTGCTGCAGCGTATTGAACGGATTGAGCGTACTTTGCTCGCCGTGGACGGACAGCCGGCGTTCACTTTGCAGCGCAAAAAGCTGGCGCTGCTAAAAGGCAGCCTGATCTGGCGCCTCGACACGCAGTACGCGGCGCGGCTGTGGCAGCACCAAAAAGCGCTGAAAGCAGTGGATGCGTCCCTTGCCAAGGCACAGCAGCGGCGCGCTCGACTGAGCGTGCATCGCCGCGAAGCACCGGCAGGGTTTGAGGCGTTTCAGGCGCGTATCGATGACGCCGGCCCCCGCGTTGCCGCGCTGACCGCACGTGTGGACGTGGCGCTCGACCAACACGAGCGGTTTCTAAAGGCACTGGCTATTGCGCGCTTCGATGAGCACGCCGATCGCCTTCGCGCGTACCTGACCGAGGCACAGTTTGCGCTGGCCAACACCTATGACCGGTTGGCCGAAACCGAGGCTGCAAGCCGATGATGTTCGGGAGCCGAACGGCCGCCGCCGTGGTTCTTGCCGCGGCGCAGTGCGGATGGGCGCAGGCGGCCGACGCCGTAGACCAGAGTCGCGCGCAGGACAGCTATCAGAAGTTTCTTGATCTGGCTTCGCAAGACGACCCGCGTCGCGCCGCTGCGCTCCGCCGTCTCGGCGATATCGAGATCCAGCTTGCGGAACAGCAACAGCTTGATGGGGACGATCTGGCGGCTGCACAGGCGCATTACGACCGCGCGATCGAGCTTTACCGGTCGCTATTGCGTGAGTGGCCGGATCAGGACGACAACGACACCGTTCTGTATCAACTGGCGCGTGCGTTCGAGCAACGCGGTGATGTTGGTTCGGCTATTGCACATCTGGCCACGCTAATCGAGCGTTATCCCGGCTCTGATCTGGTGATCGAGTCGCACTTCCGTCGGGGCGAGGCGCAATTCGCGTCCGGTAATGAGGACCTCGCTGCGGCGGCTTACATGGCCATACTCGAGCGCGAGGACGCGCCGGCATCGCCATTTTACGAGCAGGCGTTGTACAAATACGGGTGGGCGCGTTTTCGCATCGGGGAGTACGACGAGGCGCTCGCAGGTTTTCTGGTTCTATTGAATCACGGTCTGGCGCCTGGCGGTCGCTACGACGCGGTGGCACATGATGCGTTGCCCGCCGGTCGTCGCGCGCTGATTGACGATGCCTTGCGCGCCATGAGCATCAGCTATTCGTATCTTGATGGTGTTGACACGCTAAACGCGCTGCTTGCACGCCGCGCCGCGCCGGGCTTCGAGCATCTGCTCTATCAGGATTTGGGCGCCCTTTATCTGGATCAGAAACGCTACAGCGATGCAGCGCGAGCGTACGGTGACTATGTGGCGACCTACCCCACTGCCGTCCGCGCGCCCTATCTGCAGCTCAGCGTTATAGATACCTACCGCGCTGCCGGCTTTCCCGAGCAGGAGCTGGCGGCGAAAGAGTCGCTTGTTGATCGCTACAGCCTGGTGGCAGAGGCCGGATATTGGGCCGTCCACGCGCGCGATGAGCAGCCGGACATCGTTGAGGCGATAAAGCGCCACCTGACGGAGCTGGCCGCGCACTATCACGCACGATCGTCGGACGACCCGGCGACCGTCGATCGCGCTGTCGACTATTACAAGACATGGCTCGCGTCGTTCCCTGATGCCGAGGAAGCGCCCGGACAACATTTTCTGCTGGCGGAGCTTTTGTATGCCAATGAGCGCTTTAAGAACGCTACGGATGCATACACGGCGGCGGCGTACCGCTATGGCGACCATGCTGATGCGGCGGACGCCGGTTATGCGGCACTGCTGGCCTTCAACGAATACGAAAGCACACTTGAGGGTGATGATGCGGTGCTTGTGGCTCGACGCGCTGTCGAAAACGGACTGCGCTTTGTCGCGCAGTTCCCGGACCACCCGGAACGCAATGCGGTTCTGGTCAATGCGTCGGAGCGGCTATTCAAATTTGGTGATTGGGCCAGAGCGAGGGACGCCGCCCGTGCGCTTGTTGCGTTCTCTCCAGCGGCTCAGACTGACCAGCTGCGGGTTGCGCGGACCGTCGAGGGACATGCCAGCTTTGCGCTGAACGACTTTGTAGCGTCGGAACGGGCTTACGCGGCGGTGCTGGCGCTTGGCGTTGACGATCCGGACCGGTACGACCAACTCTACGAGCGTCTGGCGGCGTCCGTGTACAAGCAGGGCGACACCGCACGCAGTCAGGGTGATCTGGAAACTGCGGTCGACCGCTTCCTTCGCGTCGCCGATGTCACCCCCAAAAGCGCCGCGGTTCCGACCGCGAACTACGATGCGGCAGCCGCGCTCGTGCAGCTTGAAGACTGGACGCGAGCCGCCTCCGTGCTGGAGCGCTTTCGCGCGCAATTCCCGGGACACCCGCTCGCGTCAAACGTCACGCGCGAGTTGATCGGTGTTTATCTGAACGACGGGCGTCAGACGGATGCCGCTGTTGAATTGGACGGGATCGCGCGAGATGACAACGTTGATGCCGCGGTGCGTGGCGATGCGGTCGTGCAGGCGGCAACGTTGTATCGGGAGCTTGGTGATGTGTCGGGTGAGCGCGCAGCGATCCGGTATCGACTCAATGCGCTGAACGTTGGCCCCGAAGAAAGTGTGGATCTGCATGAGAGGCTCGCCGCGCTGGCCTTCGACGCGGGCAACTTCGCCGAACGCGACGCCGAGCTGGTTGCCATTATCCAGCTTCACCGCTCCGCCCCCGCACCAACCGAACGATTAACGAGTGCTGCTGCGTCAGCGTCGATGAACCTGGCCGACACCGGCCTTGATTCGTTTATGGGCATCGAGCTTGACGTGCCGCTTGCCGCGTCGCTGGCGCGCAAGAAGGACGCCATGACGTCGCTTTTGACTGCGTACGGGGAGGCCGCCGACTACGGTGTTGGACCGGTGACGACGGCAGCGACCTTTCGCATCGGTGAGCTGTATCGCGAAATGGCGCGTGCGCTCATGGCATCGGAGAGGCCTCCGGAACTTTCCGAACTGGAGGCGCAGGAGTATGACTTTCTGCTCGAGGAGCAGGCGTTTCCATTCGAGGAAAAAGCGATCGAAGTATACGAAGCGAACGCGCGGCGAAGCGCCACGGGAATGTACGATCAATGGGTTCGAAAGAGCTTCGACGCGCTGGCCGTCATGATGCCCGCGCGCTACGCCAAACTTGAAAAAGGGGTGCGTTTTGCGTCGCGCTTGCGTTAGACATCGAATACGAGCGTGTCTCGTCGTCGCGGTTGCCGTCGGTGGTCTCAGTGGCTGCGTGGGTGGCCTGCGGGCTCCGCTTACCGATGATCAAATCGACCCCCGGTTGCAGCCCGTGATCTCTTTGATGGAGGACCAGCACTATTCCGAGGCCGAGACGGCGATGTCGGGGCTCCAGGATGCCCTTAACGACGATCCGCTTTACTGGTTGAACCTCGGCCTGATCTACGCGCACACCAGCCGCTTTGAGCAGTCTGAGGCTGCGCTGATCGAAGCGAGGGAACGCGCGCCTTCGAGCGGTCTGATTGCCAATGAGCTTGGCATTGTCCGTCGGCATCGCGGCGACTTTGCAGGAGCGGCCAAGGCTTACCGCGCGGCCATCAGGGCCGACGCGACGCTGGCTAGCGCGCACTACAACCTGGGTGTCTTGCTGGATTTGTATCTAGGCGAACCCGCGCAGGCCCTGACCCATTACGAAGCGTATTTGTCCCTGTCGCCGGACGGTGACAAGACGGTCAGCGCTTGGGTGGCGGACCTTAGACGACGCACCCAGCGTCCTGCGACGGCACTACAAGACACACCTGGAGAACGACAATGATCAGTAGATGGCTACCTGCGGCGATCTTGATTATGGCTTGTTTGCCGGGTCGCGCGGCGCTCGCAAAGGAACCGGGTGAACCGACGGTCAATAACGTAACGCCGGCCGGTTCAACAGAAGATGGCGATGCGTCGTCTGTTCCGACAACAGCTTCGGTATCGGATTCCGGATCTGAATCGCTCGGGTCCGAGTTCGCGGTGGCCGCCACTGATCAAATTGACGACAGCGTCACGGCGACGCCGTCGAGTTTGCAGTTGGATACGACGGAAGTGAGCGGAAATCGTGAGCGTCCGAAGGTGCTTGTGATTGTCCCGTGGAAAAACCCGGAACTCGTCGAACTAACCGGCCGGCCTCTGTCGAGTCTGGTCGACGAAGCACTCGCGCCCATCGATCCCGATGTCTTTCGACGCGAGGTCGATTTCTACAATGACCTGCACGAGCAGGACAACTAATTTTATGCATTCAGGAGATCAACGTGGAAACGTTTAACACGATCGTGCGATTTTTCCAGCAGGGTGGCCTGTTCATGTACCCGATTGTTGTGGTGCTCGCCATCGGTGTGACGATCGCGGTCGAGCGCTGGGTGTTCCTGAGCGTGACGAGCACACGCAATAAGCAGCTGTGGAAGAAATTGGTGCCCATGATCCAGCACGGCCGGTTTCAGGAAGCAGCCGCGGTGACGTCGAAGAGCAAGACCGCCATTGCCAGTATCCTGTCTTACGGACTGGCGAGAATAGAAACGGCGCGGCGCCGTGACGATATTGAACAGGCGATGGAAGAGAGTCTTATGGAGGTGCTCCCGAGACTCGAAAAGCGCACGCATTATCTCGCGACGTTCGCCAACATCGCCACGCTTCTCGGCTTGCTTGGAACCATCATTGGTCTGATCAAGGCCTTTACTGCCGTGGCGGCAGCCAACCCCGCGGAGAAGGCCGACCTTCTGAGCGCCAGCATTTCAGTGGCCATGAATACCACTGCGTTCGGATTGATGGTCGCTATTCCACTGTTGTTTGTGCACACGCTTTTGCAGACAAAGACCACCGAGTTGATCGACTCGCTGGAAATGGTCTCAGTGAAATTCCTGAACAGCGTCTCCGAGCAGCGGACCGCGAAGGCGGCCTGAGATGCGCCGTCGTCGTCGGCATCGCCGACAAACCGAGGAGGCGGAGCTCAATATCACCGCGTTCATGAATCTGATGGTGATTCTCGTGCCGTTTCTGCTGATCACCGCGGTGTTTTCACGCACAGCCGTGCTTGAATTGAACCTGCCCGGACCTGGGGGCGAGGCGGCTGACGTGACCGAGCCCGAACTGCAACTCGAAATTACGGTGCGCGCGGCCCGCATTGACGTGTCCGATCGTGAAAGCGGGCTGCTTAAGTCGATACCAAACGCAAGCGCCGGTTACGACCTGGCCGCTCTGCGCGAGTTCCTGAAGCAGGTAAAGGTGCGTTATCCGGATATTGATGACGCCACAATCCTTCTTGAAGGCGACATCGTGTACGACACGGTGGTCCAGGTGATGGACTCCGTGCGTGTCGCGCCTGCGGATGATCAAGGCTACGGCGAACTGTTCCCCGACATCTCGATCGGTGACGCGCCCACCGAGCGCTTGTCCAGCGCATTGGACGGAGGCTGACACAATGTCGATGTCACGACGCGCACGTCGCATGGACCGGCAACACAAGCGGGGGCGCAGTACCGCGCTGAACCTCGTGTCGCTGATGGATATTTTCACCATTCTGGTTTTTTTCTTGTTGGTGAACAGCACCGAGAGCGAAACGCTGGAGCGGAACAAGGCGGTCGATATCCCCGAGTCGATCAGCCAGCAAAAGCCCCGGGAAACGGTGGTGGTCACCGTGACGCCAACACAGGTTCTCGTGCAGGGCGAGGCGGTGGCGAGTGTGGAGGACGTGCGGCAGGCCGACGGCGCCACCGTGCCGGCGTTGCGCGACGCGCTTAAACAACAGGTTGATCGCCTGATTGTAAAAGCCGGCGAGGACGATCTGTCGGCGCGCGAAGTGACGATCATGGGCGATCGAAATATTCCGTATCGCGTTTTGAAGAAGGTCATGAACACTTGTACCGAAGCGGATTACGGACAGATATCGCTTGCTGTCATCCAGAAGGGCGCAAGTCTTGACGAGGGAGGGGCATCGTGAACGGTCGCGTCAGGCAACCCACGTCCGCTGTTGCGGCCGGCAAGCGCGGCGTCACGTTGAGCTTGCCCGCTTTCTACCGGCGATACGACTTGCCGTGGACACCCTCGGATGTTGAATCAAAGCGGCTGC
>JBCCMA010000056.1:0-20752 GCA_039026595.1 Pseudomonadota bacterium
GACGTCGCCTCCTCAGGTGTGAACATCATCTTTGTTGATATCAATCTGCCGCGGATGGACGGTTTCGAATTTGCGGACCTCTATCAGGAGAGCTTCCCAGAGCTTCGGTCTCGGGTCCGGCTGTACATGCTGTCCGGCTCGATCAATCCGGCTGATCGGGTGCGCGCCGAACAGCATCCGGCGATTTCGGGCTTTTTCGAGAAGCCGCTGCCGGCCGGGGCGCTCACGACAATGTGAGCGCCCGCACGATTTATCGCGCGTGCACCGTTCCATAACGACCGCGGCAATACGCCAAGGGATCGGCGTCGTTTGAGCCGTAGTCAAGGACGCGACCGATAAAGATCGCGTGATCTCCCGCGTCGATTTTCTGCGTCATCGCGCATTCAAACCACGCCACCGCACCGGTGATCCGGGCGCAGCCCGTCTCGCCTGGCTGGAAATCAACCTCAGCGAACTTATCGACACCACGCGACGCAAACAGATTGGAGATAGCTTCCTGCTCGCTCGCCAGCACATTCACGATAAACGATGAGGCGTGGGCAAACGCCGGCATCGACTCGGCCTGATGGGTCAGGCAGAACAGGACCAACGGCGGGTCCAGCGAAACCGACGTAAAGGAATTGGCCGTGAACCCCCAATGCTGTCCGCCGTCGTCGACCGTGGTGACCACAGTGACGCCTGTGGCAAACGTGCCGAGGGCATTGCGCAGAGCGCGCTGATCGTTGGTATCGCTCAAAAATCTCGTCCAGACAAACAGTCAATCCACCATTATCGCTCAAATCGCAGCGGCGCGGCGCTAGCGCCGTGCCTGTGGTATGGGCTGGCCGTGCATACCGAGCTGCTTCACAAGCGCGACGCACATCAATACCACCACTGGAATAAGGGGCAGCGCCGACAGAATGGTGCCGGTCTTCACTGTTTCGAGCCCGCCGGCTGTCAGGATTCCGCCTGCCATCAAAGCGAGCGTCGCCGACCAGATCACGCGCAGGGCGCGCGGGGGCTCTCGGTCAGGCGTCATGCCGCGCGCGCAGATTGAGGCCAGCACATAGGCGGACGAATCAAGGCACGTGGCATAAAAAATCACGCTCAACACGGTGAACGCCACCAGCGGCAACGGCGCCAACGGCAATGTGTCGATGATGCTCGCGACCATCGGATTCATGCCCTCAGCGCTTAGCATGTCCACCAGCGGCAGTACACCAGTCTCATACAAGTGCAGACTGTACCCGCCCGCCACAGCAAGATAGCTGCAGGTGCCGAGCGTGCCAAAGCCGATGATGCCGAGAACAAGCTCACGCACCTTGCGACCGCGCGAAATCCGGCCGAAGAACAACCCCATCATCGGCGCGTAAGCTAACCACCAGGCCCAGTAAAAGATGGTCCAGTCTTGTGCAAAACCGCTGCGCAGGATCGGATCGGTGTTGAGTGCCATCTGGAAAAAGTGATCCAGTAATACGCCGACGCTGTTCGTGGTCATCGACAGGATGAACACCGTGGGACCAGCAATGAGAACGAAACCGATCATGGCAATGGCAAGCACCATGTTGATGTCAGCAAGCACGCGAATCCCGCCCTTCAGCCCTCGATAGCAGCTCGTTCCGAACAGCACGGCCCACGCAAACAAAACCAGTGCCTTCAACCAAAGGACATCGGGCACCCCGGTCAAACGGGCGATCAGCGCGGAGACCAGAGGCACGCCGACACCGAGCGACGTTGCTGACCCACCCACAATCCCGAGCGCGATCAACACATCGATCGCTCGTGTTGCCCCGGGGCGGACGGCAGGCGGCAAAGCCGACTCACAGGTGGCGCCCACGCGAAGACGAGGATCGTTGGCGACGAATAATCGATACGCGACCGGGACCGCCGGTATCGTGTACATCGCCCAAGGCACCACGCCCCAGTGGAAAAGCGGATAGACATGCGCCCACACCACGGCTTGCGCGGTACCCGGTTCAACCCCGAACGGCGGTGTCCTGAGGTAGAAAATCGGCTCGGCGAATCCCCACGCCACAAGACTGGCGCCGATGCCCGCGGTGAACATCATGGCAATCCAGCTCAACGTCGAGAACTCAGGCGGCTCTCCGGGCGGCCCGAGCCGAAGACCGCTGTGCGGCCCGAGAACCAGCCACGCGGCGAATGCCACACTGGCCAGACCGGTTAGCAAAAAGAGCCAGCCGAAATGCCCGGTCACAAAGCGCATCGCAGATTGAGCCGTCTCAGCGGCGCTCGCTCCACCGAGCAGAAAGACCGCGCCGATGGCGAGTGCGGCACCAAGAACGGTGACCAGAACCGGGAGATCGTAGGTAGGTTTTCGCATGTGGCCGCAGTGTACAGAACGCGGCGCACGTTTATCCTGCGACGGTATCAGGCCGTTCGGTCAATTGCGGTCATGTCTGGCAGCAGCAGATCGGCAAGCGGTACGGGGCGATGCACGCCAAAGCCCTGAGCGTAATCGCATCCCAGAGTCCGGATCAGATTCAAGGTGCGGTCGTCCTCAACGAATTCGGCGACCACACGCAGCCTCAGTGTGTGCGCAATGTCGATAATCGACTTGACGAAGATTCGATCGGTGGGGTCATCCGCAATGTCCCGGATGAACTGACCGTCGATTTTCAGACCGTCCACATTCAGCTGTTTCAGATATCCAAAAGACGACAGCCCGCTGCCGAAATCGTCCAGTGAGAACTGGCAGCCCATTTCCCGCAGCGCCGCAATGAGCTGCGTGGCCTCTTCGATTTTTCGAATCACCGCCGTCTCGGTGATCTCGAAATTCAGCGTTCCGGCCGGAAGGTCAGCGATCGATACACGTTCGATCAGGTTCCTGGAGAATTTGGCATCGCCAACACTCGCTCCCGACAGGTTCAGCCACAGTCTCGGTGCACGGTCAGGATCAATGGACGCGTTCGTCAACATAGTGATCACGCTGTTGACGACCCATTGATCCAGCCTGCCCTGGAGTCCATAGCGCTCGGCGGCGGGCAGAAATGCACCCGGCGGGATCAGCCGGTCCGAAGAACGGTCTTTCATGCGCAACAGCACTTCAATACGGTGCGGCTCGTTGGCATCGGGGTCGGTCGGGACGATCTTCTGTCCGAACAACACGAAGCTGTCGTTGTCGATGGCGTGGTTCAGTCGCTGCACCCAACGCATCTCACCCCGCTGCTCATAAACCGTATCAGAGCGGCCTGACACCAGATGCACGCGGTTGCGGCCGGCGTCTTTTGCGGCGTAACAGGCGGCGTCAGCCACCTGCTGGAGTTCATTCAGGTCTTGCATTGCGTTGGTGATCGGCACAATGCCGATGCTCACACCAATGCGGAAAACGTCTGACTCCCACAGAAATTCAAGATCCGCGACACTTTGCCGGATCGCCTCCGCACGCCGTAATGCCGCCGCCTCGGTGCACGAGGTCAAAATAAGACCAAACTCATCGCCGCCGAGACGCGCCACAATGTCCTGATCGCGCACCGACGCTTCAATCAGGCGCGATACATTGCGCAGGAGTTCGTCTCCCGCGGCATGGCCGCAGGTGTCGTTGACCACCTTGAACTGATCGAGGTCAAGGAACATCAGATAACTGCCCTGCGCTCTGGCGGAGCCCGCAATTTCTGCGAGGTGTTCGGCAAACGCGCGCCGATTCACAAGGCCGGTAAGCTCGTCATAGCGCGCCTGATATTCAAGCTGACGCGTCATCGCGCGCCGCTCCGTTACATCGTTGGCGATCAGGACGATGTACTGTAATTCGCCATCGGGATTGCGCACGGCAGAAGGGGCAAATTCCATCCGGCGAATCTGCCCATTGGCGTCGGTACAGTCGACCTCCATGCTGAAGTCGGGATCGTTTCCATCTGCGAAGCCGCTCAGATAATGCGTGAATGCGCTTCGGTCTTTTTCCACGACGACGTCCGCCAGCGGCGCCCTGTCTTTGGCCGACGCCTCTGGCCAGAACAGCTGTTTGAGCGCGGGATTCGCGTCATACACGTGCGCCTCGATATCCACGAGTGCCATCCCGACGGGACTGTTCTGATACGCCTGATGGAATCGGGCCTCAATCTCAGCACGCTTCGCATCCGCCTTCTCGCGTTCTTCAATCTCACTGCTCAACTGCTCGTTAATGGTCTCCAGTTCGTGGCGCTGCTCTTCAATGGAGCGCGTTCGCTCTACTACTTCAAGTCGCAGCCGCTTGTTGGACCGCTCGATCGCACGCAGTCGCAGCTGAATCAGCGACCAGGCGAACATGGCAGCGAAAAGAGACGCGCAGAGGACAAACCAGGTCTGACGATAAACAGGCGCCGGAACGGTAAATGCCCACGATTGCGCATCGCTCCAGTCTCCCGCCGGGAACCGCGCTCGAACCTCGAACGTATAGTCACCGGCGCGCAGACCGGAAAACTCGATCGAGCGCGTTCGTGTCGGTGCGCTCCAATGGTCATCGCGCCCATCGAGTCGATAGCTGAAATCCACACTGTCCGGGCGCAGGGTGGAAACCGCGCCGAATTTGACGAGGAAACGGCTGTCGTGCCGAACTTCAGGCTCTTCGATGCCGGTCCCCAGGACGGTCCTGTCGACCGTGCGCTGCAAGATGACGGGACGCGGCGCGCCCACCTCGACTCGAGGCAGCGACGCGTCCATTACGCTCACACCTTCGGTTGTACCGATCCACACCAGATCGTTCTCGTCCGGGTACAGCGCACGCACCTTGCCCTCGAGGGCAACGAAACCATCCATATCCGAAAAGTAGTCCATCTCACCGGTGGAGGGGTCCAGCTTATAGACGCCGCGGCTGGTCGACAGCACGACCGTGCCATCCACTAACGGTCCTACTCCGAAGATCGTCCGATCGTTGATCACAGCCGGATCGATCACCTGTGTGACGCCACTATCGCGGATCTGGAAAAGACCGCCGTCAAGCGACGCCAACCAGACCGTTTCTTCCCCGTCGCGCTCGTCCACCACAAGGTGGGTGAAGAAGGTCTTGCCGAGTTCCGCGACGTCAAAGTGCTTTGTGATCTCGAATTCGGACGCCGTGGTATCGAGCGAATAAACCCCGTTGAAGTTAGCAGCCAGCCACATCCGACCCGCAGCATCCACATCGACGCCGTATAAAGCGGCCCCTTCACCAACGCTGAGCGTCTGTACGCTGTCGTCAACAGGGTCATATCGAAACAGCTCGCCGTAGTAGGAACCCGCCCAGAGTACGCCCGACGGATCGGCCGTCAGCGACACGAGCACCGGATTGCCCTCGCCCAGCAGCTGTTCCGCCTCAAGCGTCTGGGTGTCCAGGCGATACATGCCACCGGTCACATAAATGAAGTAGAGCTTTCGTCCATCATCAGCAGGCACGATGGCGCGAACCTCGCGCCGGGCATGACCCAGCTGATCGGTAACGTTGACGAGTTCACCAGCGGGCGTGACGTGCAGCAAACCGAATCCGGTGCCGAACCAAACGTCCTGATCGCCCGCCTTCTCCACCGCAAATACACCGGGTGACTCCCCGTTTATGGCGAGCGAATAATGCGCAAAGCGCTTGCCGAAGTAGCGCGCCAAACCGGCACGGGTCGCAAGCCACAGCACGCCGTCGGCGTCCACGAAACCCGGCACGCTCCAGTTCACGCGGATCAGATCTTCAACACCTGGCGCGCCGAAACGCGAAACGCCCTGTCGGTCGACAAATACCCATTCGAGCTGTTCGTCGTTGAACGTCAATCCCGTTACACGCCCCGGATAACGGCCTTCAAACCACGAAATGTCCTTGCCAACCACCTCGCCGATGCGGCCGTCCTGATGCGTAACGTAGACCCGTCCGGCGCCGTTGCCTTTCGCGATTACGATATCGCTCGCGAGCATGACCGGGACGTCCAGACTCTCCGGTTTGAGCAGGTGCAAATCGAAGTTGTCATCCACAACGAGCAGGCGCCCTTCACCGGCGTCCGCGACGCTGGTCAGAGACGATGGCGAGCCCGCGACCGGCTCGATGACGGCGGCCGGATCATTCAGAGCCAGTCGACGCAATCCTCCGGGCTGCATCGTGAAATAGAGGTAGTCCCCGACCTCGACGATCTCGCGAACCGTTCCAGCCGTGTCGCCAGTCGGTTCGAACGTCTGCGTGACCACGCCGTTTTCGATGACGGACAGACCGCCCTCACCGTCACCCGCCCAGACTCGATTCTGACGGTCGACCATCAGAGCCTGAATCAGGTTCTGGCGCAGCCCGTTTGCTGTGGTCACGCTATCGAAGGTCTTGCCGTCAAATCGATTGAGACCGCCGAACGTCGCAATCCAGAGCATGCCGCTCAGGTCCTGCGCAATCGCGGTGACGGCTTTCTGATTCAGGCCATCGCGCACCGAATACGTACGGAACGGCGGGTCCGCGGGCACAGCCAAATGGGCCGCCTGCACGGAAACGCCGGAACAGACCAGCAGTGCCAAAAATGTAAAGAATGTTCGTGTCACGCAAGAACCCACATGTGTCGGTTCGAAAGCGACAGTCAAAAAGAGGACTTTAGTGTCGGAAGTGTGACGTGGTCGGAAACACGGAAAGCCCGTTCTCAGCCGATGTCGTCGAGCGCGCGTGTGAGCGCCTCGTTACGAGATTCAGCCTCATCACGAACATTGGTCACCTCATCCAGAATTTCTTTTGCTCTCAGAGGGTTGACTACAGGTCCGATCACCGCGGGCCCCTCAAGCGGCCGGGACGGCGCAGGGCGCGACCTCCGATCGAGGGGTATCGGGTCCATCCGACTAACGTCGGGGTCAATGTAGATCGTCTCGGAAACAACGCCCTCCGGCGGCGAGTCACCGTAGTGCCATTGGCCGTCGACGTCCTGCCAGCGGTGCATCTCCACCTTGCCGGCGTTCTCGTTCCCAAGCGCCTGGCCCACGTCACCCCGCAACCTCCGCCAACTCGCCTTGAGAGAACTTCGGGCGCGAGCGGCGGAAAGGCGAACATCGTCCGTTGTCATCATGGGTCGGCCGTCGGGTCCCTTCAGAAAGAAGGGACCGGCCAACGCCAGCACCAGAATCAAAACCAGAAATCGCACGTATCGCTTCAAGCTCACGATCACTCCCCTGATCGGCTGACCCCGCGGCTAAGGATACGCCCGAAGGGGCGTCAACACCGAATACTAGTGATGTTTCAGAAGAATCGGGATATTGGCTTTGTGCAGCATGTGCTCGGTCACACCTCCGAAAAGGCGCTGACGGAAGCGGGCTCGGCTGTATGCGCCCATGATCAGGACGTCAGCCTGCGATGAGCGATACGCCTCAATGAGACCTTTTGATTCGTCTTTTTTTCGATCAAGACGCAGCTGACGTGTCTTGATGCCGTAGTGCGCCAGATATCCCCGAAGCTGCGCAACGCCGGGGCCCACGGATTCCCCCAGGCCGCCGCGCAGAACCGTCACGGTCTTTGCGCGTTGAATGATCGGCATTGCAGCGGCAACGCTGGACGCCGCCTCGTTGCTATCGTTCCAGCGAATTGCCACATGCTCACCGACCGGCGCGCTCTGACGGGCGGGGACGATCAACACCGGCCGCGACGTATAGAGAACGGCGCTCAGCATAAAGTGGCGCGCCACCTTGCTGCCTTTCTTGCCTGGTCTGGACACCACCACAAGGTCACTGACGGGACCGTGGATCGCCAGCAGTTTCTCCGGCGATCCGACGCGCTCGGCCCAGAGCGCCTGTGGCGCGGTGCTGGCCCGCTTCGCAGGCGGGCATTCGTAGTGCTGGGCTACACGCTCGAACAGTTCGCGCGCTGCGCGCACTGACTTGCCGCTGGTTTTACCGCGTGCGAGCACTTGCCACGCGTCCTCCGAGTCGACGATCTGATTCAGATCTTCCGGCATTCGAACAGACGAGTCGGTGTGCGGGCGGATGTGGCAACCGTGGACAGAGGCGCCTAAACGGCGCGCCAATTCGAAAGCTGTGGACAGCGCGGTCGCGCATTCAGGCCGATCGGCAACGGGAACAAGAAAGGCTCGCATAGTGGCGCTCCGGGTAAATCGCGGAGCGCCAGTGTACCGCCGCCACAGACGGTGCCGCCATCCAGTGCAATATGTCAGCTCGCTCGCCCGGGCGGGAGAGCGGCGCATAAAAAAGGGCCGGACCAGAGGTCCGACCCAATCGCAGGGAACTGAAAAAAGCGCCGGGCGGTGACAAAGGGGGGAGTCCTACCGCCCGACACTGCAGGGACCGTTTAGTCGCCCGTGGGAACCGGATCGACGAAGTTATCGAGCAGGATCAGGCCAAGAGGCGTGCCGCCGCCGTCCGCGTCGCGGGCAATCGCGGTGTACACACCTGTGTTGTCGATCGTGATCGCAGCCGGGCCAATCGCCGCAGTGGTTGTACCGGTCGGTGTGACGGTGACCTCGTAGTCACCGGCGGCCAACTCCACGAAGCCAGTGCTCGCCTTGAACGGGATGTCGGCGAAGGCGGGGGTGGCACCCGAAATGTCGGTGCCGGGCGCCGTCACGTAAATATCGACGTTCCCGGCCGAAGGAGAGCCGTGCACGATGCGGACTTTCGCTGCAGTCGCGACAGGACGCGGGTCCTCGGACAACACGAGCGCTTCGATGTCGGCCAGCAATCCGACCGCCAGCACGGAGTAAATCTCGTTTGCGAGCAGATCCAGGTCGGCGTCGATTACGACCACGCCAGCGTTGTCGAACGGCGTCACTTTCACGTTGTACGTGGCCGGAGGGACGTCGACGAAACCGCTGCTAGTCGGGAACGGGAGGTCGTTGACAAGCGGGTTAGCAAAATCATCATTGACCACGACGTCCACGTCTGGCGCATCCGGCGAGGCGTGCACAACGCGCAGTCGCGTCGGTGTGGCCGCATCGAGGATTTCGAACGCCGGGTTGTCGGTGGTTGCGTCAGCACTCGAGTCAAGACCCACAAGCTGGATCGGTGAGCTGCCGGTACCCGTGTTCTGCACAGCGGCGAGCAGAAGATCACCACCGCCGGCGAGTGCCACGGTGCCGGAGTCATAGACGACCGTCGACGCGTCGCCCGCAAGCGTCACGCGGATCTGGTAGTCACCAGCCGGCACTTCCACCGGACCGAGGTCGCCGCGGAAGCTGAAGCTGCCGAGCGGCATCTCCGCGGTCAGGTCGGCGCCCGGAGCCGTCACAAAAACGTCGACGGCCGGGGCCGCGGGCGCGGCGTGCACAACGCGCGCCCGAACCAGGCCTGCCGGCACGTCCGTATCGTCCTGGTTAATGATCAGCGGCTCAATATTTGCCACGTCATTCACCGCCAGCACCGAGTACAGCAGATTGCCGTCGAATTGCAGCGTTGCGGGGCCAATGACGGTGACGTCGCCGCCGGGCGTGATGCCGTCGACTTGTACCGTGTATTCGCCCTCGGGCTGCTCCAGCGGCAGGGTGCCTTCTTTGTAATCGACACCGCCGGCAACCTGATTGCCGTTGATCAGAAGGTTGACAGCAGGCGCATCGGGTGAGGCGTGCAGAACCTGCACGCGGAAGCGGTCTGGTGTGATCGGAATCGGCGGCGATGCCGGCGCATCGTCATCATCACTTTCGAAAATATCGCAGCCAGCCATGCCTGCGGTCGCCAAAAGAACGACCGGTAGCAACATTGAACGCCGAAGGGGTGCAGATCCAAACATCAACCGCTTCCTCATTTGAAAACACAACGCGCAGGCACTCCAGACACCTCGCAGCTGTAGGATGGGGAAGCAGCGCCTGCACAGGGTCTCAGCCCTTTTCGCGCCTGTTTCGTGATGTTTCGCTCAGGCGTTGCCGGTGGCGCCTCCGGCGGCCACACCCCCGGCTGGCGACGCGGTGCGCCGCAGTCGTGAAGACAGATCATCGGCGATCAAGCAGTTCACAGGCACGAGCACCAGCGTAATCACGGTGGCGAAAAGAATGCCGAAGCCCAGCGAGATGGCCATGGGGATCAGGAACTGGGCTGTTGTGGACTGATCGAACAGCAACGGTGTGAGACCCAGAAAGGTCGTCATGGAGGTAAGAATGACCGGCCGAAACCGGCGCACGCCCGCGGCGCGTACGGCGTCGCCCACCGGCACACCGGATCGACGTTGCTGATTAATGAAATCAACCAGCACCAGCGAATCGTTAATGACCACACCAATCAGCGCCATCAGACCCAGCAGACTGAGCATGGACAAATCCTTGCCCATCAGCCAGTGCCCAAACACCGCGCCGATGGCGCCGAACGGAATGATGCACATGACGAGCAAAGGCTGCGTGTAGGACTTCAGCGGCAACGCCAGCAGGCAATAAATTCCGAACAGAACCAGAATCAGACCCACACGCAAGCTGCCGAACGACTTCGCCTGCTCGCGGGCCTCTCCTTCAAAGGAATAGCTGACGGACGGATACTTGGTCAGCAGCCCATCGAGATATTCGCGCAGGTCGCTCTGAAGTACCGGCAGGTTGACCTCGCTCTTGTTGATCTCCGCCGTAACGTTCAGCACCCGATAGCGGTCGATGCGATTGATCTGGGCCGGCCCCTTGCCGGCGGTGAGCGTGGCCACGTTGGCCAGCGGGACACGCGAACCGTCCGGGGCATTAATCAAAAGATCGGACAAGGCCGAAAGCGTCTGTCTTTCGTCAGCCGGCAGCCGCACGAGCACCCGAACGTCGTCCCGACCCCGCTGCACACGCTGCACTTCCAGACCCTTGAACGCGTCGCCAACCTGACCGACGACGTCGTTTCGGGTCAAGCCAAGCACGTGCCCCTCAGGCGTCAGATTGATCTTCAACTCCTGCTTGCCATCCGACAGTGAGTCACTGATTTCGAACACGCCCGCAAAGTTGCCGAGGTGGGCTTTGAACTCCTCGCCGACACGCGACAGCGTCTGCAGCGAATTGCCGCTGAACTGAACGTCGATCGGACTCCCTGCATTGAAAATGGTGGCCCGGTACGACAAGGACTCGGCGCCCGGCAACGGGCCCACCAGCTCACGCCATTCGCTTACCAGTTGTCGCATCCGGACGGGCTCTGTGCGCTCCTCAGGCGGAACGATCTCGAACCGCACGCCCCCGATATTCTGACCCACCGTCCGACCGCCCGCGCCACTGGTCGCGTACACGTCCTTGATGACGATGGTGTCATCCCGGTTGTATTTCTCCCGCAGCACCTCGACCGCATCTGCCATGCGACGCACGTATCGGTCCGTCACCTCGAATGGCGTACCGACCGGCATGGTCAACGTGGCCCGCGCGGTTTCCGACTCAATCGGCGGGAACAGCGTAAAGCGCATCCAGCCGCTGGAGATCAGCGTCGCCACCAGCACGAACGCCCCGACAAATGTGGCTAATGTGGCGTAACGGTATTTGAGGGTGAAGTTCAGCACCGGCTCGTAGTAGCGCAGGATCGCCGTCTCAAAACCGTTCGCAATGCTGCGCTGGATTCGCTGCCAGCGCGGCAATGCATCGTCCGCCCGGTTGCGGACCCGCACGTGCTTGAGGTGAGCCGGCAGAATGAACTTCGATTCGATCAGAGAGAACAGCAGGACCGGAATCACCACCATCGGGATAGGCCCGAAGATGCGCCCGAACCAGCCGTCGATAAACATCAGCGGTAAGAACGCTGCAACGGTGGTCAACACACCAAAGGTGACCGGCGCGGCAATTTCCTGCGTGCCGACAATCGCGGCTTCCTCACCGTCGTCTCCGCGTTGAAGATGCCGGTAGACGTTTTCACCGGTCACAATGGCATCGTCGACAACAATACCCAGAACGATGATGAACCCGAACGCGCTCATGACGTTCAATGAAATTCCGAACAGCGACATGGTGAGAAAAGCGCCAAAGAAACTGATGGGAATCCCGAGAAAAACCCAGAACGCGATGGCGGGTCGCAAAAACAGGGCCAGGAGCCCGATCACAAGCAGACCACCCTGCAACGCAGACTGCGAAAGGATGCCCAGGCGCTTGCGCAGTATCTGCGAGTCGTCATCCCAGTATGTCAGCGCCATCCCCACTGGCAGGGTCGACTGTTTACGTTCAATGTAATTGCGCACGCGCTCCGCAATGGCAAGTGCACTCTGGTCACCAACACGCGATACGCCGATCAACACCGCGTTACGACCGTTGTAGCGCGTGATGACCGACGTCTCTTCAAACGCGTCGATCACCGTCGCGATGTCCGACACGCGCACAATACTTCCATCTGCATTGGTCTTGACGACGATGTTGTCGAAGTCGGTGCGCTCATACGCCTGACCTTTGCTCCGGATCAACACATCGCCACCGAGCGTGCGGACGTTGCCCGCCGACAGATCAACGGATGAGTTGCGTACCGCGCGCGCCAGATCCGCCAACGTCACATCGAATTCACGCAGCCGGTCCTGCGATGCCTCGATCGCCACTTCGTAGCGCGCGGCCTCATCGAGCTGGACCTGCGTAACATCCGGTTCGCGCAGCAGCTCGTCGCGCACCTGTTCTGCGTACAGACGAACCTCGTCAGCATCGAAGGCGCCCGACACCACCACATCGATCACATCAAAACGCCGCGACGCGAGCAGGACAACCGGTCGCTCAGCATCAATCGGCAGCGTGTTGATGGCGTCCACCCGGCTCTTGACGTCGTCCAGCACCTCGCGCGGGTCGTAGCCCTTCGCCACCTCAAGTGCGACCGAGGTGCCGCCCTCTATTGAAGTTGAGGAAATGCGCTCGATGCCCTCAAGATCCTGAATCGCCTCTTCGACGCGCACCGCAACGCCGAGCTCAACATCCTCGGGTGTCGCGCCGCGAAGCGCCACTTCCACGCGGATCGTGTCCGGCTCAGCCGGCGGAAAAACCTCGAGCTTGATGTTGTTCTGGAGTGCAACAAAACCGCCGATGAAAATGACGAACATCAGCAGGTTCGCCGCCACGGAGTTGCGCGCAAACCATGCGATCATGGCGCGGCGCCGGCGACGTTGGATGTGCCGGCGATATCCGGCTCACCGGCCACAATGACGCGGACACCCGACGTCACCTGACCCAGGGGCGTTGTGACTAATTCATCGCCCTCAACAAGACCACCGGCGATGATCGACTCTGTGTCGTTCTGCCAGAGGACATCGACCGCGCGCCGGTCGAGTACACCGTCGTCCACGACGTAGGCGTAACTACCCTGATAAATCGACTGATTCGGAACCACAATCACGTCTGTGAGCGTCACACCGTCGATTTGTGCGGTCACATACTGGCCGATTTTCAGCGGCACGCGGCCGGCGTCATCAGAGCCATACGGATTGTCAACCCGCGCAATGACGTGCAGCTGGCGGGCGATGGCGTCGATGGCACTCTCCGTGCGAACCACGCTGGCCGGCCAGCGCGCATCCGCGCCCAACTCAGAAAAAATCATCGTCGGTATCGCGGCGTTATCCGACCCGGGCTCGGGCAGTGCGACAAAGGGCAGGTCAACGTTTCGCAACGGCAAGCGAATCTCGACCGCGTCGCTCGCGTAGATATTGCCCAGCGCGGCGTTCGGCGCAATCACCTGACCGACGTCGACCTGCGCATCCAGCACCCGACCAGCATAGGGCGCAACGATCTGTGTACGCGCCAAATCCAGGCGCGCTTTGTCGAGCGCCGACTCTGCGGACGCGAGGCGGGCCTTGGCGGCCTCAAGCTGCGGCAGCCTGAGCACCAGACCGGACGGTGATTCGTCGTTACCAAGCCGCGCCCAGTCCACACGCGCCTGCTCGGTGCGCGCGCTCGCCTCCGCCAGCGCTTGTTTCGCATCGAGTACGCTGGCCTCGGCAATGCGGACGTCCGCTTCAAACTCGCGGGCATCCAGCTGCACGAGTACCTCACCCTGATTAAAAAATCCGCCGTCGCGAAATGCCGGACTGACGTCGGTGATCTGCCCGCCGACCTGATCCACCAGTGAGCCCCGGGTTCGCGGCTGTACGGTCCCGTAGCTTGCCACCTTTACGGTGTAGGTCGTGGGCAGGACCCGAAGCGACTCAACAAGCATGCGCGGTGCCGGTCGGCTGTCGCCATAACGACTCTCTGGCGGGTTTTTCATGACCGCCACAGCTGCTCCAATCAGGACAACCAGTATGGCGATCGGTGCGATGACACGCATCATTCCACTCCTTCCCTGACCGCGCTACGCGATGCGGCGCCGTCCATTTCAAATTCGCCACCGAGGGCCAGATGCAGGGCAATGCGGTTTTGCACCTGCTGGTTGGTGAGCCGGACCACCTGTGTGGTGGTGTCAAAGGCGCGGCGCTGCGACTCAAGCACCGTTGTGAACCCCACCAGCCCGCGACCGTACTGGTCGGTTGCAAGATCAAGGGCTCGCTGGGCGTCGTCACGTGCCTGAACGAGCGCACGCCGCTGCTCAGCGAGCGTTTGTGTCCGGGTCAGTGCGCTCTCGACCTCACCGAACGCGGCCAGCAGCCGCTGCACGTAGAGCGCCTCTAGCTCCGCGGCGCGCGCCGCATTCTGATCGACCTGCGCGCGGCGACGGCCTGCGTCAAACAGGGGTCCGGCAAGGTTGGCCAAAAGTGACCACGACTCATCACCATCACTAATGATGTTTGCCAATTGCTCGGACACGCGCCCGGCGCTGCCGCTCAAGACCAGCTGCGGTAACCGCGCGCGCTGCGCCACCGCCACATCCGCATCGGCTGCGAGCACATTGAGCCACGCTTCGGCCACATCGGCGCGTCGAACCAGCAGATCCGACGGCAGCCCGGCGGGCACTGTGTCTCCGAGGCTCGGCAACTCCCCCGGCACGGGTTGAGACGCGTCCGGATACACGCCCGTCAGTTGCTGCAGGCGCACACGCGAATCGGCGGCGACCTGACGCTGCGCCGACACGTTGGCGCGCTCCTGTTCCAGCGCGTTGCGAGCAAGGTACAAATCCAGCGCTTCATTCAGACCGCGGCGATACCCCGCTTCGATGATTTCGGCCGCATCGGTCAGATTAACCAGGCGCTGCTCGAAGATGTTCAGCAGTGTTATCGCCTCAATGACGTTGAACCACGCACTGGCCACATCAGCCACAATCTGTCGCCGTGCACCCTCCAGCCGGGTTTCGGCGGCGGCACGGCGTAAAGCAGCCGCGCGTTGCGCCTCACTGAGTTGCCCCCACAAGTCCGCCGGCCACGCCACGCTGAGACCCAGGTTAAAAATCTGGCCAGCCTGCGCCACCTGATTACGGCCGACGACGCTGCGCGATCCGCGCAGTGCAAGGTCGGCGGTGGGGAGACGGCCGGCTGAAGCTATCGTCCATGCAGCTTCGGACTGATCGCGCTGGGCGGCGAACTGGAGCACGTCGGGATTGTGGCTGAGTGCATCCAGCAAGGCACGATTCAGTCCGTCCGGGTCGCCCAGCCGGGATACCCAATCCAAGGCGGGCGCGGTGGCCTCTTTGGCGGCTGCGAACTGCGTGGGAGGCGTCACGGGTTGCGGCCGCTCGGGCGTCGCCCACCGCGCGCAGCCCGACAACGCACAAAAGGCGATTGCAGGCACAGATATACGGACGGTCCGCAGGGAATCGGTGGGGGTCAACTTCAAAGCGAGGCGAGACTGGAAAACCGGGGCAGTAGTGTAGCGCCGCGCCCAGTTACAAATACGGCGCCGAAACCGTCTGTTACGGGCCAATCGGCCGCCGTGACTCCAGATGAATGTAAATCAATGATTACAATCACAATGTCAGAATTCTCTTACTGTGGTCTTTCGCCGTCAACCTGCTACGTTGTGCACTTGGAAACCCGCAAAAAGCCGCGATCCACAGCTGCAAGCCGTGAATCATGTTTGCAGGCCACCTCGCCGGGCACGCTTGCGCCCCTCCTGAGGCACGTCGTCCCACATCGACGGTTTCGGGTCGGGCGCTGTGCCGGCGCTCTACCTTCCTGAGCCCTGTCCGCGAAGTCGTGTACGATCCGTAAAACGGCGGCCTTCCGGAGACACTGTGGGCGATAACATCGGAGGAAACCTGCGTAAAATGCAGGTCGAACTGGCGGACACCGTCCAGTACACCATGCGCCTCGGCGACCACCGCTTACCCCTCAATGCTCGCATCGGACAGCCGATCTGCCTGACCTTCAACGGCCAGATCAACTGTATTGAGTGCGGCCGTTTGACGAAGAAATCCTTCGGCCAGGGTTTCTGTTACCCCTGTTTTCGCTCCTCCCCGTCCGCGAGCGAGTGCATCATCCGGCCCGAGTTGTGTCGCGCCCATGAGGGCGAGGCGCGGGACATGGACTGGGCACGCGAGCACTGTCTGACCGAGCAGGTGGTTTATCTGGCACGCAGTTCAGCGGTGAAGGTGGGCATCACCCGCGCAGGCCAGATTCCCACACGCTGGATTGATCAGGGGGCCACGGACGCGATCGTGTTTGCCCGCGTGCCAAATCGCTATACGGCCGGCGTCGTCGAAGTCGCGATGAAAGCCCACCTTACGGATCGCACAAACTGGCAACGCATGCTGAAAAATCAGGTCATCGATGCCGATCTGCAGGCAAAAAAGACGGAGCTGCGCGATACGCTCGACGCGCAGATGCAATCCTATGTGGACGACGACATGCGTGTCTGGCCGATCAACTATCCGGTGGAAGCCTACCCGACAAAGGTCAAGAGCCTGAGCTTCGACAAACAGCCCGTGGTGGAAGGCACGCTCGCGGGGATAAAGGGTCAGTATCTGATCTTCGATGACGGACGGGTGCTGAACGTCCGCAAACACAACGGTTACTTTGTCACAGTGACCTGATCCGTCAGGATGTTGCCTGCGGCGCCGCGGACACGAGCGGTTGCGAGCGGACCAGAGCCTCAAACTCGTCGGCCGGGATCGGCCGACTGAACAAATAACCCTGCCCCTGATCACATCCCGCTTCCGCGAGGAAGGCGCGCTGCGCTTCCTCCTCAATGCCCTCGGCCACAACGCGCAGGCCAAGTTTGCTCGCCATCGCGATGATCGCAGCGCAGATCGCCGCCCGCTTTTCATCGTGGTGCAGATCCATCACAAAGCTGCGGTCAATCTTCAAGGCATCAAGCGGGAACTTCTGCAGGTAGCTCAGTGAAGAAAAGCCCGTTCCAAAATCGTCCATAGCGAGCGAGATGCCCGCGGCGCGCAGCGCCCGCAGGCGCGCATGCACGTCTGCGCCATCCTGCATCAGAAGGTTTTCGGTGATCTCAACCACCAGTTTCTGTGGAACGATGCCGTTTTCCCAAACGGCCCGCAGGATCTGTTCGGCCACGTCGACGCGCTCGAACTGCTCTGCCGACACATTGACCGACAGGGGGCCGAACTCGAGCCCATCATCCTGCCATTGCCGTAGCTGCTGGCAGGCGCGTCGAACCACCCACTGCCCAAGATCGAAGATAAGGCCGGTTTCTTCTGCCACGGGGATGAACTTCGCCGGACTGATAAATCCGTGTTCGGGGTGCTGCCACCGAAGCAACGCCTCAGCGCCGTTGATCTGGCCAGTGCGCAGCGAGACCTTCGGCTGATAGTAAAGCTCGAACTCGCCTGCGGAAATCGCCCGGCGCAGATCCTCCTCAAGCCACAGCCGCTCCAGCGCACTCGCGTCCATATCCACGTCATAAAACCGAAGCGTATTGCGCCCTGCGCTTTTGGCTTTGTACATGGCCGTGTCGGCCCGCATCAAAAGCGTGTCGACGTCGGCGCCATCCTGCGGATAAATCACCACCCCTATGCTGGGCGTGACCACGAACTGACGCCCCTGATAGTGAAACGGCGTCAGGAGTGCTTCGCGGATTCGATAGGCCACCGTCTCCACCACATCGCGGACGTTGACGCCATTGAGCAGGATAATGAACTCATCACCACCGAGACGCGCGATTCGATTGTTCGCGTTCGGCGCAACGTTGGCCGGCGCCGCAGCGGAAGCCACAAAGTCCGACGGCCGCAAACAACGCTCCATGCGCTGAGCAACCGACTTCAGCAAGGCGTCGCCAACGGAGTGTCCGAGCGAGTCATTGATGCGCTTGAACCGATCCAGGTCCACGTTCAGCAGCGCAAACATGGTGCCATTGCGATCGGCAACCGCCATGGAGCGACGCAGTTCGCGCAAGAAAAGAGCCCGGTTGGGAAGGCCGGTCACGCTGTCGACGTAGGCCAGTTCATGCATCCGCGCCTCGGTTTTCCGGCGCTCGGTAATATCGCGGACTATCGCGACGGCGAGGTCTTCGGACTGAGGCACAAGGCGCGCTTCGATATGTACCCGGCCGCGCTCAACAATCAGCTCAACCGATGCGGGTTCGTTCGTGTCCCGCGCGCTGCGCAAGGCCTCCAGAAAGGGCTCGTGCTGTGATTCCGGAAGGTAGTCCAGAATACGAGTGCCGTCTCCGTCCAGACGCGGCATGAGCGTGAGCTTGCCGCCGCGCGCGCCGTCCCGAATCAGACCGTCGTAGTCGATGAGGGCGAGATCGTCTGGCAGCGCAGACAGGATCATCTCGGCAGTGTTAATTGGCTCCGTCATGGGTCAGCGGGCCCGCACTCCGCGCACACGCAGCATGAGGTCGGCGCCTGCGATGAATGCGGCGTGGTGCAAACCGAGTGACTTTGTCTGTTTCGCGATCATTAGCCCAAAGATTCCCTTCTTCAGACCTCCGTAAGCGACCAGACCAAAGAAAGCTGAAGGCTTGCAATCCCTTTTCACATTTCCGTGCTCAACATAATCATGCGAATGCAACTCATCTATTGAGCGCTAAAGGTTCGCGTCAAGCGGTCGCTACGCTTGTGGAGAGGCCACAACCCAGGCACAGCATGATTCCAAGCGTATCGACAACATCGTTCGGCATGAGCCCGGCGCGCACAGACGCCGTGGTGACACCGAATGCGCCAACCGCGTCGGTTGCCGGTACGCTGGCGCCCGATCAGACCGCGCAGAACCGCGCGACGGATCTTCCTGAGTCGTCGCAGGTCCGCGAACCGTCATCCGCCCAGTCGGCGGCAGACGACGCGCGCCCGTCCCAAGACACTCGGCCCAACGAGTCGCCGACAAATGGTGATGAGGTGCTCACGGACGACGAGCAACGCCAGGTTGAAGAGTTGAAGGAGCGGGACCGAGAGGTCCGGGCCCACGAACAAGCGCATCTTGCCGCCGCCGGCCAATACGCCCGAGGTGGCATCCGTTACACGTTCGAACGGGGCCCCGACGGTCGATCCTATGCAGTCGGCGGCGAGGTCTCCGTCGATACGTCAAAGGTGGCCGGCGATCCGGAAGCGACGCTACGAAAGGCACAGACGCTCCGACGTGCCGCGCTTGCTCCTGCCGAGCCCTCATCGCGGGACCGCTCCGTGGCAGCCGATATGTCGCGCATGGCCGCTGAAGCCCGCCTTGAAATCGCCAGGCAATCGCGCGAATCGGCGACTCAAGACAACGTCGCGTCGGAGTCTGACGACGACACAACCGAAACAGGCTTAGCGTCCTCACCACTTAGCTGCCCGGCGTGCGGCGGCGCACACTCAGCTGCTGCACACGACGGCATGATGGCCTACGCTGGCGCCAGCGGCGCCACAGCCCGTTCCCTCGCGGCGGTCTAGCGTGGATTTAGAGTGATAACGTTGGGCGCGACCGGTGCCTCTGCATCACCCTCGGGCGATTGCGACATGAGCTGCGCCATAAACAGCTCTGCAGGCACGGCGCCTGAGAGCATGAAACCCTGGAACTGATCGCAGCCGTCTGCCTGCAGCCTTGTCAGCTGCTGATCGGTCTCCACGCCCTCTGCCACCACCGTCAACCCAAGGGCACGGCCCATTGCAATAATCGCGGAGCAAATCGCAGCCGCGTCCTCGTTCGTCGCAATATCCGATACGAAAGACCGGTCGATCTTGAGCATGTCGAGCGGGAATTTGCGCAGATAAGCGAGCGATGAATAGCCCGTGCCGAAATCATCGATCGAGAGGGCGCAGCCAATCTGCTTGAGCTGGTCGAGCAGGTTCTTCACGCGATCGGTGTCCCGCATCAACGCGGACTCCGTAATTTCAAGACTCAGATAATCGGCGCTGATGCGCGCATCGCTAAGTGCACTCCGAACCATCGCTACCGGATCGTCGCGCAGAAAGTCCTCCGGAGACAGATTGATGGCGATGGGCACGACCGGCAGGCCCGAGCGCTGCCACTGCGAGACCTGACGACACGCCTGATGCACCACCCAACGGGTCAGATCGCTGATCTGCCCCCCCTCTTCTGCAACCGAGATGAAATTGGCCGGCGAAATCTCGCCACGCGTCGGATGGAACCAGCGGATTAGCGCCTCGGCACCGATGATCTTGAGATCACTTGCCCGGTACTTCGGCTGGTAGTAAAGCTGGAAGTGATCGTTCTCCAGCGCCAGACGAATCTCGTTCTCGAGCGACAGGCGCTGCATCGCCCGCGCGTTCATTTTTCGGGAGTACAGCCGGAACGTGCGGCGACCCTCCGCCTTGGCCATCGATACGGCGACGTCCGCTGCTTTGAGCAAAGACTCACCGTCGCGGCCGTGGTCGGGATACACAGCCGCGCCGACACTGGCGGTCAGAACCAGCTCTTGCCCGTCGGACGAGAACGGTGCGGCCAGTTCGGTCGCTATTTCTCTCGCCAGAACCCGCGCCTCGCGTCGTGCCTGCCGATGACGCAGGAAAATCAGGAATTCGTCGCCGGACAGACGCGCTAACTCGAACTCATCGATGCGGTCGCCGCGGCGATGTACGCAGTGCGATAAACGCGCCGCCACAGACCGAATGAGATTGTCCCCGACCGTATGGCCCAGCGTGTCGTTAATGCGCTTGAAGCGATCCAGATCGACGA
>JBCCMA010000057.1:0-20722 GCA_039026595.1 Pseudomonadota bacterium
CTCTACAACATCTTCGACAGCCGCAACGAAGGGACCGCTACCGGCGTGGAAGAGATGTTCATGCACGCCGGGCTCTATGATGTTCGGCCACGCTCGCGTGAGCTTGTATGGATCATGCTCGCCCAACGAGCGGCACGGGGCCTCGGGTCGCTCTACGCGCACGCCAATCAGATGACGATGGCCGAAGCGGGCTCGGTGCATGTCAAATGGACGCCCCGTGACTGGGTGAGCAACGAGCCTGATCTGCTGCAGTTCGAGCAGCACCTTTATCTTCGCCAGCCCGGCTACGGGACCAGTTACGTTACGGGCAAATACCTGCTTGAGAAGCTGCTCGCCGTACGCACAGAACAAGAAGAAGGGCGAGGCGCGGACTACCGGCTAGCCGAGTTTTTTGGCGAACTCAATGAGGCCGGCAGCGTCCCAATTTCGCTGGTGCACTGGCAGCTCACGGGCGACGATGCAGACATCCGCAAATCATGCAGTCCGCGGGTCCCATCCCCGGCTTCTGAGCCGCGGCATTCCTTGGGCAATTCCCATGTTTTGCGCCTCGTGACGGCCGCCGGGCGGGCGTAGCGTCAGGGGTAATGGCCTTCGGGTCGCAGGGAATCCCCATGGACGGGAATCACACATGAAAAACAAAATCGCGATCATTTTTTTAAGCGTAGCCGCGCTCGGTGTTGTCGCAATCGGGCTGGCCTTTCGCGGCGAAGTGTTGCCCGGGTCAGAAACCGAATCGCCCGCCAAGACCGCCGTTACCGCACCGGTTGAGCAGCCGCAGGCGCCGCCTGTGGCGATTGTGTCTACGCGTGTTCGGGATGCCGTTCCCGGTGGGTCTGATGAACAAACCTTGCCGCTGCCCGTGCAGGCGCCGCCGGTCGAGGCTGAGGAGGCGCCCGACGTCGAACCGTTTCAGGCGCACTTTCATCGGGAGTACAAGGTTGAGCGGGTTTGTCATGGCAAGACCGCTGTGGTCCTGCCAGATGGCAGCACGGCGATGGCTGAGCACTGTGAAACCATCGATCTCAATCCATCACCGTACAAGGATGACCCAACAGAGCAGTTGCTGGCCGATATTCAGGCGGGTCAACCGTGGGCAGCCGACGCCATGGAAATCGTCGCCATGCGGTACTTTGAAGCGGGCTATGTGCAGGCCGGAGCAGGCTGGTTACGAGAACATGCGCGCCTGACCGGAAAAGTCGGGTTGATGCATCTGGCCGCGTTTCAGCACCTTAGCGGCGATATCGAACACGAACTTCTCCGCTACGAGTTTTCCGGCATCCTGATTGCACGGAAGTACCCCGTTTATTCCCAGAAAATGCTGACTAATCATCGCCGTGCGCTGCTCGCCGGTGGAGAAGTGACGGCTGAACGCCTCGATGCGATCGACGCATCCGTAGCGAAGTTTGTTGCGAGCCTTGAAGCATCGGAATCCGGTGGTGCAACCTGATGCGCGCCGTCATTCTGATCATCATGTCGACTCTGATCGGCAGCCTGGCCCATGCGCAAACGCCGACCCCAATGCCCGAGCCCGCCTCGGGGCCGTACAATTACGTGGATGCCGACAGTGATGTGTTCCTGGAAGGCGCCATCGTCTGTCCTTTTTGCCGCACACTGGACGAGTATCGCGACGCCGCGCGCCAAAACTGCTTCAGTGGATACCGCACGGCACCCACGGCGATCTCGAATCTCTGGATCTATTCATCCGATCCAAACGAGCTTCCCGGTGTGGTCGCCAATCCAGACGGCACGTTCCATATCGGCGGTCCGCGCGACCACTGCCGCTACAGCGTCGAAATGCGTGGCAATTTACGCGGAGCCGGTCGCGTCTGGGTGTGGGTCTGCAACGACGAAGGTCGGTGTCTGCTCGTCCAGCATCAGTACATTCCGGAGTGTCCCGGCATCGACGCGCGAATCGTTGGCACACGGCTCAATGTCAACGTCAATGATGGCTGTCTGTTGTTTGCTACAGGTCTGGAAGGCTTGTGTACAACCGTTCGTGAGGAGAATCTGAACGAGCACCAGCACTGTTTGACGATGATCACCAATCGCGGTGACATCCCACCGCCGCTGCCCGAACAGCCCACATCCGCGCCGCCACCTCCGCCGGCACCGCCGTCAGATCCAACTCAACACGGGAACAGCGGGCACACGACGTCCCTGCACCAGATTCACTGCGTTTTCCCGGGGCACGACTCGATTCAATGAGGGCGCGAGCGTCGATCGACGCCACGCCTTGGCGTTCGGGAACCAAGCATCGCGCGTGGGCTCAGCCCGCGCGCTTTTTTTCGTCGTGCCTGAGCTTGAGCCAGCCCGCTGTTGACAGGATGCCCCATACGCTTTCAAGCGCAACCACTGGCCAGTTCGTATCAAGTACAAGCACCGGCAGCAGTATGAACGCGGCGACGGCGTTGGCCATTAAGAACGGGCCGTTCTCCATCCGTCCGGCTGCGAAGAGCAAATAGCCCCCGCAGAACAGAATCGTGCCCGACCAGCCGAGCACCCGTATCGCGAGGGTCGGATTCTGGATCGCGATCGCGAGCGCACCCACGGCAATCGCTGCGCACAGCCAGAACAAATGTCGGTCCTGCGTCCCACGCAACAGCGGTAACGAAATCTGCAGGAGCCCAAGCACACTGACCACCACCCAGAAGCCGTTCACGACCACCGCCTGACTGGAGCCCAGCGACACCGAGCTCACGGTCACCAACGCCGCCGCTGTGCCGTTAACCGCGTAGTAGGTCCGCCCGCGCTCAATGCGACCGAACGAAAGCAGCCCGTGATTGATCAGATACAGGCAGGTACCTACCCAGCCAATGACAGAAAGGCTCATTCGTCGATGGCAAGGTGCATATTGCGGATGCGAAGCTCCTTGCCCACATGCGGGCCGTCCAGCACCACGACCAGGCTCTGATCCACCATCACGGCGTAAAGTCGGTCATCGCGTGCCGGCGACGCAATTTTGTCGCTCCACTCCAGAACCAGAGCCCGGGTGCCCTCAGGAACTGCGTAGAACGTCCCATCGTCATCGGCCGCCACACCAACAACAATCGGAAAGCCCTCGGCCGCGCTTATCCGCACAACGCTGGTCCCGCGCCGTCGATGCGGCGCCGGGTCGGCGGCTGCACTGGCGATCACACCGGCCTCAAGCAACTCGGCGTGACTGGCGTTGAAAGACCGGATAAACGCCCGGCCCTCATCCGACCTAGGCGCAATGAGGTGCAGCGTAGACCGACCGGAAAATCGGGTATCCGACACCTCCCGCAGTAGCTGCGCTTCGTCCATAAAGCGATCGTCGAGAATGCGTGCCGCCACGGTATCGGTCATGGGCAGCAGGTCGATCTGATCCGACAGCAACGCTCTGACCGCGTCGGCCTCGGATGCAAAGACAGGGCAGCGCTTTAGATCCGTCGCCGGACACGGCGACAACGCCTCGTCGATTTGTTCCCCGTAACTGTAGCCCGTGACGCGCCCGACACGAAGCTCCGCCGGATCAGCGGACGCGTTTGAAAAATCGTTGAACTGCAGGTTGTAGTAAACGGTGTTGCGAACCGTGAAAAGCGGCGCGGAAAACAGGACCTGCTCGCGGCGCGACGGTGTGGAGAAATACGGAAACGCCGCCGCCGCGTCGGCTTTGCCGACCGCAAAAAAACCGAATGCAAAGCCCTCTCGAACCAGGACCATCTCGACGTCCATGTTTAGCAGGACCTGTCGCACCACGTCTGCGGCAATACCGGGCTCCGTATTGTCGTGACCGACAAACGGTGGCCAGTGCCCGGTGTGAACCGACAACTGTTCGCGCGCGCTCGCTGCCTCACACAGGCACAGCGCCAGCGCGGCAATGAAAAGCCGTTTATTTGCGAAGTTTCCAGTACACATAGAGCAGAAGCAGGATAAGAACACTGATCACGCCGCCGACCAGTACGCTGTCCGTATCGATGGCGGCCACGGCCGACAGTATCCAGGACATGTCCGAATCCTGATACTCCAGAACCGGACGCGACATCACCTCGCGACTGTACTGGGTGACCACCAGCAACACATCGATCACGGTCAGAAAACCGATCACCGTCAGGATCAGATCGGTCACAAACGTACTGCCCTCGGCGCGTTTCGTGGTGATCTCCTCGATTCGGGAGTTGCACGACGCCACCATCTGCTCGCCATTACGAACCAGCTTGTCGTAATCCCACACCCGCATGATGTCATCGATCACGCGGCGCTTTTGTCGGTTAATTACAAGGCTCAGCTCGTTGTACTGGATCTCCAGCAACTGCAGGTCCGTCCGCGCTTTGACAAACAGCTCGCGCGCTTCCCGAACATCGGTGGTCGCGAACGCCCGCGCAAGCGCCTCTCGTGCGCGCGCGTTAATCGCATCCTGGCGCGCATAGAAGAACTGCGCGATCCGCATGGCCGAGCACAACATGTCGAATCGCTCCGCCCGATCGGTGGCAATGACATAGTTAATCCACGTCATCGAGTAGTCGATGTCGCCTGCGATCAGCGCAGCGGCGTCTTTCGGTCGGGCCGTGTTCTCAAGCCAGGTCTCGATCAGATCACCGCGCTCGGGCACCTCCTGCGGCGTCAACACCAGCGCCCGCGCGCTCCAAAGGACGTGCGTGGCTGTTTGTGTCACCGTGCCGTCAATCCATGCAGACGGCAACGCGGCGCGCACTTTGGCGAGCAACGCGTCGAGCTCATCTCGAATCGCGTCGACACTGCTACGCGTACGTTCAATCGCTTCGTGTTCGATGGCCGCCGCATCCGTTTGCGATCTCGGTATGAACGCAAACTCGACAATTGCGCAGTCGCCCGGAAAAACATGCACGCGAATCCGATCGCCCTCATCTGCGGGCGGCGGCTCCCAGACGCACAACCGAAGATCGGTATCGTCGGTCGCCAGGTCCTCGTAGTGGCTTTGTGTTTTGCGACGCTCGTGGGTCGGGACCCGTAAACCCGGGTGCGCACCGCGCAGGCTCGCCAACTCTTGATGGACGCGCGCATCCGCCAGATCAAGCGTCGGTAACAGAGCCAACCCGGTGGTCACAGGCGAAAACGTAATGACCCTCAACGCGTTGTCCGGCGCCGTAGAAACTTGAGCCCGGACCAGTCGGCGTCCACGGCGCACACTTTCACGTCCACCCAGCCCGTGGGCAGCAGGATTCGGCGAATATCGTCTTCTGTCAGGTCTTTGAAAAGGTCAGACGATTTCTTTGGCCACGATACCCAGAGCATCCCACCCTCAACAAGACTGGCAAGCGCACGCGCGTAGCGACGCTCAAGGTCCGCCCGACGCCGACAAAACAGATGGACGACGTCCGCCTGCGTGGATGACTTCTGAAAGCGCACACCCTCAGCGCCGGCTACGAGTGCCGCGTAGTGTTCGGGCGGCGAGATGGGCACACAACGCATCCCGGGCTTCAGCCCGAGCTTTTGGAAAAGCGGCTTTCCAGAATACCCGGCGCTCGCCGCGCGCGGCGCCACTACGGACAGGTCGCCAGTGCACTGGGACCGGGCGGGCCGAAGAACTGCTGACGCAATAACCCGAGGTCGATGACATTGACCACACCGTCCCCATTCAGATCTTCGGAGAGCGCACCGTTTTGGAAAAAGCGCGCCCTGAGCGACCCGAGATCGACGAAATTCACCACGCAATTGCCGTCGAAATCCGCGTCGCACACATTCCCGAAGCCGTCGCCATCCGTATCATTCTGCGACGGCCCCGCCGTGCCAGCGTCCCGCGGACCGTTTGCATTGAAGGTGCAGTTGTCGATCACGTCCGGAATTTCGTCGCCATCGGAGTCCCGCTGGACCGGATTGTGTCCGCTTTGAAGCGCTGCGTAGCCAGAGGTCACCGGACCGACCCAGACCAGTGCGTTATTGGCATCGAGTTCCTCGGCCGTATAAGCCGATCCTGACGCTGCCTGGAAGAAGTAATCCTCGCCAAAGTCGTAGATGGCGGTTTGCACATCATTGGCAATCAGGTCCGGGTCAAACTGTGCTGATAGCGCAGCCAAAGCCGACTGTTCAAAGACGTATTCGCTGTTCGTCGTGTTACGGCGCGTGGTGCCATTCAGGCTGCGAGTAGAAAGGAGCACAGCATCGTTGACGCGGGCGCTTGACTGAAACGACGCCAGTCCAAGCTGCGCAAGGCTGATCACATCACCATTCGGCAGCAAAACGAACCGGGTCTGCGTGGTCGCCACGCTATCGCGGCCCTGTGCGACAAGAACGCCCGGCGACGCCGTGCTCACCACGCCACAGACCATCAAGATCGTCGCCATAGCGCTCCTTGCGATCACTGCGCGCCGCACGATCCTTCAACCTCGGTAATGTCACCTGGTGTTCCATTGTCGTTCTGCTCACGGAACGTGATCTTGTAGTCAAGACAGCCAACGGTTACCTCCTCACGGGGTACATCGCCTTCCACGCCCGTGCTCTGTACCGACACAATATTGGCACCGCGCAACACGAGGGTAAAAAACTCGAATCGCTGACCTACCGCACCGTTGAATTGAGTGACCCGCAATGTCACGTCCCCAACGTTGTTCCCCATAAGCGCTCGCTCAATGAGTTTCGGCGTTGATCTATCGATCTCGTGCGTAAACCGAAAGGGCAAGACGACCGCTCGCCGGTCGAGATTAACAACGCCCTGTGACCAGCTCTCGACAACGATCAAGTCTTCGAATCCGGATATCGTCGAATCACCCGGAATATCTTCGATCTCTATGAACGCTTCTCCCTGCCCGGCCGCACCCAGCGTCGCCCACAGGAGCACCGCAGCCAGCGCCGCCCTGAATTCAAATACACGCATCCGATTCCCCGTCCATAGCGTTGTGTAATGATAGTCGGCAAACAGACCGGAAAATTCAACGTTGCTTCGCCGCAATCTCGCGCCCGGAGGCCCTTGCAGGACTGGAGTTCATGGCTGATACCCTTCGTTTTTCAGTACCGACGGATACGCTGATCCATGTGCGTCCCGCCGCGCACGGCGCGGTGCAGTGGGCCTCACGAGCCGCGCGCGCCAATCTGCCGACCGCCGCCGATGACAGTCACTCGAGCTTGTCCTGGCAACGTCAGTATCAGGCGTTGGTCAGCGAGGATTTGAGTGGTCAGAACGATCGGCTCGGTTTTTCCTTCTCGACCGGTTCGTTGATATGGCTTCGCGAATGGGAATTGGTTGGTGAGCTCGCGCTGGACCAAAAGACAGACGACGACGCGCGCCGCTGGTGTAATCGCGTTCTGGCCGAAGCCGGTCTACGCAGCACGGAAGATACTGACATGCCGTATACGCTCGCAGCACCCCACTACGGCGCCCTGTCCAATAAGGGAACGCTTGCCGCGCTCGGTGACTGGTATGCAGAAACATACCGCGCGCTGGGCGCGCTGATTATGCGATTTGGCACACTGGCGGTGACGACACCCGTTGTACGCTGCTGGCCGCATCATTTTGATATGGCGGCCCTCTTTTCACTTGACGCCGGCGATCCGGAGCATGCCAGATCGGTCGGCATAGGGTTCTCTCCCGGCGATGACTCGTTTCCCGATCCTTATTTCTACTGCACACCGTGGCCGGCCCCGGATTCTCGCCCTGCAGTGGCCCTGCCATGGCATTGGCACACGAAAGGTTTTACGGCCCTCGTCTGTCCGATCGGGCGCCTGCAGTCTGGCGACGACTTTGACGAGCGCATGATTTCGACTTTCAGGTTGGCCAAAAATACTCTGAAAGCGAAATGAAGATGCACGACACGAAGCGCCACGCGATATGTGAAGGAAAAGTGATTTGACACAAACCAGTGCCAACGGGCTCACGCTCGAATACGAGACCTTCGGACAATCTGAAAACCCGACCATCCTGCTCGTCATGGGTCTGGCCACTCAGATGATTGCGTGGCCGGTATCTTTTTGCGAAGCGCTGGCCGCGAAGGGCTTTCACGTGGTGCGCTTTGACAACCGCGACTGCGGACTCTCGAGCAAGCTCGATCGGTTTCCACCCGCCAGCGCCGTTGGCACGGCGCTACGCGCACTGGTTGGCGCCAAGCCCAAATCGGCCTATCGTCTTCGCGACATGGCCGACGACGCGTTCGGCTTGCTTGATGCATTGCAAATCGAAAAGGCGCATATCGTCGGCGTATCGATGGGCGGCATGATCGCGCAGCACATGGCGGCGTCCCGGCCCGAACGCGTGCTGTCGCTCACATCGTGGATGTCCACCACCGGGGCCCGTCGGCTGCCCGGCCCGACATGGGCGGTGTCACGTCATCTTTTCCTGACCCGCCCGAAATCCACCGAGCCGCAGGTTCTGATCGACTACTACGTGAAAACGCTGGAGCTCATCGGCAGCGCCGGCTTTCCGCAGGACTATCGCCCGATGGCCGAAGCGGCTGTGACGCGCATGATCCATCCCGACGGCTTCAAGCGTCAGCTCGCCGCCATCATCGCGGACGGGAATCGCCGCGAGATGCTGGCAACGATTCGTGTCCCATCACTGGTCATCCACGGCGACAGCGATCCACTGATTCCGTTGGCCGGTGGCGAAGACACGGCTGCCCATGTGCCAAACGCGCAACTCGAGATCGTAGAGGGCATGGGGCACGACTTGCCCGAGGCACTGATGCCACGTATGGCCGAGTTGATTGCTGGCCACGCGTCACGTAGCGCGTTGGCGACATCCTGAATTTGGCCTGAATTTTGTTTTGTACCGACCTATCTGGTCTGAAGCCAGTCAAGCCAGTCGCTTTGCATGAGCGCCACGCTGGCCGGCAGATTGTGGTGCGCCCCGCGGTTTGCAAGCCACGCGTCCATCGAACCGCTGTATTCACGCAAACCTTCGCCGAGCCCGACGAAAAACCGGGCATCGCCCGCCCGCGCCAGCAGATAGTCGGAGAAAACCTGCACCTGCGAATAAAAACGCGCGGTCTGATCGCCACCGGAAGCGGCGATGAACGCATCGGCGTCGTCACCTGTGAGGATCACGACACGGCTATCTGACGGGCCTTCTTCATCGGCGGCCAAACGGGCCAGTTCGGCCGCAGCCTTCGCCGCCGGATGGGTCATCGTAAAGAAACGTTCAAGCGGTATGCGCTCATCATCGGTCATCGCATGGAACCCTTTCCTTCGACGATCGCGTAGTTCCGCGTTTTCCATGAGCACAGCAAAGGTTTCGTCGAGCCAGTCCGGGGCCGCTCCGCCATAATCGTGCGCGACCGCTCCGCCCCCAACGGACGCGCCGGACATGGCCATAAACCAGAGATGCCCCAATTCATGTGCTAATGCGCCGTCATGCACTTCCGACGAATCCGCATCGCCGTTGGAATTCGGGGCGATCGCCGCGAGCGCTTTGCGCACTGCCTCCTCCCTAACCGTATCAGGCAGTCCGGAAGTCTGTGCGTTGACCTGCTTGCGTAGTTCGCTCTCGCGAAGTGCCTTTTGGTCTTTGGCTGTCAGCCAGGGAAGCTGTATCTCATAACCCGCCTCGGCCAGTACGCGAGCCTGCGTCGCCGAAATCACCCCACCTGGCACGAGCGCAGTAGGCTGCGGGGACCAGCCGAAGCGGGCTTCGAAGCGACGCGCAGAAACGGTCATCAGATCAAGAAGCTCGTGACTGTTCTCCGTTTGCCCGAGCACAAGCATGTTGCCCTCCTGCTCACACTCAGCATCAAGTGCCGCACAGACAGTGAGCGGGGTTGGCGGTTCGGCCATCGCACCGGTGCCGCTTATCGCTGCCGTCAGAAAGAGTAGTCGAAACATGTCCACGCCCTGTACTAACCAGACAATGCAAACCCGAAGGCTGCCTGCTGGGTAGATGCGCGGTCGATGCGAAAGGTCGCAGCCGTCAGAGGTAATCAGTCGGAAACGAAGTTTGGCCGATTCGGAAGGTTGTCCGGCGCATAGCCGTCCTGCTCGCTGAGCTGTACACGCACGGACTGGTGTACCTCGCACACATTGGTGATCGGCCGATCACTTCTCCCATACGGCTTCCACATCGCGGTGAAGGCGTCGTGTACGTGTCCGGGTACGCGAGGATTGACGTACCGCTCCATATAGCTTCTTTTGAACTTGAGGCCGTGCTGCGCGCCGCGGTGAATCATCCACAGCAGCGCCACATCCGACAGCTCGGCTTTCAGACACCCTCCCCCGACGTCCGAATGCGAGCCGGCGAACCACATTTCCCGCACCCGCGGCTGCGCATCCCACCGCAGTACAGGGAAGAAGCGCCGCCGCTCATCGACCGCCATGGCGTGATACCCCGCCTTCACGTTTGGGCTCAGGCCGCGGTCGTTGTAATCCGCATCGTTGGTGGCCTTGACCGTGTCCCACACGCCGAGCATTTCGATGGGCGCATCGACGTAACGCCCTTCTTTCTTGAGCGCCTCCGCGCTGGCGGTGTCGCGGTTTTTGTACATCGCCCAACCGCGATCCACATCCCGCGCCGCAAGCGGAATGCCACTGTGGGCGATCAGCCCGGCAAGGCGCCGCGCGGCATACGCACCGCGACTGAAGCCCACGATGAACAATCGGTTGTTTTCAATCGGCACGCTGGTGTCGGCGTAACACCGCCGCAAAAACCGGTACGCACCCAGAATCCGTTTATCCAGTCCGTAGCCGTAAATGCCGCCAGGCAACAGCTCCCACGCGCGCGTGCCCGCGCCACTTTCGTAGTGCTGTTCTTGTCCGCGCTTCATCAGCGCCGATAAAAACTTTACGACATTGGTGCCCGTGACCGAACCGTCGGTCCGTCGCTCGGGCTCGTTCCAGGTGCCGTCGAGGCCGATGATGATGTTGCGGGTCACGCCGTGGGATCCCACGCCTCTTCGTCCGCGTCGTCGGCGGGCGCATCGCACCACCATTCGACCGTCTGCGGCACATACAACCCAAGCGTCGCCACCGAGACCAGCACAAACGCGGCGTTGGTGTGGACCTCCACGCGAAACAGCTTATCGCCGCCGCATTTTTCCACCATGTGGGGCACCCATCGGAAGCCGTACAACGAGTTGTGCACGGTTTGCGAGCCGGTCACGGCGTCGGGTGTGATCGAGCCGTCACCCTCGATCTCAAACGTGGCACACCCGGCGAGAATCAGCGCGAGCAGAGCCGAGCAGCACACACTTCTCACGATTCTGGTCTCACCTTCCTGGTCTCACCTTGCTCGCGACGTCAGCGCTTGATCTTGCGAAGGCGCCAGAACTGAAACGCCATGATCATATTGTAGAAGCGATTGCCCCACGGCGGCGCCACCAGCGCGGTGGAATTGAAACGTCCTTTGCGCACCACGCCTTTGGCCTTGGAGAAGGTCAGGAAGCCTTCCTTGCCGTGGTACTGACCCATGCCGGACGGCCCGACGCCGCCAAACGGCATATCATCCACCGCAACCTGCGTCATGACATCGTTCAGCGCGACACCACCAGAATGCGTGCGGGCGACGATGTCCTTCGCCCGATCCTTGTCCCAATCAAAGTAGTACAGCGCCAGCGGACGCGGGCGACTGTTGACGTAGTCAATCGCCTCTTCGAGCGAATCGTAGGGAAGAATCGGTAGCGCGGGCCCGAAAATTTCCTCGTTCAGGATGCGCATGCTGTCGTCAACATTTTTCAGCACCACAAACGGCATCTTGCGCGAGCCCTCGAACGACTCGCCGGCCGGGTTGATCGTGATCAGTTCAGCGCCCTTCTCATCGGCATCTTTGAGAATGCCGGACAGTCGATCGTGCTGGCGCTGTGAGACGATGGCGCTGTAGTCGTCGTTCGCAACCATGGTCGGGTAGCTGTCCGACACCACCTTCCGATACGCATCGATAAACTCATCGACCCGCTTGCGCGGCAGCAACAGGTAATCGGGCGCGACGCAGGCCTGGCCCGCGTTTAGCGCTTTGGCAAAAGCGATGCGGCTGGCGGCTTCCTCCATCGGGAAGCTGTCGTGCACGATGGTCGGCGATTTTCCGCCCAGCTCAAGCGTGACCGGCGTCAGGTTTTCGGCCGCGGCGCGCATGACCATCCGGCCAATGTTGGTGGAGCCGGTGAAAAGCAGATGATCGAACGGCAGCTTGGTGAACTCGGAGGCGACCTCAACACCGCCGGTGATAACCATGGCCTCATCGTCACTGAAATTGGTCTCGATCAGTTCCTTGAGCACATCACCGGTCTTTGGCGCGAACTCCGACACCTTCAGCATGGCCCGGTTGCCAGCGGCAAATGCCGCCGCCAGCGGGTTCAGGCTGAGAAAGGTCGGGAAGTTCCACGGCACGACGATGCCCACAACACCCTGGGGCTGTTATTGCACGTACGCCGACACATCGGCGAACATCAGCGGCGCGCGCCGCTTCGAGCGCTTCATCCAGCGACGCAGGTGCTTGCGGTTATAGTGGATCCCTTCGAGCGTTGGCAGGATCTCCATCAGATCGGTTTCGGATCTCGACCGAGCCGTGTAATCAGCGGCCATGGCGTCGGCGATCTTCTCGCGATAATCCAGTACCGCGTTATGTAATCGCTCCAGTCGATCGACGCGCTCGGCGTAGGTGGGCGCGGGGGCGGCGTTGAACGAGGCGCGCATCGCCTTGAACGTATCGAGAAGCTGGTCGTAGGTTGCGTCAGTCTCAGGCCGCGCAACAGGTATCACGTTGGATGTGCTCATGGCATTAACTCGGGCGGCTCCGGCCGCTGCGGTGGATCGGTGATATCAGTATAACGGCCCCGAAGCGCCGCGCGCTCAAGCGCTTTCGATGCGCCGGTAGACCTCAGTGCGCAGCTGCTCTTCGGCAACCACGCCGGGATCGTCGATATAGTGTTCCCACACCGGCATAGCCTTGGTCAGCCCGTGCTCGTCGCAATAACTCCACAACGCTCGATGGCTGTCGCTCAGACTTGCGTAGGGACCAACGTGGGTACCGCAAACCACATCTCCAGCCGGAATCACATCCGCCCGGATGCTCTCGTCTGCGTGCGCGGCGTCGTGCTCGGACACAAACATGGCGCAGCGAAATGAAAGCCGCGGGCCGCTGGGCATATCGAAATACATGGTCGCCGGCATGCCCTGTCGTTCAATGCTGTGCTTCTGAATAAAGCCCATCAGCTCGCCGAAACCCGCACCCATGGCCTGCGCGATGGCCGGGCCGTTGAAATCAGCCTCCCGATCCACATACAGATAGTGCTGCTCGGGCAGTGTTTTGCGCTTGATATTCATGTGGCTTCCCTCGGAGCTGGCGGTGTGTGCGACTGGCCGCAACCGGTTGTCAGGGCGCGATCTCGGGCCGCGCTGTGTTTGTGCTTTTGGTTAGTATAAGCGATTTGACAATAGCCGGAGATCAGACGTGACCACCCCATTGCGACCCAACAACGGACCGAGCCCGCTGATGATCGCCACGTGGCTGGTCCTGATCGCACTGATCGCCTGGCAGTTTTTTCAGCCCGGTATGCGGCGACCGGATGCGCAGCCGCGACTGGTCACCGCGCGGGGAGACCTGGCCGCCGACGAGCAAGCCACCATCGAACTGTTCGAGCGCGCGAGTCCGTCGGTCGTCTATATCAGCACGTCGCGTCGCGTGGTCGATTTCTGGCGCCGCGATGTGCGCAACGTGCCGCAGGGCACGGGATCCGGTTTCATCTGGGACGAAGACGGTCACGTCGTGACGAACTACCACGTGATCCAGGGCGCCTCGCAGGCCGAGGTTCGCCTGAACGACGGGCGGACCTACGATGCCGGCCTGGTCGGTGCAAGCCCGGTGCACGACCTGGCCGTGTTGCGCATCAATGTGCCGCTGGATCGACCGCCCGCCGTGCCGGTCGGCACCAGCGGCGATCTGCGCGTGGGACAGACCGTCTTCGCAATCGGAAACCCATTCGGCCTCGATTACACCCTGACCAGCGGGATTGTCTCGGCGCTGGACCGCACGCTGTCGGAGGGCAACGGCGTGCCGATCCGACACCTCATCCAGACCGACGCGGCCATCAATCCGGGCAATTCCGGCGGGCCGCTACTGGACAGCGCCGGACGACTCATCGGCATCAACACCGCGATTTACAGCCCGTCCGGTGCGAGCGCGGGCATCGGCTTTGCTGTACCCGTCGATACGGTGAACCGGGTGGTGCCACAGCTTATTGCAGAGGGCGAATACCGCGGCCCGAGCCTTGGCGTTGTGGTGGACGAGCAAATGAACCGACGATTTGTACGTCGCCTCGGTTTTGACGGCGTAATCATTCTGGGCGTGGAGCCCGGTTCGGGCGCCGACGACGCGGGCCTGCGCGGCACCAGCCGCGATCGACGCGGGTCGATTCTGCTCGGCGACATCATCACCGCAATCGACGGCTCACCCGTTGATCTTGTGGAAGACATCAACCGGATTCTCGATGACCGCCGCATCGGTGACACCGTGACCGTGACGATCGAACGCGGCGGGCAGTCACAGGACGTCGCAGTGGTACTGGACCGCGAACAGTAACGCTAGAGTTTCAGCGTCACGTTCTGGAAAGGGGAACGCAGCCGCTTGCGCTCCCCGTTGATGGTGTTGACGACCGTTACCTGTAGCGTCGGTATCCGATCGAACAACCCACCAGAGTTTAGATCGATCGCAGCGGGCGCGGTGTCAAAAACCAGCGTACGACGAAAGCGCGCGTGGTCCACATGGCCGCTTGCTTCGATATGCACCAGATCAGTCGTCAAATCCTTGAATGCGATGGAAGGCGACGCCCCGGCTGAACTGCGAATCACTACAGCGTCATTGAACCAGCTGTTTAGCCTGTCGCGTCCGGCCTGAAGCTCCTTAAGCACAACCACACCGTTGCGATTGGCGTCGGCCAAACTCAGTACACGGTCTCCCACCACAATATTCATTTTGATGCGCGTCTCGGACACGACCACTACGAGATGATTATCGGGCGTACCGTGCGCGCGGCTCGCGGCGGCAAGGAGGACCAACGTCATGCAAAAGACAGAACGAAGCACGGTCATCTCTTCAATTCCCGCCGATCAGCGCATCGGGTGACGGCGAGCCCCAGACGCAGCGCTGCAGGAAGGGGTAATCGTCCGTCACAAAGTAGTGGTAGATGCCGCCCGGATATTCGGGCGTCACACCGTAGCGACCGTTGCACTCGTCCAGATCGCCGCTGTTTGCCACGTATTCCCAGTCCTGAACGAAGGTCCCGTCGTAGGTTCCACCCGGGCCCGACGGACGCGTTCCCGCGATCAATTCAAAACTGCCGCGCATAACTGTAAGTCCGCTACTGGCGTCCATGGGATCCACGTACGCCCAGCGTGCGTACACGGGGTAACCGTCGGCCGCGTATCCCACCAGCACCATCGCCGGGTTGTTGATGTCGTTCCCCGTCGCGTCGAGCAAATCAGCAACGAGTTCTTCGGGCATGCCGTGATAGTGATATTTGCCCGTCGGCTGGACGTGGGCGCTATTGCAGTCGGTACCCAAATAACCGATGGCGCCCGACAGGTCGTCGTTGGCCGCTGCACCGATGGTCAGCGCCTCGTAGTTCCATCCCGAGTTCCGGTCGTTGTTGTAGAACTCCGCCGTGTTGGGCTCGAACAGAATGCCGCCGACCGAGATGGCCACATGGTTCGCAGCGTTCGACGTCAGACGGTCGGGCCGCTCCGCCTCAACGCGTAGCGCAATGTCGTACGACACGTTAAAGGCGCCGATGGCGTTGGGATTGCCGCTGTTCGGAAAATCACCGACGCGGTGGGCCGGGATCGAGTTGCTGTCGAAGTCACGCGTCAGCGCCGCGTTGTTTGTTGCCTCCGTGACATCCGGCTCCAGCACAGCGCCAGTGATGTTGTCCGTGACGATCTCGTTGTCGCAGGTCCAGTTGTCGCGCGCCGAGAAGTCCGCCATGGCGGTGTAGTCGACGCCCGCCTCGAGAGGCGTAGGGTCGGCCGCCGCCGTTCCGGGGCTGGTACTGGACGGCAGTGGTGCCGTGTCGTCTGTTCCACCCGAGGAACCGCAGGCGGTCAATGAAAAAAATGCGACCGCTGTAAGTGTCCGTTTGATCTTCTGCACTGTGATCCCCGCGAGTGTCGTCGTGATTCATTCAACGCCAGATGTTTGCAGGGAATGTGGAGAGAGGAAGGAGATCGGTGGCGACCGTTGACGGAGGGCAGATCTTGCAATGAAACGCCCGTACGTGATCTGCAGATTCAGTGAGACCTGCAGGGATTTATGTACACTGCATGTAGACCGCCAGCTTGAGAGGCGGCATAAAAAAAGCATAGGGAGAGTAGAATTATGTCAACACTTGGCAAGATAGGAGCCGTGCTTCTGATCAGCGGACTGTCGGTCGGCGCCAGCGCCACCACACTCCAGATCACGATCAGCGGTGGGGTGTACTGCCCGCTGCAAAGTCCGTGCGCCACAAGCAGTGATGCGTTCTTTGACGTGACGCAGTTCACTTTCACGGCCACCATCGCCACGGATGGGACGCTGACCATCGAAAGTCCGATCGTGCTGGCCTTCGATTCCGGTTCGCAGTCGATCACGCTCACAGGCGCATCAACGTTTGCACCGGATCAGTTCAACCCGCCCGTTGTTGCCGGCGAGGTGCCGAACGGAAACTGGACCGGCATGTTTAACTACGCGTCATCCGACGGTGGCGCCGGCACCCTCGATCTGGCGCCGAACAGCGGTCAGACGTTTTTCATCGACAATGAAGACGGATCGTTCAATCTGAGCCTGAACGGCGGCGACGGCGCCACCCAGATCGAGTTTTTTGCGACCGGCTTTGTGGAGGTTGCGCCAATTCCGCTGCCGGCGGCGGCGTGGTTCTTCATCTCGGCGCTGGGGTCGCTGGCGTTATCGCAGCGACGGTCTGTCTAGAAGTCGACTTGTGAGTTCGGCCGCGGGCCCATCAGACACGGAGCCCGCGGCCCGATCTACGGCGAAATCTGTTTGGCGTCATGCAGCTTGTAAATGGCGCCCTGCCCGTTCTCAAGTGTCTCGAAGCGCCCTTCCAATACGATGGGCTCATAAGCCACCTCGATGCCATCCGGCGCCAGCACTTCAACCGTTCCGGCCGGTCCGCCGGGGATGTCGAAGTAACAGTGCGGTGGGCTGGAGGTCAGCAAAAACCACTTCTGCTTCGAATCGGCCTCAAGCGGCGTCATAAAGCCGGAGATGCGCACCGTTTTGCCATCACGCGCGGCCACCGTATCGATGAACTCGGTGACCAGCCCGCCACCCTGATACTGCACGTTGGCCGCCATCAGTTCCGTCCACGGGATGCCGTCGTCCAGTTCGGGTAACGCCGGCTGGCGCGCGGCTTCGATGCTGAGCACGTTCAGGATCACTTCGGTGGTTTGATCGCCGACGGTGACTGTCAGGACGTCCTTGCCCATCTTGCCGCCCCTGATGCCCACGTCGATCAGGCCGTACAGATCGCTCGGAATCGGCTTGGCTTGGCTCGACGCGACCACTTCGCTGGTTCCCTTCATCCACATCGAGGCCGTTGCGCCCATGACCGGCGCGCCCGCTGGTGTCTCCACAAGGATCGCCATGAACGCGTTGTCGCCCTCGATCACATCGACCACCAGCCGCCCCTGCGGATCGGAGTAGCCGCCCTGCGCCAATGCCTCGATCTGGATCTGTGTATCGTCGGTGTAGGCGACAACCGGCTGGTCCTCGTCCGGCTCGGTCGCTGATTCGTCTGTTGAGGCAGGTGCATCCGTATCGGAGACCGGCTTTTCAGACGCGGGCAACTCGAGTGCCATTTCTTCTTCTGTCAGCCCACCGCTGTTCGCCTCGCTGTCTTCCGTCGGCGTGTCGCCACACGCCGCCAGCGCGAGCGCGCCCGCCAACACCCATTGCCGTCGAGTAAATATCACGGTGCCTCCGCGAGGGTCCTGGCCACGTCCGTACGATACGCCTGAATTGCCGGGACCGCGGCGGCCGCGATCCCGACGCCAAACAAACCGAGCACCAGCCACGTTTCACTTTGCAGCCAGATCAAGCCAGTGAAGCCGACGCCGCGGGATTGCTGCAGCCATCCGCCGAGCCATTCGACCAGTACATGGCCAGCGAAAAATCCAAGCGCGACGCCCATCAGCGTCAACAGAAAACCTTCGAGCAACAACGCGAAAAAGAGTTCCCCGCGCGTGGCGCCCAGACAGCGCAGCATGGCGATATCACCCCGGCGGGTGCGCAACGAGCCGTAAAGCGCGGCAAAGATCGACAGACCGGCTGAGATAATCAGCAGCCACGAAAACGCCCGCAGACCGTCCAGACCTACGCCGATCAACGTCAGTACGCGTGTGACCTCCACTGCCGGTGCGGCGGCGAGCAGATTGCTGGTGGTGTTGACCTGCCGCGGGAACGTGACCGCCGCGGTTGGCGAGCGATACCTGAGTAGCATGGCTGTGATTTCAAGGTCGTCATCGCGCGCATTCTCTTCGTGCTCTTCGTGCTCTTCGTGCTCTTCGTGCTCTTCGTGCTCTTCGTGGTCTTCGTGGTCTTCGTGGTCTTCGTGGTCTTCGTGGTCTTCGTGGTCTTCGTGGTCTTCGTGGTCTTCGTCATGATCGCCGCGATCGATATCGTGGATATCCCACACGCTGTCCAGTGACGTGAGCACCAGGCGATCGAGTACCGTCCCGGTTTGTCCGAGCACGCCCACCACACGGTACATCTCGTTTTCATGATCGTGCCCGCCATCGGAGAACCCGTGCGCGCCGGCAAACGTATCGCCGACCGACAGCCCGGCGGCAGCCGCAGCCGATGCCCCGACGACGGCCTCCATCGCACCATCCCACCACGCGCCCTCGCGAATCTCACCGTTGTACAACGCGCCATAGTCCGGCGTGGTTCCGACGATCCGAAACCCGCGATAGCTGTCGCCCAGCGAGAGCGGAATGGCCTGCGCGACCCGCGCGTCGTCGGCCCACTGCTGTGCGTCAGACAGCAGAATATTCCCGGTGGGCACGTCCGCGTGGTAGACGGCCGACAGCACCAGCTGCACGGGACTGCCCTTGGCGCCCAGAACCACATCCACACCGCGCGCATCGCGCGACATGGTGTCGGACAACTGCGCGCTGGCCAGCAACAACAGCACGATGCTCGCTGTGCCCAGCGCCATCAGCAGCACGTTTACAGCCGACGTCAGCCGCGAGAGCCCGAGGTTGGCCAGCGCCAGTCGCAGCCAGCTCACCGCGTCGCTCCAAAGTCGTAGTCGCGATCGAGCGTGCCGCGTATGCGTTGATCGTGGGTCACCACAACCAACGTCGCGCCGGTCTCGGACACCGCGTCGCGCAACAGCCGGATGGCTTCAGACGCATTGTGATCGTCGAGCGCAGAGGTGGGTTCGTCGGCCATCACAATGCGCGGCTTGTGTACAAGTGCGCGGGCGATGGCCGCCCGTTGTGCCTGTCCCTGGCTCAGCGTGTGCGGCTTCTGGTTCGCCACTGCGCCGAGGTTCAGCCTGTCGAGCAAGGCATCGACGTCTGCGGTGCTGACATCGCAGCGGGCCAGACGGCACGCCAGAAGCGCATTGTCGCGCACGCTCAGCGCCCGGATCAGAAAAAACCGCTGCAAGACCAGACCCATATTCTGGCCGCGAAATCGATCCAGCGCCGTGGCACTCAGGTCCGACAAATCCTGATCGAGCAGACGCACCGCACCGGCGCTGGGCCTGAGCAGGCCGGCAAGAAGGTGGAGGAGACTCGACTTGCCACAACCCGACGGCCCCAGAACCGCCAGGCACTCGCCCTGCGGCACGGCCAGATGATCGATATCGACCACCGTTTCGGCACCGTACCCGAAGCGCAAATCGCGAACTTCAATGGCGTTCATTGTGTGGGAGAGCCTCGACTCCGGAAGCGGCCTGAACGATACCGCAGAGCGCACCACGAAGCACGACGTACACGGCCGTGACGAACTTGACGACCGCGCAACCATGGACTGCAATGCGCCCCGTCACCCAGACAGGCACAACACCGCAGGGAACCGCATGTCATCGGACCACGATCGGCGCGATCTTGAACGACGCATACAGGCCGCCATCGACAGCAAAACCAAACCCGTCGGTTCGCTCGGCCGGATCGAAGCGCTGGCCATGCAGATTTGCCTGTTGCAGGGCACGGACCAGCCGGACGTCTCATCCTGCGAGCTGACGCTGTTCGCGGCGGATCACGGTATGGCCGCGGCCGGTGTATCGGCCTACCCCTCGTCGGTCACGCGTCAGATGGTCGAGAATTTTCTGGCTGGCGGCGCGGCGGCCAACGCGTTTGCGGACGCAGTGGGCGTGGCCATACGCGTCGTCGACGCCGGGGTGGCCGGCGAGCCGGTGGATCATCCGGACCTGATCTCGCACCGCATCCGCGCCGGCACGCGCAACGCCATCGAGGAACCCGCCATGACCGACGGCGAACTCGAGCAGGCGCTGTCCGCGGGTAACGCAATCGGCGCGGGCAGCGCGCACCCCGTCGTGGCCTTCGGGGATATGGGCATCGGCAACACCGCGGCCGCCAGTCTGGTTGCCGCCAAACTGACCGGTGGCGATGTGCGCGCGCTGACCGGGCGCGGCACCGGCCTCGATGACGACGGCCTCGAACGAAAACGCGCGCTGTTGGCCCGCGCGGCCGGACGCACACCCGCCACACTCGCCGGGCACGACGCACTGCGCGAATACGCCGGCTTCGAAATGGTGATGATCGCCGGCGCCATGATCGGCGCGGCGCAGGCCTCGCGTCTGGTGCTGGTGGACGGCTTCATTTGTTCCGCCGCGGCGTTGGCGGCGCTCAA
>JBCCMA010000058.1:0-19935 GCA_039026595.1 Pseudomonadota bacterium
AATTTCGTTCAGATCGAGCTCCACCGCGCTCAGCTCAATACGCAGATTTTGATAAACGGGATTGAGGTCCAGCGGATTGAACTCGGGCAGATTGGGGCCGGTTGAACCCAGGCGCGCCAGTTCTTCCTCGCGCTTGGCGACCAGCTCTTCGCGCTGCTCGAGACGGGACACCACATCGGGGTGGCGATCGGTGAACGACTGCCGCAGTTCGCCCAGTTCGGCGTCGATCTGGTCAATCCGTGCGTCGAAGCTGCTCGCGGCGCCGCTGCCGGGCGTTTTCTGCGCGATGCCAAAGGTGGGCTCTTCGCCTTCGAGCTGCAGCAGCAATTCGTCGCGACGCTCACGCTTGAGAAGACGCTCCACCTCCAACGCCCGCTTTTCCTTGAGCGCGAGATCCAGACGCTCGTAGAAACCGCCCGAATCGCCGGGCATCAGGCCGACGTTGCGCTTCTTGAAGTCAGCCAGGCGGCGCTCCGCCTCGGCCAGTCGTTGCGCGTAATCCGTAATCTTGGCCTCAATGAACTCGAGCGCTTCGTTGTTCTTTTCACGCCCCTCGCGCAGCGTGTCGCTGACGAAGCTGCCCAGAAGCGTCTGAACCACATCGCGCGTCACCTGCGGCTCGTAATCGCGGAATGAAATGTTATACAGACTCTTGCCCACCTGACGAATGGACAGCTGGCTTTTCATCTCGATGATCAGCTCGTCCATCTCCTTGTCTGTGCCCGCGCGCAGATCAAGGTCGGTTTTCTGGGCCACGTCGAGCAAGTTGGGTCGCGACATCAGCGCGCGGGTCATCAATTCGACCTCGCTCATCACGTCCGATTCTTTCGCGTTACCGGGCAAGAGCGGTCTCAACACCGAGTCGGTGTCCACATAAACCTGAGCGCGCGACTCGTATTGGTCATCCATCGTAATCACGAAGTACCACCCGACGATGCAAAGCGCCCAGGTCATCGCGAGGGACAACCAGCGGAATCGCCACATGCCTCGCAGGTAGGCAACCAGTTTGGAAATCAACTCAGCCATATTTCTTCTCTCTGCGGCGTTGGGGCGCAGCTCCCGTCATGCTGACAAAGACGCGCCCGCCCGAGCGTGACGCTTTCCACATAATGCGAAATCCGGCGGCAGATACTCGCAGCTCATACTGAACCGCGCCGCCCGCTGTGCACCCTGACGGGCGCGGCCGTTACACAGTCGGCTAAGCCGGCGTTGTTACCGGCAGTGTTACTAGAAACGTGCTTCCGGGATCAGAAGGACGTCCCCAGGGACCATATTGACGTTGTAGCGGAGATCACCGTTACGCAGCAGCAGATCGGGGCGGACATTGATCTCTTCCATCGTCCCGTTGATGCGGCGCAATACTTTGGCGCGCTTGCCGGACGCAAGTTCCGTCAGACCACCCACCTCGATCATGATATCGAGCAGGGTCATGCCCTGCCTGTAAGGGATGTTCTGCGGCTGGCTGGCCTCGCCGATCACGCGAATCTTGTCATCCGACGCACCAACGAAGCCCGTCACGATCACGGTGACCTTCGGCGATTTGATGTACTCGCCGAGCACGGACTCGATGTCGCGCGCAAGCTGAGACGGTGTTTTCCCGGCCGCCTGCATGTCCTCGACCAAGGGGGTCGAGACCTTGCCGTCGGGCCGCACAGGCACTGCCCGCGACAAGTCGTCGTGGCGCCATACATATATGTCGAGGCCGTCGCCCGCGCCGATGGAGTATTCCGAGGACGCTGTCACCGTCGGATCCGCGTTGCGTATGGCCTCGCTCGGAGGGGCCGTTCCGCAAGCGGTGAGGGCAAGCGCCGCCAGAGCGGGCCACAGACGGAACATTTTCTGAATCATGTGCAATCCTTTACAGGTTGTCGCAGCGAGCCGTGAATTATCCCAAAAAGCGTAGCACACGCCCATACCCCAATTGTGGCACAGCGTCACATAACCACCACGTACAGTTTTCATAACACATTGACGCGAATAAATATTTTGACATCGGGTGCGAATTCGCGCCAAGATAAAGGCGCGCAGCGATACGCCCATGCGGGCCTGACGCGGCGCGTGAGCTCGATATAATAAAACCAATAGTCACAAAGTGATCTGCTATGACGTCCGTAACCCCTGGACTCCGCGGGTCAGCGCACGAGCGACTGTGCGCGGCTCGGCGGTCTGGTCTTGCGACCTGTGCCGCTCTTCTCCTCTCTCTGACAGGCTGCGGAGGCTCCGATGGGGTCGACAACAGCCTCGATGCAGCTGATGACGCGATCGCCAATGAGGCGTTTGATGCAGCCAGCCTGCAGCTGACCAACGCCCTTCAGGCGCAACCCGGAAACGCGGAAATCCGCGCCCGCCTCGCACAGGTGGCGCTGATTGCAGGCCGGGCCAGCGTCGCCGAGCGACAGGCCAGAGCGATTGCGCGGATGGATAATGATCCCTCCCGCGGTGACCGCCTTTTGTGCGACGCACTCCTCGCACGCGGGGAGTTCGATGCCGTTCTGGACGAGTTCGGCCAAACGCGCACGACGCTCGGCCAAACGTGCCGGGCAAAAGCGCACCTGCACCGCGGCGACCTCGCGGACGCAGCGCAGTTGTTCAATGAGGTCAGCAGCGCCTCACCATCGGTGATCGAGGCCCAACTTGGCCTTGCAGCCGTCGAGCAGGCAAAGGGCGACTTTGCCCGCGCCGAGCGGCGTTTGCGACGGGTCGTCGCCACCGAGCCAAACAGCATCGCGGCCCACGCACAGCTCGCGGGCGTCCTCGTCGCGTTGAATCGCCTGGACGAGGCGCGATTGACGCTGCGCGACACGGTGGCGTTGCCCCGCAACCTGGACAACTACCCGCAGTGGATCGAGGCCAGAGTTGCGCTGGCCGAGGTGGAATGGCGCCTCGGAAACGAACGCGAGGCGATCGCGGCGCTCGATAAGCTGCTGTCGGCCTACCCGTCTCACCCGCTGCCGAAGTATCTGCGTGCACTCCTTGCCTACGAAAATGCGGACTATCGTCTGGCACGCGAATACCTGCGCAATGTGCTCAACCTGGTTCCGAATCATGTGCCCTCACAGAAGCTGAGCACGGCTGCCGATCTGGCACAGGGTCAATTCGGGCGGTCGCAATTACCGTTGATCGAGTCCGGTGGCAGCGATGCCAGTGATCCGCTTATGACCGAACTGCAGTCACGGATTTACCTCGGCATGGGCAACGCCAACGAAGCGGTTGCAACCATGAGTTCGCTCAATCGATCAGCGTGGCCGGACGGTGCACAGCGCCATCTTGCTCGCGCCATGACGCTGTCGGGTAAGTTTACCGACGCCGCCCAGCTCTACGATTTTCTATTGCGCCAGCCGGCTGCCGACACCCCGCTGAGTATTCACGCTGTTGCCAACCTGTTGCACGGAGGTCAGGTGGACGAAGCGGACAAGATCATGTCCGAATGGCCGGTCACCGATCAGACTCAGCGTGCTCGCACCACGCTTCGACTGCTTCGTTTTCTGCGCGCGGGAGATCTGCGGCGAGCGGAAGAGTTGGCGAAGCGGCGGCGGCGTGACGATCCCAGTGATCTTACCGCGTTCCTCGCGCTGGCCGAGGTCGCCGAGCGGCAGGGCCGGCGAGACGACGCCGTTCAGTGGCTCGAAATGGCGATCGAGCGCAATCCTGAAGCCGTCGAACCCCGCTTGTTGATGGCGTCCTATGCCCGCCGACGCAGCGATCATCAGAGCATGCAGACACTCTCTGACGGCATCCTCGCGCAGCAGCCCTACAACGCCTCGGCACTCGCGCTGCAGGGCGAGGCGAGCTTGCTACGAGGCGATTCCTACGCGGCGATCGACACGCTGCGCGAAGCCATTCGGGTGTCACCGTCCACCACCGAGGTGGCGATTGCGCTGGTACGGGCGCAGCTTGCATCCGGTGACTTCTGGCAGGCCCGTCGGGACATCAAGGGCGCGCTATTGCGCAATGCGTTGCCACCGGAAACCGTCGCCGCACTTGCGATTGAGGAACACCGCCGCGGCAACTCAGAACAGGCCAGAGCGCTGTCCGACGATCTGACCGGTCTCGATCGTACGAAAGCAGCGGGGCTTGAGTTGCAAGGCGATCTTTACCTGCTGCAGGGCAATTACGGACGGGCGACCTCGTCCTACGAGCGGGCATACATCGAAGATCCCTCGCGCGGAATGTCGTTTAAGGCAGCGATCGCCGCCCACGCCGCGGGACGCCGTCCAGGCGATGCCATCGACAGTTGGCTGGCCTCGCGGCCGGGCGATCGTCAGATGAAGAATGTGCGTGACGCAATCGGCGCGTCACTTTGACGCGCCGATCGGCCACCAATTAGAGCGTTTCCAGCAGCTGCTCGGCTGCGGCGCGATTCTCGAAGGGTCGCGTTGCCGAAAGCGCTCGGATCAAAATCTCGCGTGCCTCATCGCCAGAGCCCGATTCCTGCAGCACCGCTGCCAGGTGATAGGCAATGTCCGGACTGCGGCGCGGCGTTGTTGACGACATGGCTTCGCGCAGCGTGTCGACGCTCTCGTTGAGCCGTCCGTTGTTGAACTGCACCCAGCCGAGCGTGTCGGCGATGTCAAAATTGAGCGGTGCGAGACGATGGGCCTTGGTCGCCATCTCCAGAGCGCGTCGCTGGTTATCCGGCCCCGCCTCGTTCAGATAAAGCCACGCCAGATTGTTGAGCGCGAACGCGGATTCGGGCTGTTCGATGATCACCATTTCGTACTGTTCGATCGCGTTCAATCGATCATTGACGCGCAAATACGTCTGCGCGAGCAACACACGCGCCGGGATATGGCGCGGATTGTCCTTTAGCCAGTTGCGCAGCGGCAGCGTAACGTCCGGTGCACCGGTCTCGCCGAGCATCGCAAAACGCTTGCGCACCAAGGGCCACGTCTGGTTCGCCGCAAACGCACGTTGGTAGGCAGCAAGCGCCTCGCTGAATTTTTTCTGACTCGCCCGGATGTCCCCGGTCAGTTCATCGAGCACCGGCCCGTCGCCCACCGATGCGCGCGCCTCGCGCAGCAACTCATCGGCCCGGCGGCTGTCGCCCGCGCGAATCTCAAGAATGGCCAGAGAACGCAGCGACGCGAGGTGCTCGGGGTTCAGTCGATATGCTTCACGGAAGCTGCTGCGCGCCTGCGCGAGCTGACCGATGTTCGACTGGACCGCCCCGAGTTGGTAGTGGTTGAAGTAGTTATCCGGGTCGAGGCTGACCGCACGATTGAGATACGGCAGGGACTGATCAAACTCCTGCTGTCGCACATGCACCAGTCCCATCGCCAGTTGCGAGCGCGCCACGTCAGGGTGGTGCGTAAGAGCGAGTCGCGCGTGACGATCGGCCGCGCCAAAGTCTCCGTTATTCAAGGCCTCGCTGCTCAGTACCAGGTTGGGCTGAAGCGCGGTCTCGTCTACGCCGTGCGCCGCGCGCACCAGCTCGATCGCCTTGCCGTGGTTACCGGCCACCTCTTCAATTCGCGCGAGGACAAGATGCGGAAACACCTCGTTCGGGTTGTCCCGAAGAGCCGCTGAGAACAGCTCGCGCGTGCGGGCGTAATCCCCGGTGCGCTCTTCGACACGGAGGATGCCGGTCAGGCCCGCCCGATTGAGCGGATCGATGTCGATAATCTTCTCGTAGGCGTCGCGTGCTTTCGGCGTATCGCCCGTGGTGAGGTAGAAGCCCCCGGCAAGTCCCAGCAACTCCACATCATGCGGGGCCTCGGACAAAAGGCTCTCAAGCTTACGCTGGGCGGCTGACGGATTGCGTTCATCGAAACTCGCAACCACCGTCAGAATCTCGCGACGGCGCGGTTCGATCACGTTATCCGGCAATGAATTGATCAAATCCAGCGCACGGCTCCGTTCCCCGCGTGCCACGTAGGCCGAGGCCAGTGAGATGGCAGCCTGGGCATTGTCCGGTTCGGCTTCCAATGCCTGCTGCAGGAGCGCGACGCCCTCATCGCTCTGGCCTTGCTGCACGGTAGCGTTACCCAGCATTGCAAGGACAGACGCGTTGCTCGCCCCGTTGCGCATACCCTCGCGTAGCGTCTGGGCCGCATCCTCGGGTCGTTCCATCCGCATGCGCGTTGCCGCGAGCAGCTGGCGCGTGCTCGCATTGCCCGGCTCGGCGGCGATTGCGGCGGACAGATATTCCTCCGCCTGTTCGTAGTCACCGCGTTCAAGGCTGATCGCGCCCAACAGAGCTTTCGCGGGCACAAACGTCGGGAATTTCGCCACAACGTCCTGAACCGTTTCGAGCGCCGTGTCGAGATTTCCACTACGGAACTCAACCTGACCGAGCAGGAAGCCCGACATGGGGTGGGATGGCGAAATCTGATTCATAACGTTCGCCGATTCACGCGCCTCGTCGTATTTCGCAGCGCCGAGGAAGGCCTGCGTGCGCTCGCCGTACCATCGAAAACGCTCCATTCGCGACATACGCACGCCGCTCGCCCCGTCTTCCGACAAGAAGCTGATCGCCTCATCAAATCGAGTCTGCACGATAATGTACTGCCCGACGCGCAGGTAACTCTCCGCCGAGTCCGGCGCGATTTCGAGCGACTGACGCGCCAGCTTTTCCGCCTTCGTATAGTCCGCCGAGCGCTCGGCCACCGATGCGAGGCCCAGAAGCGCGATGCGCTGTGCTTCGGTGCTTTCACCGTCAGCCAAAACCTGCTCATAGATCTTGGTCGCATCGCTACGCGATCCCAACGCGAGCATCGCGTTGGCGCGAAGTGCCTTCAGTTCACTTGAGAGCGCCGGCGGATCCACCTTTGAGGGATCGATTTCGGCCAAAAGCTGGGCGAACTCACCGCGGGCCATGTAGACCTCGGCGAGGAGCTTGGCAAATTGTTCCTGAGTGGCGTTCAGGTCCTGAGCACGGGCCAGTTCCTTGTCAGCCGTGTCGTAGTCACCGACCTCGAGCAACGCACGGGCCAGACTGAGGCGCGCGCCCAGATTGTCGGGGTTGTCCTTGAGAAGACTGCGCAATTCGATGATGGCGCTGCGGTAACTCAGCGCCTCAATTTTCTGGTTGGCGTCGGCGAGAACCTGTTCCGGGCTGCGGCTGTCCCCGCATGCCGTAAGCAGGCTGCAGAGTGACAACAGAGCGATGGCCCATTTAAGCGTAGTGGACATGACTTAAGCTTCCTCGTTCGCACTGGCTTTCTTTTCTGCCAGATTGTGTCGTTGCATCAGGTCGTAAAAGGTGGGGCGGGTGATGCCAAGTAACTCCGCCGCCTTCGAAATATTGCCGTCGGTCAATGCCAGCGACCGGTTCAACGCTTTTCGCTCCGCGTTTTGCCGAACCTCTCGCAGGTTGAGCGGTTGCGCCGTACCGTCATCGACATCCAACGCCAGATCGTCGGCATTGACCTGCTTGCCATCGGCCATGATGACGGCGCCGTTGATCTTGTTTTCAAGCTCGCGCACGTTGCCCGGCCACGGGTACCGTTCGATCAGTTGCACCGCGTCGTTCGTAAAGCCGCGCAGCGAGCGGTTGTGCCGCTCCGCAAACTTCTGCAGAAACGCCCGGGCCAGGACGACCGCATCGCCCTCGCGGTCGCGCAGCGGCGGAATGTTGCAGGTGACCTCACAGATCCGGTAATAGAGGTCCTCACGGAAGCGACCGTCGCTGATACACGACTGCAGATTCTGATTGGTCGCGCACACCACCCGGACATCGACCGGGATTTCGGTTCGACCGCCTACGCGCTCCACCACACGCTCCTGCAAAAACCGCAGCAACTTGGCCTGAAGCGCCATCGGCATATCCCCGATCTCATCGAGGAACAAAGTGCCGCCGTTCGCGTATTCGATCTTCCCTTCCGTGCGCTTGGTCGCGCCGGTGAAAGCGCCTTTCTCGTAACCGAACAGCTCGCTCTCCAGCAGGTTCTCGGGAATCGCGGCGCAGTTGATGGCAATGAACGGTCCGTCTGCGCGTCGACTCTCCGCGTGGATCGCCCGCGCCAGAACTTCCTTGCCCGTGCCGCTTTCGCCAAGCAGCAGGGTCGTCGCGTTGGTCGGTGCCACTTTCTCGATCAAACGGCACACTTTGAGCATTTCAGCGCTGACAGCGATGATGCCGCCCAGCGGGGTTCCCCCGCGTTGCGCGAGAAGCTGACGGTTCTGCTCCTCCAGCGCGTGCATGTGGAACGCGCGCTTGACGATCAGGAGCAGCACATCGGCATCGATTGGCTTCTGATAGAAGTCATAGGCCCCGCCGGCCACGGCACGGACCGCATTGTCTTTTTCGTCGTTACCCGTCACCACAATCACTTTTGTGTGGGGTTTGAGTGCCAGTATTTCCTCGAGCGTCGCCAGCCCCTCGCTCACGCCCTCGGCATCGGGCGGCAAACCGAGGTCCTGTAAAACGACCGCCGGTTCGTGGCGACGCAGCTCGGCGATCGCCGACGGACGGTCGTCTCCAAAGACCACGTCGTAGTCTTCGAAACACCACTTGAGTTGGCTCTGGATCCCCGGGTCGTCCTCGACGACCAGCAGCTTCGGCTTTTTGTCCTTCAATTCACTTCCTCAACGGCGGCGTCGCTGACGCCGGCTCCGGGGGCGGGCCCGGTGCTCCGCGCACTAATGGGCAGACGCGCCACGAATGTGCTGCCCTGCCCCACCTCTGATTGCACCGTGAGCTGTCCGCCAACGGATCGTAGAAAATCGCGGGCCTGGTAGACGCCTATACCCATGCCCTTAGTGCCTTTCGTGGTGTCGAAAGGCCGGAAAAGCCGGTCGCGGATGAACTCCTTGTTCATTCCGGACCCGTTGTCCCGGATAGTGATCATAACGCTTTCGCGCTCGCGCCCCACGATTAGCGTCACGGAACCGTCAGCCGGCGTCGCATCCTGGGCGTTGCGCACCAGATGACCCAGAACCATTGTCAACGTCTCAGCGGGCGCATCCACACGCAGACCCGCGTCCTTTATGTTTAGTTCCGGTACGGGCTGGCGTTGTGCATTGCGGCGCACCACATCGCCGCAGATATCGTCGATGCGCGAGGTCTGGGCGCCGCGCTGACTTTCGCCGGTGCGCAGCTGCTCGAGCAGTCGGTTCATCCGCTGCACCGAATTGTCGACCGTAGCGATGGCATCGTCGACAAACTCGGGCTTGTCCTTGTGGCGGGCGGCGTTTTTGACCACCAGAGACTGCTGGGCGATCAGATTCTTCAGGTCGTGCATGATAAAGGCGGTCAAGCGGTTGTAAGCCTGGAACTGGCGGGTCTCTGTCAACATCTGCGCAGAGCGGTCCAGCGCCAGATGGCCCGCGATCTGTCGTCCGACGGTCTTCAACAGGTCGTGATCTTCAAACGACAACTCGCGCGGCGCCAGCGCGCCGGCCAGGACCATGAACCCGACCAGTCCATCCGACTGCTTCAGCGGGAGCACGACCCATGCGGTTTCGATTCGCGCGAGCCACGGTGGCACGGCCAGATCATCATAGTGCGCCGGGTCGTCCTTCAACTGGTGCAGATCGATCACCCACTCCCTCTGCTCCATGAACGATAGAAACGCGCTGTCGACCGGTACGACCGCTTCGTTGGCGAGCGAGAGATTCCAGACATGGCTGACGGTGTAGGTGTTCCCGTCACGAATCCACAGCGCACCGCCCGGCGCGTCGAGCAGCCCGGTGACCGCTTCGATGGCCCGCACGGCAAGCGGTTTCTCATTGTCGGTGGCGGTGAGGGCACGGGTGAGCTTCAGCCACTCCTCCCGGTAATCGTAGCGAAAATCCATAAAATGCTTGGTCAGGAAGACCTTCACCCGCGCGCGCGCCTGTCCGGAAAACAGCACCACGACGAGCACAACCAGTGCCCCGCTCAAAAACAGGATCTGGGCAAACCCGCCCCACGTACCACCGTAGGCCCGCACCATGTACCCGCCGGTGGCCATGATGATCAGGTACATCCCCACACCGAGCAGCGCGGAGGAATAGAACACCACGCGACGTGAGACGTAGCGACGACGTTTGAGCGCTGCGCAGCGCCGTATGGACACCGCCATCAGCGGTATGGCAAGCGCATTGATCGCTCCGCGCGCTGCCCAAAGATCCGCGTTGAGCTGCAGGAACAAAAGGCCGCTAGCGAACAGGTAGATGTCATAGGCGAACATGCCGCCAATCCCGAGGCACAGGAATTTGAGTGTCCAGCGCACGTCGGAGCCGGAATTTCGATAGAGCTGCTCGACGTACACCAGCACGCACAGCGCGACGATGAAGCCGCAACCGATCATGATCATCAACGCGCTGACGGGCGCTCGCGCCACCAGCGTGGACACCCAGCCGACGCCGTGGGCAGTGAGCGCCGCAACGGACACGCCGATCAGCGTTCGACGCAAGTGCGGCGGCGACGAAGGCGCCGTGTCCTGATCCTCACGCTGCGTCAAAAGGCGCCACAGCAGGACGATCCACAACAAACCGCGGACAGTGTCGGCGAGAGCGACCCACCGTAACGGTGCGAGGTCAGTGTATTCGTACGCGAGCGACAGCCACAGCGCCCACAGTGCATTCACACCAATTACGAGCGGCAGGAAGCTCTGGTCGAGCCGACCGCGCCATCGCGTTAGCAGAAGAATCAGGAAAATAAAACAGCTGGCCGCGGCCAGACCATATGAGACGGCGCCCGCGTTCATGCGGTGTCTTCCGAATACGGTCGCGGTGCCATCGAAGGCCGTATGGCAGTGCGGGACCGAGTCGGTGCGGCCGCGCGCCTAGCGCGCACCCGCCTTCCAGAGAACCACTTCAGCAGTTTGCAGCATGACCATCAGATCGAAAAGCAACGAGCGATTCTTCACGTAGAACAGGTCGTACTGCAACTTTTCCATCGCATCTTCGGTGGAGGAACCGTAGGCGTAGCAAAGCTGGGCCCAGCCCGTGATACCCGGCTTCACGCAGTGCCGCTCGCTGTAGTACGGGATCTGCTCGCTGAGTTCGGCCACAAATCGAGGGCGCTCGGGCCGCGGGCCAACGAAACTCATGTCATTGCGCAGGACGTTGAAAATCTGCGGTAACTCGTCGAGTCGGTACTTGCGAATGACCTCACCCACTTTGGTCACGCGTGAGTCATTTTTCTTCGCCCATTGCGCGACGCCGTCCTGTTCGGCATCGACGGTCATCGAGCGGAACTTCAACACATCGAAATCCCGGCCCTGGAAGCCGACGCGCGTCTGGCGATAGAGCACCGGGGCACGCCACCCCTCTTCGAGTCTGATGGCGATCACCACGCCGATCATGAACGGCCACGCTATCGCGAGCAGCCCGAGCGAAAAGACGATGTCCAGCAGGCGTCCCAGAAACAGCTGGGCGGGACGACGGTCAAAACCCTCGGAGTAAATCAGCCAGCTCGGGTACAGCAAATCCAACCGTACTTTTCCGGTCTCGCGCTCAAAAAACGACAGCGCGTCCGTGACGCGGATGCCGACCAGCTTGGCCGCGAGCAACTCCGGCAGATCGATCCCGCGCCGACGGTCATCAATCGCCACCACAATCTCATCGATGGCATTGGCGACGGCGTAGTCGACCAGTGACCCTGGCAACTCGATCAATCGTTCCGGGTCCACACGGGTTTCGGCCTCATTGGCACGGATAAATCCGTGTACCTTGAAGCCGCGCCGATCCGAGCGCCGCCGCAGCCCCATGATGCTCCCGGCTTTTTCGCCGGCACCGTACACCAGAATGCGGCGCTTGAAGACATCGTCCCCAACGATCGTGAAAAACACGGTGCGGATGAGAGACACCAGCAGGAAGGCGATGAACAGACCGAGGGCCAACGCACCACGTCCCACGTACAGCGACGGTGCCACATAAAACAGAGTGACCAGCGCGCCGCCGCCCAGAATGAACGCCACGATAACCCGTACGGCAATACCGGACCGCCGAGGCCGAAGTCGTGCGTGATAAAGGCCCATCGCGGTCATCGCCGCCATGATAATGGCGGACACAATCAGCGCCTTGGGCCACAACGTGCCGATGGAATCGACCACGCCGCCCATGTCGCCTGCGAACCGCAGATACGCGCCCGCGTAGACGCTCGCGATGATGGCGCAAAACTCAAGGAATCCCAGCAGGATCACCTGCTTGTGGACATATACGTTAAAAATACGGACTGGCACGGCGTGTTGTGATCGCGAGACGCCCGGTGGCGCTCGTAAGTCCCTGTCTGTAATGAAATCAGTGCGAAGGCGAACCAGACACCCCCAGCGCGAAGACTACAGCACGTGCCGTGGCGGTTATGTGAAAGATTTCACACCGCGCTAGTTCGTCAGTGCAATTCTGAGTGGCCAGTGGTCGGAAACACCGCGGCCGTTCGCACTGTCAAAGCGACGCGGGGCCCCGTCTTCCCTCACCTGCTCGGGGTGAGCGTTTGCAACCTGCACGCTGCCGGGCTTAAGCCGCCACCGATTCGACAGGTCAAAGCTCTTTGACAGCAGAATCATGTCCAGAAACGACCAATTATCGTCCGGTGCGTAATAGTAGGTGCCGCGACACTCGCCGCAGCCCATCTGATGCCCGATATACCAGCGCGGCACCACATGCTCGTCCAGTACGGCTTTTTCGCTCGAGATTGTGTTGAAGTCGCCCGCAGCGAACGCCAACCGATCCGCGGGCAATTGCGCCAAAAGTTGATTGAGCATGCTGTAGGCCTGGATGCGCAGTCCCACCGGGTGAAACGGAGCCGGGAAATGCACCGCAAAGCCCGTCAGCGGCGTGCCGTCCGGCAGCGCAAAGGTCGCTTCAAGCACGCCGCGGGTGTCCGCCACGACCGCGTCACTGGCCCCCGGGAACACGGCCGGATGCAACACCGGTTTTCCGATCAGCGGCAGGCGCGACAGAAAAGCAACGTCAATCCCCCGCGCATCGCGCCCCTCCAGCAGCACCACGGGGAGGTAATCCGCACGTGCCAGATAGCCCTCACGCAGTGCCTCGACCACACGGCGGTTCTCCACCTCTTGCAACACCAGAATGTCCGGACCTCGACCGGACGGGTCATTGGCAAGAATGGCGTCCGCCAGCGCTCGCAGCTTGGCATCGAGCACGACGTCGCTCCAATCGAGCTCGAGGCATTCCCGGCGCCAGACGGCAACCTCAATCCCCGCGCAGCTGGCCTTGTGCTGCGCACTTTGTTTCGCAGCGATGGGCAGGTAGGTCTCGTCCCGTTTTAAAGGATCATCGCGCGTGTCAAACAGGTTCTGCACATTGAATGTCATGATGCTGACCGTCGACGCGCGGTCGAGCGCCGTGCAGCTGCCCAAGGCAAGACACACTGTGGTGAGCAAAACAACGGCAGGTCGAACCGTCACGGCTGTCCACCGACCCGATGGCGCCGCGCGAGCCGAATAAGCGGCGCCGAACGGCGTTCCGAGGTCACAAAGAGGTCGCGCCCGTTGGCATCAAACGCCAGCGCCTCGGCTTGTTTCAGTCGCGGTAAAGCGATCGGCTCTGGCGGTCTTTGAAGCGCGGTGCGCCAACTCTCGCCGTCCTTCGCGACGAAGCGATAGGCGCGCGTGTACGTCAGCACAACCAGTTCCCGACCCGCCAGATCCATCGCGGTGGGCTGTGACGCGTAGGCGCCGAAAACAGGATCGGCCAGAAGGTCCTCGGCCGTCGGTCGCGGGATACCACCGACCTCGGAAATCAACCTGGCCGACTGGACCGCGCCGCGCGCTGGCAACGCACCGTCAGGCTTCAACGGCACCTCATAGAGGCGCGGCGGGTTCTCCCGCTTGGTCAAAAGCAAAACGCGGCTGCGTTCGATATCCACCGCAACCGATTCACAGTCGGCCGGCCCGTCGGGAAAAAGCAAAGGGACACTCCAGGCAAGATCCGCGGCCAAATCCAGATCGGCCGCCTCACCGGACAGCGCCGGCTCCTCGAACACATGCAACCAGACGGTGGCGCGCCGGGCTTTATTGTCACCAATGTCGGCCACCAGCAGCATGGGTCGGCCCTCATATACGAACGACGCCATATCTTCCCAGTCGCGCGCCGTGGCGCCTTTGACTTGGACTCGCCCGCGCGTATGACCGTGTGCATCGATGGCATAAACCACGGCCCGAGATCCGCTGTCGTTATGCACCCACAGCACGTCAGCGCTGCGGCGAGATGTGGCCATACCGCTCACCTCGAGTAGCGCGCGGTCACGCAGCCTCGCCGCTGGCTGCGGTTCGAAATCAATCTGCACGGTCTCACCCGTCTGTGCGGCGGGCGCGGCGCTTGTAGAGATCGTCGCCAGTGCCAATGCGGCGGCGAGCACGGCACACCAGGCCGAGGCGTGCGCTACCACTCGCGCGCTCCGGCGTTGCGTTCGAACGCCGTGAAGCGTGATTCCAGCCGGTGCTGAAGTCTCGCGCGGGCACTGCCGTCCAGAAAATCCCCGCAGCGTGCTGATGCGGGGTCGGCACACGCCGCTACGGCCCGACCGCTTTCCAGATCGCGAAAGTAGGACGCGCCGGGCAGGAACGACACCTCAATGGCTCTGCGGGACAGTGTCTTGAAATCGCGATAAGTCAGCCATTTGTATTTTTGGGCCGCGACTGTGTACTCGCGGCTGAGATCGGTCTCGAAGATCCCGGCGTCGTCGGTATTGAGTGTGAACGGCACGTTGTTGTCGTAAAGCAGCGGCAGATGGTGCGCCTGCCCCTCCAGGCCGAGGAGCCAGTGATTGCTGGTCAGCGAAATTTCGACCGGTATGCCACGCTCAGATAGATAAGTCAGAAGCGCCTCACGGTTGGCGCTGGTGGCAATTGCGTTCCCGTGGCCAATCCGGTCTGCACCCGCGCCATAGACCGCTTCGGGCACATGGGTTTGCAAGGCCGCGGCACCGGCTTCGCGTGCGGTCAGTTCACCCGCATGCAAGGCCAGTCGTACCCCCGGATACTCGTCTCGCAACGCGGACAGCGCGCGCATGTGCGTCGAGTAATTCGAAAGCGCGTTGTCATTCCCCTCGAACCCCACGACATTCACACCCACGACCAGCGGGCTGCGACTGGCCACCTCAAACGCGAGAATCATATCGGCCAGAACCATAGGGTTGGGCAGAATGCGAAGCGCATACATCTGATACCGATGCGCCACGTCACACGCCGGTATGCGGCTTGTGGCGCAGCCCAGTTCAGACTCCACCCGCGCCTCGTACCCGCGCAGTTCCGCGAGCGACGCCTGCACCGCCGCCTCCAGTTCGCCACTGCGACGAAGGCCCTCGCGCATCAACAGAACATCCTGCCCCTCGCCAATCGCCATTCCGGCGGAGCGAAGGCGATCCGTGGCGCCCGGCGTTTGCAGCTGAGTCTCGAGGTAAAGCACATTCTCCTGCGCGGCTGCACGCTTCAGATGCGCCAGAATCAACCCGCGCGTTTCCGACAACGACCAGATTTTTGGAAACACGCCAAAAAAATGCGCCGGCACGTCGTCTGCGCCCGGTGTGCGATCGTGCAGTGACCACGCAAGCTGAAGCCGGTCGCGCAGCGCCGGGTGCGCCGCAAGGTCGGTAAAGGCAATACTGGGCGGCGCGCACGGCCCCGGTGCAGCGACAAGAAGTTCGGGATCGAGACAGAACCTGCGCTCGGCACCAATGCGCATGAACAACTCGGGCGTCGGCGTCCCGATCAGATGGTGATGAATATCGCCGCCTTTCGGGAACGCCCGCATGAACGCGGCCAGCGCCTCAGCATCATCGCGGATCAGCTCGAACCCGGCGGAAACCTCGTCGGTCGTTGCAGCCGACCGAGGGTCCGCTTCCGGTCCCACTTGCGCACAGCCGGCCACGAGGACGACAAGCGCAAGACTCATGTTCTTTCTCAATTGCATCGCCATAGTTTAGCAGTCGTCCGGCACAGTGACCTCACGCGTCGATACTGCTAATGTCGTGCGCTGCTGGCGGGGGCGGGTACCACATTGAGCGATTTTCTCCCACGACTGACGGCGTTCGTCGGATTGTTTGCGCTGATCGGCATCGCGTGGCTGTGCTCCAGTGATCGAAGCCGGTTCCCATGGCGCGTTGTTGTATGGGGCGTCGGTATCCAGTTTGTTATCGGCGTCTTCCTGCTCGTCACCGGCGTTGGTCAGAGCTTCTTCATCGGCATGAGCGAGGGTGTGACCCAGCTTCTCGGCTTCGTCGATAAAGGGTCGCGCTTTTTGTTTGGCCCTCTCATGGACACCGGCTTCTCCTTTGCACTGAATGTTTTGCCGGGCATCATCATGCTTGGCGCCATTTTTCAGGTGCTGTACCACTGGGGCGTCGCGCAGTTCGTGGTGCGGCTTGTGGCGCGGGGGCTGTCGCGCGCGATGGGGGTGTCCGGGGTCGAATCGCTCGCCGCCGCGGCCAACATTTTTGTGGGGCAGACCGAAGCCCCTCTGTTGGTCAAGCCGTTCATTGAACGGATGACCGCTTCCGAGCTTTTCTCTTTGATGACCGTCGGCATGGCCACGGTGGCCGGTTCGGTCATGCTGGCGTATACGCAGATGCTTGGCACAGACTTCGCCGGCCATCTGATCACGGCCAGTCTGATGTCAGCACCCGCCGCGCTGTTGATTGCAAAAATCATGGTGCCCGAAACCGGGCAGCCGCTCACCCTCGGCAATACGGATGTGCATATCGAACGCACCACGGTCAACGCCATCGACGCGGCAGCTGAGGGCGCCCTGTCCGCGCTTCGGCTGGCCGCCAACATCGGTGCGCTGTTGATTGCGTTTGTGGCCCTAGTCGAACTTGTTAATGCGGCGCTGGGGGCCGTCGGCGCGCTGGTGGGGCAGGACAACTGGTCCCTGCAACGCTTGCTCGGTGCGGTGCTCGCCCCGTTTGTCTGGCTCATGGGCATCCCGTGGCAGGACGCTCAGGAAGTGGGTTCGCTTGTCGGCATCAAGACCGTGGCAAATGAGTTCGTCGCCTACGTCGAACTTGGCGACAAGATTGCGGCCGGCGCGATCAGTGAACGGTCGGCCGTCATTGCGTCGTACGCGTTGTGCGGTTTCGCCAACTTCAGCTCAATCGCCATTCTGATCGGCGGCATCGGCGGCATGGCGCCAGGACGCCGCAGTGAGATCGCACAGTTCGGGCTGCGTGCGGTTCTCGCAGGTACGCTCGCCACGCACATGACCGGATGCATCGTGGCGATGCTCTGGTCACCCGGTGGATAGACTTCAGGAACGCCGATGAGCCACATGATTCAACTGACCCACAGCGTGGCGGACGAGTCGCTCCTTGTGTTGCGCGATCAGACGACACCCATTGAACGGTTCCGCCGGCATGCCGAGCGACTGTCGCGCATGCTCGTGCTTGAGGCCACGCGAACGTTGCCTCAGGACGACGTCGAGATCACTACACCGCTGGAGCGTATGACCGCTCAAAAACCCGCTAAACCGGTGGTCTTTGTCCCCGTACTGCGCGCGGGCCTTGCGATGCTCTTCGCCGGTATGGAGCTCATACCCAACGCGCGCGTGGGCTTCGTTGGCCTTGAGCGTGACGAGGCCACGGCCATTGCGCGCGAGTACTATTGCAAGCTGCCACCCAATCTCGCCGACGCGCGCGTGTGTGTCATCGACCCGATGCTGGCAACCGGCGGCTCCATGGAGGACACCATCGACGCGGTGAAACGCGCCGGCGCCACGGACGTGGTCGCCGTTTGTGTGGTAGCGGCCCCCGAGGGCATTGCGCGACTGCAGACGCGTCACGACGATGTCACGCTGGTTACCGCCGCGGTCGATCGCGAACTTGACGACAACAAGTACATCCGCCCGGGCCTCGGCGACTTTGGCGACCGATACTTCGGTACGGTGTAGCGATGGCGGCACAACGAACACTCTACTTCGCCGGTGACATCTTTGATCACAAGGACTTGATCGGTAACGCGTTGCTCGCTGACTACATCGAGTCCGTGTCGGAGCAGCGCTACCGATGCGTACTGCCTCAGGCACTCGAACAGAGCACGCATCGGTCCGTCGCCATTCGCAATCAGGATCTGCTCGCCGTCATGCGCAGCGATGTCGCTCTGTTCAACTTCGATGGTGATGATCTTGATTCGGGCACAGTCGTCGAGTTCATGCTCGCGAAGATGCTCGATATTCCGGCGGTGATTCTGCGAACCGACTTCCGCAGTGCCGGTGACCAGACCAAGGACGGCGATCCCTGGAATCTGATGTGCTCGTTCTATCCGAGAACAACGCAGGTCACGTTGAACGCAATGGCCTGGTTCCAGAGCGGGCGCGATCAAGACCAACCCGTTGCCGAGGCCCTCGAAGGCTTGTACCAGCCGCTGGCGAAAGAGGTGGTCAGCGCTCTGGACGAGGCCTGCGCGCAGACGCCGTTGATGTCGCAACACCTGGGGCAGGCCACGAAGTTGTACGAATGGGCCAAGACGTTCCCCGGTAGCGGTCTGCCGGCCGAGCTTGCCAGCGGTGAAATCGACGCACTGATCAAGCGCAAACACAACGCCGGGCTGATCGACTAAAAAAAACCCGCCGTGAGGCGGGTTCCTGATGCAGATCATGTCGTCGCTTGGCGCCGTTCGGTTTTTATTCTTGCGCCGCGCAACCTTTATTCTGGTTCCATCCCTGGATTCGCTCGATCGTTGCCTTCTGCTGGCCTCGTCCCCGTCGAGCGACGTTGCATTGTTGTTGCAAGACTTGGAGCAAGCGCCGTGCCAGATGCGACAAGCGATTGATTTGTATCCAATCCGATGGGTCTCGGATGTCACGCGGGTGCGCGTATCGTAAAGCGCCTCGACAGCACCGGGGTCGTTAGGTCAAACCGGATCGGCGTAGCGCGTATCGTCCAGCGCGAGGCCGCCCTGCACAAGACCCACAAGCGACGACTCAGCACCGGCGGCCTCGAGCGCACGGCGCGCGGCGCGCCAGGTTCGCAGCGGCAATGTGTGTGATCCGACAAACACACACTGCACACCATCATAGTGACGCGCCATCGACGACGCGCGCGCGATGTCGTCCGTGCGCATCAGGATACTGTCGAAGTAATTGATGAACGCCCCGGGCACGGGCGGCTGTTCGCCCGCTTCGGCATCCGCAAGAACGAAACGAATGCGCCCGGGCCGCGCCCCGCCGCGTGCCGGCCCCGTCTCAGTGTCCGCGGTGGGAACATCCGACCGGTCTACATGCGTGCCCGCAACCAGGAGTTCATCGAGGACGCCTCCTTCCACGCCCGCCTCCACAACAAGGACCCGACGGCCGCGATCGGCGAGTTTGATCGCAAGATTGACGAGCGCGTGACCCGCATGACCGGCGTCGTCGATGTCGACCATGATCAGCGGGCCGTGCCGATCGTCACGGTTGGCAAGAAGCGCCAAGGCGGTGCCAAGACTTTGTATGCTGCCGAGCGCAATGTGGTCCGGCTCAAGTGACGCCAGCGGCGCGCCCCGGGTAACCGCGAACTGATCGATTTCAGCCGGCAGAACCGCTATGACGCGGACATTGAGATTCGCCTCGAGCGTCGGCCCGTCACTGTTGGGCTCCTGCTCCGGTTTTGCAGGCGAACGCCAACCCAGCAAAATAGCGCCGACACATGCGCAAACCAGGGCGTACCACGGCCTGCGATCCGGACCGGACGGTATTGCATCCACCCGCGCGCCCTGCACGACGCGGATCGGTGCGGGCGCAACGAGCGCGATTTCGGCCGCCCGGCGCGCCCGCACAAGGTGTGCTCGTTTCCACTCCATGGAAGCCAGCGAACGACGCGCCTCAAACTGGGCAACCGCCACGGGCGGATCTCCGTCGGCACTGACCTGAATGGCCTTGATGCGTTCCACGAGCGCTTTTTCACGTTCTCGCATCTGCGGCGATAACTCATCGCCCAGTCGCCGGCGCAGCGTCAGGCCAAATAACTCGCCGTCCAGACGGCCGAGCGTCAGTGTTGCCGACTCTGCCGCCGCATCCTTCACCAAAGACGCGCCTTTCCGCTAGCAGTGCATCACGCTTGCGTGTGAACTC
>JBCCMA010000059.1:0-19930 GCA_039026595.1 Pseudomonadota bacterium
GGCCAGCGCCCGGACGTCGAACCAGTCGAGCGCAGCAATCACTGGCGGAAAGACCCCGAAGAACGCCGCGCCGAAAAACGTCCCGCAGATGTACACGCCCATCACGCCCGTGCCTTCGGGGCTGCCACCGCCGTAGCGCCCGAAAATAAAGGCCAGCCCGCCCTCGCGGCCGATAGAAAAGGTGGCGCCGATCGCCTCGCGGCCCATGCCGAAGCCGAGCACGGCAAGCGGAAGCGCGAAGAACATCGTGCCGAGGTTGCCCAATTCCTGCAGCACCAGCGCCAGCCCGACCTCGGCGACCTCGCTGAACTGCGGACCGATGTACGCCGACAGATAGGCGATCAGGGGCATTGTGGCCACGGCCAGATAGCTGGCGGCTTTCTCCACGTGCACGTCGTCGAGAAGCCACCGTCCGAGCGGACAGACACAGGGGTTGAGCAGCAGACCGGCGATGAAGGCGAAGATCAGGGGCAGCAGCGTGATGCGGGCGCCCAGGACGTCAAACCGCTGTATGCCTACGCCTTCTCCAATGAGCGTCGCCACCACCAGAACGACCGGCAACCAGAAGAAGGCGCGCTGACGAGGCGTCGCGGGCGCTGTCATGGATCGATGGCCGCCATTATGCCGGCCAATACGTCGGGCAGTACGCCTCGCCCTTCGGTCGGGGCCCCAAGCGGATCGCCGAGGCGTACCACGACGAGCGACCGCGATGGCACTACAAAGACGTACTGGCCGCCCATGCCCAACATGAAGCAGGCGTCGTCCGGCAACGGCCATGCGTCGGCGGGTGGGTAGCGGTTTAACCACAGGTGCCCGCCGTAGATGGCGTCCGTCCAGCCCGGCGGCCCGGCGCGGTCGAGGTAGCGCCCCCGCCAGCCCGGCGCCGGCTGACGCAGAAACTCGACAAAGCCCGGTGGGAGCAAACGCTCACCGTTGTGCACGCCGTCGTCGAGCAGGAACTGCCCCAATCGCAGCCAGTCGCGTGCGGTGGCATGGACGTGGCCGGACAGCATGAAGTGTCCGTAGGGATCGGTTTCGAGGGTCATGCTCGAGATGCCAATGCGCGACAGAAGGGCGCGCTGCGGCCACGTTCGATACGGGCCGTCCGCGGTGGTCACCAAGTCGTGAATGACCTGCCCCAGCAGCATCGTGTCGCTGTTCTTGTAGGCCCCGAACGTGCCCGGCGGGTGGCGCAGCGGACGGGAGCGGGCCAGCGCGAACACATCGACACCGCCGCTGTACATGTATGCGTGGTCCGGATAGCCCCTGGCCGGTTTGTAGTCGGCCGCCCACGAGGCGGTGAAATCGAGGCCGCTCGACATGTTCAAGAGATGGCGCAAAGTGATGTGTCGGCGGGGGTCGGTCCCGTGCTGCCACGCCGTGATGGGCGCCGGCGTGTCCAGATCGAGGTCGAACTGATGCATCAACCGGCCGATGAGAAGGGCGGTGAGCGTCTTGCCGATCGACCAGCCGGGTAAGCGACGCGCCGCGTGTGCATCGGCGCCATAGCGCTCGGCGATCAGTTTGCCGTTGTGACTGACGAGCAACGCGGTGGTCATCGGGTCCGGGGCCGCCTCGAACGCGCGGGCTACGGAGCGGTTGAGGGCGGCCAGGTCGACGCTGGCTTGCGGCTTCGGCTCTGGCTCAGCGCTGGGCGGCTGAGTGTCCGTCAGCGTCGTGTCGACGGGTTCAGGGGTGAAGAACACATCGCGCGCGCCGGGCGGCAAAAGAACGACGCCCTGATCGCCGGCCAGAACCGCGCGCCGTCGCAATCGATCGCCGAGTCGTGCGTCGGCAGTGCCGTTGTCCGCGTCCACTTGCAGCGTGACCTGCTCGCCGTTGATGCTCGCGTCCACAACACGGCATTTGATCGTTTCGAGCGCGCGGCCACAGACAAACACGCCGGAACCTACGTCCTTGGCGATCACGCCGAGGGCAAGCAGCGCTTTTTCGTCGTCGGTCAGGGTGTTTTCGCTGCGATCGGCCAGCGCCAGATCGTCGGTCAGATAGGACAGTCCGCGGGGAGCGGTCATTCGGGCTTGCCCAGCGCGCGGTCCAGAAAGCGGCCGATGCGCGCGACGGCATAGCCGTAGCGATCCGGTTTGCCCTGCAACGGATGATTGACGCCTGGCACGATCAGGAGCTCAAAGGGCTTGTCCGCGGCGATCAGTGCGTCCGCCATTTTCAGGGTATTGGACACCGGCACGTTGACGTCCGCCGTGCCGTGAATCAGCAGGATATCGCCCTGCATGCGGCCGGCCATGGCGGGCAGTCCCTTCTCATACGCATCGGGGTTATCGACGGGCGTTCCGTTTTGAAACTCGATCCAGTGGATGTGATCCAGCAGATCCGTTTCGGGCACCGTTGCGACCGCCGCGCGATACACCTCGGGCGCATCGACCAGACCGCGCAGTGCCAGTTGCCCACCCCACGAGTTGCCTTCGATGGCGACGCGATCGGCGTCCATCCACGGTCGCGTCGCCATGATCTTTGTCAGCGCGGAGGCGTGGTCGGCGATGATCCCGTCGGGCCAGTGGCCGTGCGTGGCGAGATTGAAGTCGCGACCGCGGCCGGGCGTGCCCGGGGTATCCATGGTCACTACAACGAAGCCGAGGGCGTTGAACCACGACAGCATCCGATAGTACTCGCCGCCGGGCCACCCCATGCTGTGGCCCATGAAGTGCCGGTTCATTACGTTGCTCTGCATGCCGCCGTAGATGCGTTCGACGACCGGATAACGACGCGTTGGATCAAAGCCGTGCGGCTTGAACACGATGGCGTGGACGGTGGTCTCGCCGTCCGCGGCGGTCACCACCACTTCCTCCGGCGCAGGCCAGTTGGCGCGCTGGGGTATCGGCGCGGCTGGGGCCAGCGTCGCGATGTGCTGCCCGTCGCTCAGGTGCAAATCGGTCTGTGGCGGTCGGTCCAGATGTGAGTGTTCGGACACAAACGCTGAGTGATCGTCCGCCATACGCACGGCATGCTGGCCGCGCGTCGGTGTGAGCGTGACACGCTCGCCGCTGCCGTCGAGGCGGACGCGCTGCAACTTGTCGTCGTAGGGGTGGTCGACGTCATCCGGCCCCATAAAGTAAAGCCATCCGCCGGCCTCATCGATCGAGACAAGCTCCCCGACGGGCAGCGCGCCATCGGTCAGTGCGTGCTCGACGCGGCCATCGCGGTCGTACCGGTAAAACTGGTAAAGGCCGCTGCGTTCGGAGCGCCAGACAAACCCGTCGCCCGAGGGCAGGTAGGTGAGCGTCTGCGGCCCACCCGGCCACTTTACCCAGCCGCTCTCGACGGTTTCTTCATACAGCTTGCGCGTCCGGCCGCTGACCAGATCCACCGCGATTACTTCGAGCGTCGACAGATCGCGTGCGTAGCGCAGGAAGACGAACTCGCTGTTGTCCGGTGCGATGTCGATAAAAAACGCCAGGTGGTCCGAATCGCGACTGCCCGCGACGCGTCGCGCGGTGCCGTTTGGCACGTCGAATATCAGGAAATCGGTTAGCGGTAGCGGTTCCCCGGCACGCGCCCAGTAGCGAAACGGCGTCACCGTTTCCGGTGTGGTGAGATGGTTCACAATCGGAATGCCCGGCAGGGCGCGCGCGTCATGTTGGCGAGCGATGAACCAGCGGCCGTCGGGCGACCAGTTCTCGCCCGAGGACTCCCACAAGTCAGAACCGAACAAGACTTCGTTTTGCGCGGTGCCGTCCTGCGTCAGCAACCTGACGCGCTCCTCGCCGCGCCGTCTGAGCCCAAGGTTGTGATCCACAAGCGTGGCGAACAGTTGGCCGTCCGGAGAAGTCTGCTCGTAACGGTCCCAGCCGGCGATCGGAAAGCTGGGTCGTGCCAGCCGCGCGGTGGCGTGCCTTTGTCCGGGCGATACGTCGAGAAGCGTCGATGCGGAGACGTCAAACCGGAAGGTTCGACCGTTTGCCAGGGTGCCGCGCCATTCGTCCTTATCCTCGCCGACGCGCACGGTGGCGATGTCGCTCTCGATTCCGGCCGAGGCAAGCGCCTCGTGGAGCGCTTGTGCTGACCCGAGTGGCTGGGCGGGACCGCCGTCGAACGGCTGCCATTGAAGCACGGCGTTGTCGGCCGGGCCGCTCAGGAACCACACGCCGTCGGTTGCCCAGGTCAGGGCTTCGATCTGACCACCCAGGTCTTCAAGCACCGACTGCATATGTGACCGCGCAGCCGCCGGCGTGAGCAGTCGCTCGGTGATCAGTGCCGGGCTATCTGGCGCGGAGGGCGGCTCCGCTCGCGTCCCGGCGCTGCAGCCTGCCACGGCGAGTGCCAGACCGGCCAGAAGGCCGATAAGTCGTTGTGTTGTTTCGGAATCTCGACGCATCGCGTGCAAATTGTATACTTTCCACCTCAGATTGCACACAATCTGAGTTCGTCATTGGAGCGCTGCCGTGCAAGTCCATGCTGCCACAAACGATTTGTTTGCCACCGCGGCGCCGATCCGGCTCAGCGGTGCGACGCCGCAATCGCACGTGGCTTTGCGCGCCCGAATCGTGGACGACGACGGCGTCGCATGGTCCGGATGGGCCAAATTCGAGGTGGATTCCGACGGCGGCGTGGATACCGGCCGCGACGCGCCGCTCGACGGCACCTACGACGGCGCCGACGCAGGCGGCCTGTTCTGGTCCATGCGCCCGTCAACCTGGGCGGACGATCAGACGCGTGCGGACTACATCAACACGGTGCAGCGCGATCCGACGCTCCCGCTGCAGCCGACGCTGGATGTGCTCAAGCCCCTCACAGTGACCGTCTCGGCTGACGCGTCCGACGGTCAGATCCAGACCACGCTAACCCGGCGGCGCCTGTTACCCGGCACCGAGGTGATCGACGACCTGCCCGGTCGTCTGCGTGGCAAAGCGTTCATACCGCCCGACGCCAACGGCGCGGGTGTTCTTGTACTGGGCGGCTCGGAGGGCGGGCTGATGCCGGCGCGCGCGGCGAGCCTTTCCGCCGAGGGGTTCACCACGCTGGCGCTGGCGTATTTCGATTACGAGGACCTGCCGACCGCAGCGGTCGATCTGCCGTTGGCGTACTTGAAAGAGGCGCTCGATTGGCTCGGTGATCGAACCAACAAGGTCGCGATATGGGGCGTTTCGCGCGGCTCGGAAGCGGCCGTGCTGGTCGCCCATCATTTTGCGTCCAGCGTCGATGGCTTGATCGCCTGGTTGCCCAGTCCCGTCGCCAACGCCGCCATCGACATGGCGGCCGGGCGGCATTTTGCCGACGAGACCCGAGCAATGTGGTCGTTGGGCGGTACATCCCTCCCAGGCGTGGCGTTGGGCCGCGCGAGTCTCACGCACGCAACGGGCACCGGTGATCGTTATCCCGGTCGCGCCTACGCCGGGGCGTTTGCCGCGCGCTGGCGCGAAAGTGACGTTGCCGCCACGCTTCCGGTGCATCAAATCGACGTACCGGTCCTGCTGGTGGCGGGTGAAGACGACCAGCTCTGGCCTGCGGCGTACGGCGCGCGTGAACTCGCCGCACGGCTCGAACGCGAGTGCCCGTCTGTCGCGGTCACCTTGCGCGTGTGCCCCGACGCCGGACACATGATCGGCGTGCCCAACGAAATTCGGCCCTGTTCCGACGTGCTCTGCTGGCCGTCCGGTTACAACAGTTCAGCCGCCGAACTGGCGCACTACGGCGGCACGCCGGCGGGCAACGCCGCTGCCGCCCGGTCGACGTGGCGTACCGCCGTCGACTTTCTTCAAGAACTGTTGGTGGTCAAGCCACAGGAGTCTGGTCCATGAGTGTGCGTCATTTTCTGTGCTACGCGATCGGCGTCCTGTTCACGTTCTCTGTTCAGGCCGATGACGAGCCGACCAATGAGGCCGAACTCCTGGCTCGCGTTGAGGCCATCCTTAATGAGGGAGGCGTTCCTGGCATGGCGCTCGCGCTGGTCGAGGGGCACGACGTTTCGCTCGTGACCGGTGTGGGGTTGGCGCGCACCGAACCCTCGGTGCCCATGACCGCGGACACGCTCGTACGCGTCGGATCGTTGTCCAAGAACCTGACCACTCTGGCGGCGCTGCGCCTTGTTGAAGAGGGCAAGCTGGATCTGGATGCCCGCATCGGCGATGTGGCGCCCGAGGTCGCGCTGAACAATCCGTGGTCCGACACCCACCCAGTCACACTACGGCACCTGCTGTCGCATACGGCCGGGCTTGAGGGCTCGACCTACCACGAGTACGCCGACAGCCGGCCAAACGTAGCGCCGCGCGACTATGCCCGGGAGTTCAGCGGGCACGTCGCCGTGCGCTGGCCGCCGGGGCAGTTTTATTCGTACGCGAATCCGGGTCACACGCTGGCGGCCGTCGCGATCGAGGCCGCGTGCAAATGTGCGTTTGATGATTACCTCGAGCAGTCCGTTTTTGAACCGCTCGGCATGTCGACCTCCACGTTCCGCCACGACGAAAATCATGAACAGACGATCGCGTACAGCTATACCGAAGGCGGCGAGCGGATCAGCAAAAGCTGGCTGATGCCGATTCGGCCCTCCGGCTCGATGGTGTCGACCGCCACCGATCTGTCGAAACTGCTGTTGTTCTACGCCGCGCCGCGCACCGGGGAAGCGCGGATGGTCTCGGACGAACTACTGGCCACCATGGAAACCGACCAGCCGTCGCTGTCCGGTGCGCGAGGTGTTCAGATGTCCGGCTATGGGCTGGGTTCCACCTCGTTCTCGCCCGGCAATGGCATCCTTCTGCACGGGCATCTCGGTTCCACTGAAGGTTTCAAGACGTGGTTGGGCTATGTGCCAGGGGCCGGCGCCGGCTACGCGTTTGTCATCAACGCGGACAACGATCGAGTCCGCCGGCGACTGGCCTACGTGCTTGGGCGGTATGTATCGCGACGTCTCTCCACGGCGTCCGACACGGCGTCCGACAGGTTGGCCGTCGCCGGCAATCCGGTACCCGAGTCGGCACTCGGGTGGTACGCCCCGTTCACGCACAACATGGTTCTGCGTTCGGGGCTGGTGAATATCCTCGGCGTGGTGAAGATGGTGGCGTCTGACGACGGCGTACGGTTGGAACCGTTGCTGCCCAATCTGAGTCCCGCTTCGTTGCAATCGAAAGATGGCGTCACGTTCTACGCCGGCCAACATCCGGTACCTGTCGCGGCGCTGGTCGAGGACCACGAAGGCCGCACGCGGTTTGTCCGCCGCAGCGGGTTCGAACCGGTTTCCGCCGCACGGGCCATCGGGCGGCCCGTGTTGCTCATTGGTGCCACGGTTTTGGCCATCGTCGTCGTGGTGACCCTCGGTCTGCGTGCGGTGCTGGCGCGGTTTACGCGCGTGCGCGGCCTTACCCGCCGCAATGTCACGCTGTGGCTGTCGGCGGCGGCGTGGGTTGCGATCCTCGTGCTGTTTGTCCGCCATGGTCTTCTGGGGGCCACTGACGATTTGCATGCCATGGGGACGGTGAGCGCGGTGTCGCTGACTCTCCTGGCCCTCAGCGTCCTGGGGCCAGTGATGGCACTGGGCGCGCTGTTGCCCTCGGCGGCGGCCACCGCGGGCTGGCGACGCAACCTGCACATTGTCATTGCGCTGGTGCTGGCGTCGGGATGGGTGCTGCTCGGCGTCAACGGTTTTGTTCCTCTGGTAACGTTCAGCCCCTGAACCGCAACGGACCGCGTCTGCCATGAGTGACACCGCCTCCCGCCCGAAGACACCTGGCATGCCGACCGACGGCGCGTCGTGGCGGAAGATTGGCGTGCTGATGACGTTGATGATGGCGCACGACCTGCCCAACACGCTCACCTCACTGATGATCCCGACCGTCTTTACGCGTCGGCTCGACATGCCAATCGAGTGGATCGGTTTGTTTTCGATTCCGCTTGTGGTGACCGCGTTGAAATGGATGTGGGCGCCGGTGCTGGATCGGCACGGCTCCGATCGCATCGGGTGGCGAAAGTCATGGCTCATACCGTGCTGTGTGGGTGTGGCGCTGAGTCTGGCGGCAATCGGGCAGGTCAAACCGAGCCTGGACGTGCTGTGGCTTGTGATCACGCTGCTGGTGATCAAACAGTTGTTCTTTTCAACCTATGAGATTGCGGGTGACGCCTACATCGTTGAGAACGTTGAGCCGCATGAGCGCGGGTTTTCATCGTCGATGATCTGGCTCGGTCGTGAGATCGGTCAGTTTGTCGGGTTCGCCGGTCTGATGGTCGTGACCCAGAAGTTTGGCTGGACCGCCGGGCTCACCAGCGGAGCGGTGCTGTTCATCGTATTCAGCCTGCCTATTTTTATTCGGCGCGAGCCGGTGGTCGCACGTGATCGCGCGCGTCGCATTGGTGCGGTCGATCATCTGCGTGGCTTTTTCTCCAAACAGCACAATTTGAAAGTACTCTTGGTGGTGTTCCTGGTTTCGTTTGCGGTGCAGATGCCGGTGTCGGTGATCGGGCCGTTTCTTGGTGAACGCGGATTGTCGCTGTCGCAGATCGGTATCGTGATCGGGGCCGCGGCAGGCATTGGCGCCATGCTGTCATTGCTTCTGATTGCACCTGTGATTTCGCGCCTCGGTGTCAAGACCATGGCCATTGTGATGCTGTTCATCGCGCCGCTGGCCGCGCCCGGATTTTTGTGGATTGCGCAGGCCCAGCCCGAAGCGCTGACGCCGACGGTGGTCGGCGCCATCATCTTCATCGGGGCGTTGTGCACCGCGCCTGTCCGCATGATTGTGTACGCGGCGCGCATCGGCTGGACGTCGGAAGGCCATGTGGGTGCGGAGTTTACGCTGCAGCAGTCGACCTGGTTCCTCGGTTATGCGGCAGCCGGTGTGGTTGGCGGGCTTCTTGCGGGTACGGTGGGATGGTTCGGATTTTTCATCGTGAACACCATTATGCAGATCACCGCCGTGGTTCTTTTCATCGTGTTACACGACGGCATTTCAGATGCGGTTGCCCGGGAGCGCGAGGCGACGGCCTGAGCCGATGGCCGACCACGCGGCGCATCGTCAGGCACCGGTTTTCGGCTTCGCGTTCGGGTACTTTGCATGTTACGTCCTGTACGCCACGCTGACGCGTCTTGCGGCGCCCGAGACGACACCGGCGGCGCCATCCTTTTCACTTCTTGCCGGGCTCTACGTGGGCGTGATGCTCACGGTGCTGCCCGCGGTGTGTGTGATCCACCGCTTGAGTCCGGGCAGGGCGGCACCCGGTGGTTTGCGGACGCATCATGTGGTCGCGGGTCTGTGTAGCGCCGTCATTGTGGTGACCACGACGCTGGCCTACGGCTTTGCTGGCGTATCGATTCTGCTGGCGCTGCTGCTGATGCGCGGGGGCGTGCTTTTGATGAGTCCGGTGCTCGATTGGCGACACGCGCGCCGACCCACGCCGGCGACCTTCGCGGCGCTCGGCTTGAGCGTGCTGGCGGTCATTCTCGTGATTCCATCCGGTGATCTCAGTGCGATGCCTGCGGCCGCCTGGATCAATCTGTCCGCTTATCTTCTGGCATACGGCCTGCGTCTCGACGCGATGACCCGGTTCGGCAAGTTCGGAGAGCACGGTGCGCGAAGCCGCTTTTTCGTGCGCGAGCAGACGGTCGCTCTGGTGGCAATGAGCGGTGCGATGGCGGCAGCGCTGGCGCTGCCCTCAAGCCTGTGCGATTCGCTGGCAGCGGGTTTCGAACGGGCGGTTGACCCACGCTACGCGCTGTACAGCGTGGGGCTGGGTGCGGCCTACGGCCTGGCGCTGTGCTTCGGAAGCCTGATCTACCTTGATCGGCGATCCAATGCTTTTGCGGTCTCATTGAATCGCGGCGCGAGCGTGGCCGCCGGTTTTGTTGCCTCGGGGTGTCTTGTCCTGCTCACCGACCAGCCCGGCCCATCGACATCGGTCATGCTGGCGGCCGGGTTGGTGCTCGTAGCGCTTGCGATTCTGGGCGCGCGCGCCGGACCGGATGAGTCAGATCGGGCGCCGCGAACGGCGCCGGACAGCGCGTAGCGGTTAGCCTATCGCGGTGATGATTTGTTCGTAGACACGCTCGAGCGTCTTGTCGAGACCGAACAGCACGCCTGCCATATGGCCAAAGCGCACGATTACAAGCTCCTTTGACGGCACGATAACAACCCGCTGCCGACCGCCGCCGGACATCCAGAACGCGTCCTTTGGCAGCGTCGGAATCAGACCGGTGGCGTTGGTGCAGAAAAAACCGCCGTAGTAGGGATTGTGCGACCACGCTTCGGCCGCCGGGGTCTGCACAAATTCAACGAACGACTCGTCTAGAATCTGCTGGCTGCCCCACGCACCGCGCTGGAGATAAAGCAGCCCGAGCCGCGCCCAGTCGTGCGGCGAGCCGTAGTCGTGCCCGGAAATCAGGAAGTGGCCCCAAGGGTCGGTCTCCAGCAGCATGTCGGTCATGCCGATGCGGTCAAACAGATGCGTCTGTGGCCACGTCAAAAACGCGTTGATGTCGCCATTGGCCGCACGTTCGCGCACCACGGCGGTGGCCAGCAGCGGATCGCTGTTGCGGTAACGGCCTGACGTATTGGGTGCGTCGGCAAGCGGTTTGCCCGTGCAAAAAGCGTAGCTGTCGACGCCGCCCGCATAAACATAGGTGTGGTCGAGGAACTTACCGTCCATCGCCTTCACCGAATGGTCCTCGCCCTGCCCGAAACTACCTGTAAATAACAGACCGCTGGCCATGTTCAGAAGATTGGCGACGGTGATGTGCGCGCGCGGGTCGTTCGGCTTTTGCCATGCATCGAATCCGGCCGGCTCGTGCAGATCCACCAGTCCTTTCTGATGCGCGACACCGACTAAGGTGGCGGCAATGCTCTTTCCCATCGACCAGGCTTCGAAGCGGGTGCTCGGGCCGTAAGGTGCGCGATAGTGTTCGGCGATCAGTTGGCCTTTGTGCAGAACCACAAGCGCGTTGGTGAACTGGAAGCTGTTGTCGAAGGCGGTCTTGATGGCGTCGTCGATGCCGGCGGGCGCGGCATCGCTCGCGTCGGTCCACGGCACGGCGTCGTGCTCCCGGCTGACGGGGACCGGCTGGTGGTCAAAGTGAAACTCGGCATCCGGGTGGTCGCACACAATGGCGCCCTGATCGCCGTGCATGCGCGCATAGCCGAACTGGCCGTCGAGTTCGAGCGCAACCGCGCGCTTGTCGTGGTCGACGTGCACCTCAAACGGCAAGCCCATGATGGCGGCTGGGTTGCGGTTTTCGAGGGCCTCTTTAAGCGCCTCTTCGGGCGCCGCCATCCATGAGCATGATGCGCGCAACACTTCGGTGGGATCGCGCCCCGTTACGAACACACCGGAGCAAATGACCTTGGCGGCCCATGACAGGCCGCAGCGTGTAACGTCTTCCTGCGGTATCGACATTCTCAGTGATCCAGGCAAATTCGTTGAGGAAACGCGCCCACGCCGGACTGGGTGTGCACCACCTCCAGCGATTCGAGCGAGATAACGTGGAACTCGCCGGACACCCGGGAGCTGACATAGCACCGCGTCGAATCCTTCGAGATGGTCAGATAGCTCGGCTGGATACCGAGCGGAATGGTCTTCACCAGCTCGAGATCCGGGTAGCTGTAAATGGCAGCGTAATTGCCCGTGGTGGCAAGAAACACGATGTACTTCTCATCCGGCGAGATTTCCACGCCGTGATCCGAGGTAAACGGGTATTTGTCCTCGTGGTGCGGGAGTCCGTCCGGAATGCCCGGCATGTCGACGGTCTTCAGAATGCGGAACGCATCCAGATCCACGACGTGAAAACCGTGTAAACGATTTTGCTGCAGATATGCGGTTTTGCCGTCCGAGGACAGCGCGAACGGACGCACGTTGTCGTCAAACGTCATGTTGCGGGTCCATGTGGCGGTCTCGGTGTCGATCTCATCGAGCGAGGCCCAGACGATCGAGCCCACGTAGACCTTTTTGCCGTCCGCCGAAACGCGCACCTTGTGCCCGCCAAGGTTCGCGATGTTGATGGTCTTCACTTCCCGGGTGTGCGTGTCCACGCGGCTGACCATCTTCTTGTCGTAGTGGGCGTTGTAAACGTAGCGCCGATCCGGTGACGCGGCGAAGTGCTCGATCTGGCCGTGCAGCGGAACGCGCCATTTTTCTTCGAACGTGGCGGTGTCATAGGCGACGAACACGCTCTCACTGGCGTGCTCCGGGTTTTGCCAGCAATAGAACCGGTTGGACCCGTTCACATACAACGTCGAGTGGTCCCCCGACAGCACCACGCTGTCGGGCATGAACTGATCGCCCAGCCGAACTCGCCCCACTTCGCGGTAGCCGTTTTTTTCGTCGAAGGCGGCCACATCGCCGCCGATCGTATTCTGCTGATAAATCATGTGTGCTCCAGAGGCGTGGTCGCAGGTTGGCGCCAGAGGCCGTGCAAACCGGTCGGAAACAGGGAAGACGATGTGAGGGTAAGCGATCGCTCGCCGTGCTGCAGCGTGGCGGTCAGACCGGCCGACGGCGCCATTCGCACGTCAGGTCGCGCGTCGGCGGCGACGAGCAGGGCGTTGACGGTTGTTGCCGCCGGAGAGGACACCGTAAAGTCGGTCAGCGCCATGCCTTCGGGAAGTCGGCGGCCGGGCGGGATGCTGTCCTGCCAGTCTATAAAGAACGGGTACGCGCGATCCACCTCGGACGGGGCGAGGAACTGCATCGTCCAGCGCAGCGTGTCGCCGTCTGCAAGCGCCCGACGACCGGGCTGCAGCAACGGCAGGTCGAGTCCCAGCGCGCTTGCGCCGGCGCGCAGCGTCTGCATGGCCGGGCAGCGGGCCGCCCAGTGCAGGAGCGTGGGTTCGTTCAGCTCCGACAGCGCCAGTGAGGCGGGCGTGTCGGCCTGATCAGGATCCGGCGCCAGCAACTCGAAATACGCACCAGCGCCGAGTCCCGCCAGCGCGTTTCGAGTGCCGGCACCGGAATGCGAGCCGCCGGGCGACAACGGCTGCCCCAGGCGTTGTTCAAAAAACTGAACGCCGGCGGCCAGATCGGCGCAGCCAACGATCAGGTGATCCAGTCCCGTTCGCGGGTCGTCGCGCGTCGTCAAGACGGATCACCGTGCAGCGCGTTCGCCGGGCCATCGCTGTGTTCGCGCAGTTCGCGGCGCAGCACCTTGCCCACCGGCGTCTTGGGAATCTCGTCAATAAATACAATGCGTTTGGGGCATTTGTAGCGGGTCAGCGACTGGCGACACCAGTTGATCAGCGTGTCTGGCGCAGGCGTTTGTCCGCCGCAGACGACAAACGCCGTGACGGTTTCGGCCCCGTCTTCATCGGCCACGCCGATCACGCCCGACTCAACCACATCAGGGTGTTCGTTCAGTACCGCTTCAATTTCATTGGGGTAAACGTTGAAACCGCCGACGATGATCATGTCTTTCTTGCGATCAACCAGGTGCAGGAACCCGTCCGCATCGAGATACCCGATGTCGCCGGTGTGGAACCAGCCGTCGCTCCACGCCTGTTCGTTCTCCTCCGGTCTGTTCAGGTAACCCCGCGTGATCTGTGGTCCTCGGGCCAGAATCTCACCGGGTTCACCCGGCGGCAGTGTCGCGCCGTCGCTATCGACAATGCGCAGCTCGGTGCCGGGCAGCGGGAGACCGACGCTGCCGGTCCGGAAGCGTTCGTCGGGCGGGTTACTGGTCAGAACGGTGGTGCTTTCGGTCATGCCGTAGCTTTCCACCATTTTGCTTTTGGTGGCGTCACACCAGCGCGCGGCGACGTCCGGATGCAGCGGCGTGGCACCGGTCAACGTCATCTCAAGTGTGGGCGGATTGTTCGCAAACCACGGCTCGCGCAGCAGCGCCGCGAACAGAGTGTTGACGCCGGGGAAGACATCGGCGTTAAACGTCTCGAAACCTGCGCGCAGGTTTTCCAGTGGGCGCGGATTGGGCACCAGCACGATGTGGAAACCGAAGCGCACGCCCATCAGGCACATGAACAAACCGAACATGTGGTACAGCGGGAGAACCAGCAGGATCGTGCGGCCTTCGGTGTCCAGAAGATCGCCCGTCAGGCTGGTGCCCTGTGCGAGGTTGGTCAGCAGGTTGCGCTCGGTCAGGACCACGCCTTTGGAGATGCCGGTGGTTCCGCCGGAATACTGATAAAGACGGTCACCATCGAGGTCCGGCTCGGGGGGATCGAATCGAGTCTGGCGACCCTCAGCGAGTGCCTTGTCCATCGAAATCGTGGGCCGCCCGACGCGTGGCTTGAGCCGCTTGAGTCGCAGTACGGTGTCGAGCGCTGCGCGTTTCAGCGTCGTGAAGCTCTGCAACACCGAGAGCATGATGATGTGCCGGACCGACGTGCCGTCCACGGCGGCCTCGACGCGATCGCCGAACAGGTCGCACACCACCAGCACCTCAGCTTTGCAATCGAGCACTTGGCGCTTCGCCTCAGGAGCGGTGTACAGCGGATTGACGTTGCTAAGGACCATGCCCGCGCGCAGCGCGCCAAGCGCCGCCACTGCGTAGCCAATGCAGTTGGGTGCCTGCACCGCAATCACCGTACCGGGGGTCAGTTTGAGGATGCGCTGGAGATAAGCGCCAAACGCAGCCGTGTCGCGCTCGAACTGTTCATTGTTGATGGTCGCCGCGCGCCCGCCTGGCAGCAGCGTCGTGAGCAGTGGCGCTTCGGTACGTGCTCGACATCCGCGACTCAGCACCTGCTCCAGACTCTCGCCGACGGCCGCTTGCTGCGCGCGTTCGGCTTCACCGTCTCGGTACTGCGCGGCCCACGGCGCATTCTTGATGTCTGGATTCATGGTTGGGTTCATCGCTGGAACCTCTGTCGGGCTTCAGCCTCAAGCATAGATCGATCCACCTTTTTGGTGTCGGCGAGCGGGAGCTGGTCGAGGAAATACACCGCCCTCGGGTGCGCGTAAGCCGGGCCCTCGGCGAGCGCAAAGTCTCGCAAGGTTGTTTCGTCCACCGGGCTGTCGGCCACGACAAACGCAACCGGCAGCGCATTTTTGATCTCGTCATCGACGGGCACGACAGCGGCTTCACGCACGGCCGGGTGCTTGAGCAACAGTTGTTCCACATCGCCGGGGTAAATGTTCTCACCGGCACAAACGAACATGTCGTCCGAGCGTCCGGCAAAAAAGAAAAAGCCGTGCTCGTCGCGTGTCATCACGTCGTTGGTGATGTACCCGCCGTCCACGAAGCTGGCCGCCGTCTGTTCGGGGGCGCCGATGTAGGCGCGCGCCAGCATGGGACAGCGGACCCAGAGCACACCGCGCTCGGGTGCCTCAGGTCCGAGCAGTCGAACCTCCACATCAGGTAACGGGTAGCCGACCGACAGCGGCGGCGTCGGCCTTCCGCGGGGGTGGGTGCCGAAAACGCCCGGCCCGGTCTCGGTCGTGCCGTAGCCGTTGGTGACCAGCGCGTTCGGAAACCAGTACTGCAGTTGCGCAAGCAGCTGCGCGGAAAACGGCGCCGAACCCAGCGCGACGGATTGAACCGACTCGATGGGCGCCGCGTTGCGACGCTCGAGTTCAGCGACCGCCAGCGCCAGCATGGTGGGCACGCCGGTCACCCGCGCAACCTCGTGCTTGCGCATCAGCTCAATGAACCGGGCGCTGTCAAAGCGCGGCATCAAAAGCGCTGTGCTGCCCGCCTGAAGAGTCGCCTGGATGTGGAACTGCGCGTTCATATGAAACAGGGGGGCGGCAATCAGTACGGAGCGGTCGTCGATCGAGTCGCGCAAGCCCTCGAACTGGCGCATGGCCCACAGGTAGCCCTTGTGTGTGATCGGCACGCCTTTGGGTTGCCCCGTCGAGCCGGACGTGAACATGATCACCGCGTCGCGCTCCGGTGCAATGTCGATGTCGTCGGCGTGACGGCGCGACGAGGTCATCAGCGCCAGCCAACCGCGCGCACCGCGGTCGTCGAAGCCAATGGTGGGCAGATGCGCCGGCACCTTTGCGGCACTGTGCTCATCTGCAAACACCAGTCTAGCGTTGCTCTTGGCAAAGATGTGCTGGAGGGCGTCGCGCCCCAGCCGGTCATTGATGGGCACGGCCACGTGCCCGGCGCGGAGTATCCCGAAATACGCAATGATGTGTTCGGGGCGATTCGCGGCCATCACGGCGATGGTCGCGCCGCTTGGCAGTTTCCGCTCAAGAAGCCCGCCGGCCACGGCATCAATCTGATGTTGCAACTCGGCGTAGGTCAGCGTCGACGGTGCGACCGCGCTATCGAACACAATCGCCGACCGGTCCGGCGGCACATCGTTGCGGATCAGTCTTGATAGGTCGCTCATCCGACCATGTTCATGTAGGTGCCGCGCCCTACGGCGCAGAGTCGGTCACGCGCATCAATCACGTCCACATCCGCAATGGCCAGCGTACGGCCAGCGCGACGCACGACCGCGTGCGCGTCCACGTGCGTGCCAGCGCAAGGGCGCAGAAAATCGGTGCGGAAGTTGGCCGTCGGGACCCCGCCGCCGGCCACCAGCGCGACCGCAAAATCGGCGGCGGTGTCGATCAGCATGGCGATGGCCCCGCCGTGGAACTGATCGTGGTCCGCCGCACGTTTGAGCTCGTCGCGCAACGGCAATCGGAGCACGAGTCTTGCGGGCTCGGTCCCGATTTCGATGGCGCGCAGGCCAGCAAAACGGATCATGGGAGACGCGTCCAATTGCGCCTGTAGCCAGCCGATATCCCGTGTCTGGTTCATCCACGCACCATCGTCACAGTGTCAGAACGGCTTTGCCAAAAATGCGCCGCTCGATCAGATCGGACATCACCTCGGCGATGTCGTCAATGGGGCGTGGCTCATCGAACACCGGCGCAAGGACGCCCTCGGCCGTCATGGCGAGCAGTTCGCGCTGGTCGTCCATCGTCCAGCCGTTGGACCCCACAATATTTTGCTCAAAACTCCACACGTAACGCAGGTCGGTTTGCGGATCATGGCCGGCTGTGGCGCCGCAGACCAGGACCCGGCCGCCCTGACGGACGAGCTTCAAACCGGCGGTCCACGTATCCCCGCCGATGTAATTCACCACGACGTCAAACCCGCCGTCGCCCTTGCCAGCGTAGTCCGGTTTGCCGAAGCGTTCGCGTACGGCCAGATAGACATCGTGTTCGGCGGTGTCGATGATCTCATCGGCACCGATGTCGAGCAGCCGACGACTGCGCGGCCCGCGTCCGCAGGCCACGACAGAGGCGCCGCGGGCTTTGGCGAGCTGCACACAGGCGACGCCGACCCCGCCGGTGGCGCCCAGAATCAGCACGCGTTCGCCGGCCTTTACCGCACCGCGCGTGTACATCATGCGCAGTGCGGTGCCGTACGCGACCGGGAGTGCCGCCGCCTGCGCAAACGTCACGTTGTCCGGCACGGCGATGAGCGATTCGGCCGGCACGCTGAGCACCTCGCGCGCCGCGCCGGGCGTGACCTCTCCGAGCATGCCAAGGTCGGGCAGCATCGGGTATCCGCACACCCGGTCGCCGGGCTGCCACTTGTCGTGGGCGTGGTCCGGGACGGTGAGCACCTCTCCGGCAAAGTCGCCGCAGGGCACCATCGGCATGGGCACGCGCAGGCCGGTGGAGCCGGCGAGCATCATGGGATCAAACCCGTTCAGGGCCACGGCGCGCACGCGCACGAGAACGTGACCGTCATGTTCCAGCGGATCGCCGGGCCAGTCACCGACCTTCAGGCGCTCGGGACCGCCGTGTTGTGTGTAGTAAGCTGCTCGCATCGGGCTATTGCATACGGAATTTCCAACATTGTATACAAAAATGTTCATCGGCGGATACGGGTCGGGCAAGAAAACCCGGCTATACTGCGCGCTAGGCAGACGGCCAGCCTGCCCACCCGTTCCGACTGCGATCTAATGGCAAAACAAGAAGAAAAACAGTCCGAGGCGACCTACAGCGAACGTATTGCGCGGGTGATCGAAGAAGAGATCATCAGCGGCAAGCGCTTGCCCGGGTCGCATCTGAACGAACAGGAACTCGCCGACCAGTTCGAGGTGTCCCGGACACCCGTCCGCGAGGCGGTGCGGTACCTCGCATCCACCGGTCTTGCTGAAATGCGACCGCGTCGCGGGGCGGTCGTCGCGCAGGTGCCGATGACCCGGCTGATTCAGATGTTCGAGGCCATGTCGGAGATCGAGGGGCTATGTGCCCGGCTGGCGGCCCGGCGCATCGACGAGGCGGGTCGCGAGCGTTTGAAAAAAACGCACGAGGCGTACGCACGACTGGCGCAGTCCGACGATGCGGACGCCTATTACGATGCGAGCGTGAAGTTCCACTTTGCCATTTTCGCGGCGACACGGAACGATGTGCTGATGGAAATGGCGATGCGGCTGTTTCGGCAACTCAATGCGTATCGTCGACGTCAGGTCCGACAGTCCCAGCGCATCGAACACTCGCACAACGAACACGAGGCGATTCTCGCCGCGATCCTCGCCGGTGATGAGCAGACCGCCGAGCGGCTTATGAAAGCCCACACCAAAGTCATCACCGACAACGTGATGGACTTTATTCGGCTTCTGTCGCTGGACTGACGTCAGGCGCGGTACACGGCACCGGTTGCCACAAGCGCCTCGATGCGCGCGTCGTCGTAGCCGGCCTCACGCAGAATGTCTTCGGTGTGCTCGCCCAGTGTCGGGGCGCCGCGCGCGGCCGTCGGGGCGTGACCTGAAAACTGGATGGGTGAGCCCACGGTCCCCACGGTTCCCAGCGTCTTGTGTGTCACCTCATGGATCATGTGGCGTGCGCGCAATTGTGGATCGTCCAGCACCGCATCAATGTCGTTGATCGGTCCGGCGGGGACGCCGGCGTCTTCCAGAAGTGCGAGCCAGTGGGCTTTGTCTTTTTGTGTGAACACCGGCGTGAGGGCGTCCACCAGCGCCGTGAGATTGGCGACGCGGGCCGGATTGTCGACGAATCGCGGATCTTCGCCCAGCGCTTCACAGCCGATGGCCTTGATCAGCCGTTCCCAGTTGGCCTGGTTGGCCGCACCGATTACGAACCAGCCGTCGGCCGCTTCGAACGCCTGATACGGCGCGTCCAGGGCGTGCGCGGTCCCCATCGGTGGCGTCCGTTCGCCGGTCGCAAACCAGGTGGCGGCCGGCCATGTCATGAAATGCACGCACGCTTCAAACAGTGACGTATCGACGCGCTGACCCCGCCCTGTGCGCTGACGCTCCGCAAGCGCCGCCAGAATGCCGACGGCCGCGAGCAGACCCGCGCCGATGTCGCCGACCGGGACGCCTGCTTTGATGGGCGGGCCGTCGGGTCCGGTGCCTGTGACGCTCAGCACGCCGCTCATCGCCTGGGCGACCAGATCGAAACCGCCGCGATCCGCGTAGGGGCCGGTGCGTCCAAAGCCCGAAATTTCGCAAAAAATCAGCCCGGGGTTGATCGATGCGAGCGTGTCGTACCCCACGCCGAGGCGCTCCATCGTGCCTTTGCGAAAGTTCTCGATCAGGACGTCGGCCTCTTTGACGAGATCCAGCAGAACCTGACGCCCGTCGGGGTGTTTCAGGTCCACCACAATGCCGCGCTTGTTGCGGTTGAGCATCAGAAAGCCCGCGGCCTCATCGCCTTGCCAGGGCGGGGCCATGCGTCGGCAGTCTTCCCCGCCGGGTCGCTCCAGTTTGATCACCTCGGCCCCGAGATCGGCGAGCAGGCGCGCGCAGGACGGGCCGGCCATCACGTGGGCGAGTTCAATAACCCGCAGACCGTGCAGCGGGCCGCGTGGGGTGGCCTCGGTCATCAGCGACCCACAAATTTCGGATCGGTTTTGTCGAGGAAGGCGCGGTATCCGCTTCGGTAGTCCTCGGTTTCGAAGCTGAGGTAATGCTCGTCGTGGTCGGCCTCGGTCAGCGCCGGATCGCGCTGAAGGCGACGAAGAAACTTCTTGTGCCAGCGATTGACGAGTGGCGGCCCGGCGGCGATCCGCGCGGCGGTCTTTGCCACGTCTTCGACCAGTTCATCTTCGGAC
>JBCCMA010000060.1:0-19903 GCA_039026595.1 Pseudomonadota bacterium
ACGATCCAGGCGGGTGTGACGGCGGCGACGTGATGCGCGTAAACACGCGACGTCTCGATGAGTTCGGTGGCGACCAACCACGGCGGCGGCGATGCCGCCACCGGAGACCCGGGGAAAATAAGGAACTGACGGCCCCTCGCCCCGCGAAAACGCCGTCCCTCGTCGCGCTCGCCGATTTGACTCACAAAGCCGGTGAGCAGTGCACGGTGCAGGGCCGATAACTTGGCGGGTCGCTCGTTCAACGTCATCTTGCGCTCGCGGCAAACCTGCTTGAGCTGTCGATGCACGTCCCGCCATTCGAGGACCCGCACAAAGTTCACGCCATGATCCCGGCACCATGTTTTCTGTTTGCCTGACCCGCCAACGTCGGTCAGTTCGTGCCAGAGGTTCAGTCGCGTTGTCCAGTCCGAGCGACGATCCACAAACCGCGGACGTTCACCGTCGTTTCGTTCCAGCATGTCCGGCACGGCCAGCGCGCTGATCACAACCAGCGCCTCGCTCAGACACTGGAAACGCTGCGCGGCAAGCAGAGCGCGCGCAAGCCGGGGCTCCAGCGGTAACCCGGCCATGCCGCGGCCAATTGAAGTGATGCGTTCGTCGGCATCCAGAGCGCCCAACTCCCGCAGAAGATGATAGCCGTCGCGCACCAGGCGCTCGTCAGGCGGGTCCATGAACGCGAACAACTCGATTCGGCCCAGGCCAAGGCTGGCCATTTGCAGGATCACGCCGGCGAGATTGCTGCGTTGAATCTGCGGCGCCTCAAACGGCTCACGCTCCTCAAGGCTCGATTCTTCAAACAGACGCACACAGATTCCGGGTCCGAGTCGACCACAGCGGCCGGCGCGCTGGTCGAGACTCGCGATGGACACCGGCTCCACGGGCAGGCGCTGCATCTTGCTCCGGTGCGAGTAACGACCGATGCGGGCCAGGCCACTGTCCACAACACAGCGAATCCGTGGCACCGTAAGCGAGGTCTCGGCGACATTGGTTGCCAGCACGACACGACGTTTCGCACCGGGTCGGAACACCCATTGCTGGCGCACAGCGCTTAATCGCGCGTACAGGGGCAACACGTCTACATCCTGATTGATCGCGCCGCGTAACGCCCGTTCCGTGTCCCGGATGTCGCGCTCACCGGGCAAGAACACCAGCACATCGCCGCGCCCTTTCTCCGACAGCAGGCGCCCCACCGCGTCGCTGACGCGTCGATCCAGAGGCGCGCCGTCATCTCCCGCATAGCGCATCTCGATCGGGAAACTGCGACCGCCGACCTCGATGATCGGCGCCCCGTCGAAATACCGTGAGAAGCGCTGCGGGTCGATCGTGGCCGAGGTCACGATCAAGCGCAGCTCGGGTCGCCGCGCCAACAATCGACGTAGTACACCGAGCAGGAAATCAATGTTCAGGCTCCGCTCGTGCGCTTCGTCGAGGATGACCGTGTCATATCGAAGCAAGTCCGGGTCGCGTTTGAGCTGCTGCAGCAACAGCCCGTCGGTCATCACGATCACGCGCGAGCGAGCGCTGACCTGATCGTCGAAACGGACTTGAAATCCCACGCCGTCACCGAGCGCCGTGCCGGTCTCGCTGGCGACCCGTTCGGCCACCGCGCGCGCCGCCAATCGCCTCGGTTGCGTGTGCGCAATGCTGCCAAACACGCCGCGTCCCGCTGCGAGGCACATCTTGGGAAGTTGCGTGGTCTTGCCCGAGCCCGTGGCGCCGCACACGACCACGACCTGATGCTCCGCCAGCGCTTTTGTTATCTCGTCAGCGCGCGAGGTAATCGGCAAATCTGGCTCAAGCGTCGTATCTAACGACAGTCCCGCCCGATCCACAGCCCGTTCGCGGGACGCGCGCAAACGCGCCAGCAACGCCGCGTGATGTTTCGCCCCGGGCGGACGGCGCTGCGCTCGCAACAACGCCGGTCGATCGCGCAGTAGCAGTTGCTCCGGGTCGAGCGCCAGAAATTCGTTGTCAGAAGAGGCCATGAGCGGAGCGTAGTGTACGCGGCTCCGGCTGTCCGGTGTCAGGGTGCGATACGAATCGTGACGCGCAGCCCGCCCAGTTGTGCCCGATCGAGGGTCAGATCGCCGCCCGATACGTCTACGAGTTCACGGACCACGGCCAGGCCAATGCCCTGACCCGCGACGGTTTCATCCAGACGCCCACCGCGAGCCAGTGCCGCATCGCGCGCCTCTTCCGCGATGCCAGGTCCATCGTCTTCCACTACGAACGCGAACCCCGCCGGCCCCCCATCGGGACTGTTCACCGTTGACAGAGAAACGTGCACGTCGCGGTGTGCCCATTTGTAGGCGTTATCGAGGACGTTGCCGAGCATTTCCATCACATCACCCCGATCCCCCAGCAGTCGCAGCGAGTCGGGCAGCGACATACGGCAGGCGACACCGCGGTCGGCGTACACCTTGTTCAACGCCTCGACGATATCGCCGACGATGAACACAAGATCAATCTTCTCCTGACCCACGTTGATTCCGCTGCCCGCCCCCGCGCGCTGGAGCTGGTAGCTGACAATCTCGTTCATACGATCGATTTGTTGCTCCATCAGCGCATCGTCACGGTGGCCGGGCTTCACATCGAGCGCCGTTCTCAGCACCGCCAGCGGTGTCTTCAGGCTATGCGCGAGATTGCCCAGCGTATTGCGATAGCGCGCCCGTCTTTTGCGCTCGGCATCAAGCAACCGATTGGTGTTGCGTGTGAGGCCCGCCAGCTCGCTCGGATAGCCTTGGGACAGCGCGCGCTGATCCCCCTGCTCGATCTGACGGATTTCGTCGGCAACCTTTCGCAGCGGCGACAGCACCCAGCGCAACGCCACGGCCTGAGCGGCGAGAAGCAGGATGGCAAGCGCGGAAAAATAGGTCAGAAGTTGACGACGGAATCGACTGACCTGAGCCCAGTACGGTGCCGTTCTCTCGGCGACGGTGACCGTGAAGGGCGCCGTCCGGTCCGGCAAATCGTCGAAGGCCACCGCAAGACTGAGCGCAAACATCTCCTCACCGTCGCTGGCGGTCACCCGATCAAAGCGGCGTTGATTGACGAACGGCAGCGCGCGCTGCGACAGCTCGATGCCCACCGCGGATGCGGAGCGCCACACAACCGAATCGTGGCCCGCCTGGATCTGTCCGATCACGCCGGAACCCGGCGTCGCGAAGAGCGGCTCTGGCAACGTTGCCGGCATTTCAAGGCGGCCGTTCTCGGTTTGCGCGCTGGAGAGCAGCATGATAACCCGCGCCCCAAGTCGGTCTTCGACGGACTTTTCGGCGGACCGCTCGAATCCGAGTTCGAGAATAATAATGGTCAGACCAAAAAAAATGGTCAGCAGGACACTGACAACCACCAGCAACCGCGCGCTAAGGGAGCGCACGGCCGGCGTCGCCACGCCGTCAGCGGGAGGTGGGCTCGAGGGCAAACCGATAGCCTCGGCCGCGCAGTGTTTCGATGGGTTTGACGGCACGCGACGGGTCAAGCTTGCGCCGCAGACGTCCGATGAACACTTCAATCACATTACTATCGCGATCCTCATTTTCGTCGTACAGCCGGTCGGTCAGTTCGGTTTTCGACACGACTTTCCCGGCCCGCAGCATCAGATACTCCAGCACGCGGTACTCGAACGAAGTGAGGTCAATTTCGGCACCGTCCACGGTTACCGCCTGGGCCAGCGTATCGAGTTCGATCGGACCGGCTCGCAGCACCGCCTCGGCCCAGCCCGCCGAGCGCCGCAACAGCGCGTTCAGACGTGCCTCGATCTCCTCCCAGCGGAATGGCTTCACCACATAGTCATCCGCTCCCGCCTGCAGTCCCTCGACCTTGTCCTGCCAGCGATCGCGCGCGGTCAGGATAAGAATGGGGTAGGTTTTTCCGGCCGCGCGGATTTCGCGGATCACATCCATGCCCGACATCTTTGGCAAACCGAGGTCCACGATGGCGAGGTCAATCGGGTATTCCTTGGCGAAATACAGGCCCTCGACGCCGTCTCCGGCCGACTCAACACCGTAGCCGGCGCCGGATAATGACTCAGACAACGACGCCCGCAGGGACGGCTCGTCCTCGATAATCAGTACTCGCATGACGGTTCTCCGTAATCGGTCGCGGGGCGCAGGTCAGCCCCGAATCGCACCGCTGCTCGCATCGACCGTGTAGGTGCGGACATTGCCGTCCTTGAGCACCTTGATCCGGTGGAAGACGCGATCACCGCTGCGACGCGTGCTGGCGTCGATCACCTGACCCCGGGTGCGCTGGCGCACCATGCTGGCCGCCTGATCGAGCGAGATGCGTACCTGCGGTGCGTTGCGCCGTGAACTGCGGGACTGCAGCTTGACCCGGTCCTGAAACGTGGCCGCCTTTGCCACCGGCGCCGTGACCGGCGATCCGGTCGCGGCCACCAGCACACAGGCGACCAGAGTAATCAGCCGTGGCGACAAACAAGTCACAGTTCCACATGGCTCCGATGACGACTAGAAACGGCCCGCCGGATCGACTGACACGCGCACGCGCACTCGCAGCCGCGTGCCCGGGTGATTACGGGTTCTTGTAGTGTACTCCCTCCCATTGTAAAGGTATGTCACACGATAGCCGTCGATACGCTCCTCTTCGCGCACCTCATCGCGCGTTTCACAGCGGCGCACGGTGTCATAGACCACGCGGTCGTCGCGCCGGTCCGAGTCATCCCGGCCCGCATTGTTCCCGATCGCGGACCCCACGAGGGCGCCCACCACGGTCATCGCGTCGCGTCCCGAGCCGCCACCAATCTGCCGCCCTACAACGCCGCCAATCAAGCCACCGGCGATGGTCGATCCGACCGAGCCGCTGTTGCCGCGGCGTCCACGCTCACGCCGCACAACCACCTCTTCATCCCAGCACGCGCGCTGGGGCACCGTAACGGTGACCAGCCGGACGATGGGCTGCACATCGACCACACGGGCGAAATCGTATTCGGCCCGGTTCCGTGCATAGCGTTCGGTGGCCACCACGTACGCCGGCGCCGCCGCGCGGACCGTTTTCGGCCCGTGCCAACGATCGGCTGAAGCCGCCATACTCACTGAGAGCGCGCCTGTGATTCCCACAAATGTGATCAGGTTTTTCATGATCTTGGACCTTTTTTCCAGATTCAGTTTCACACAGAGTCAGAGCATGGCCCCGACTCTGCGAACGATGGTATCGAGGCCCCCCTGAATTGGACCTGAATCAACTCTGAATCGGGACTGAATGCGCGGTTGGGTGTTGCCTACGCTTTGGGCTCACGCGCCTTGGCGCGCGCCCATGCCTGCTCCATGGCTTCAATCCGAGCCCCGCGGGGCAGGTCGACGATATCGGGCAGCGTGCGCTCGACCTCGGCGAAGCGGCGCTCGAACTTCGCGTTGGCTCGCCGGAGCGCCCGTTCGGCGTCCACGCCCAAATGGCGCGCGTAGTTCACGACGCAAAACAGCACGTCGCCCAGTTCTTCCTCCCGGCCGGCTGGGTCGTGTTCGCCGCGTTCAGCCAGTTCGGCCAGCTCTTCGTGGATCTTATCAACCACGGCGCCCGCCTCCGGCCAGTCGAAACCCGTTCGGGCGGCGCGCTGGCCGAGCTTCTGCGCACGAGTAAGGGCCGGCAACGCCTGTGCAATGCCGGCGAGAACGCTCGCGTCGGTACCCCGCTCGCGCGCCTTGGTCGCCTCCCACGAGGCCTTCACATCCTTAGCACTGGTGGCCTCTGCGTCGCCGAAAACGTGCGGATGTCGGCGGCGCATTTTCTCGCCGATGCACCGCGCCACCTCGTTGAAATCAAACCATCCGCGTTCGCGTGCCATCTGGGAATGAAAAACGACCTGAAGCAGCAGATCGCCGAGTTCATGGGGCAATTCGTCCCACGCCTCACGCTCGATGACATCAGCCACCTCGTACGCCTCTTCAATGGTGTATGGCGCGATGCTCTTGAAATCCTGCTCCAGATCCCAGGGGCAGCCGCCAGCGGGATCGCGCAGGGCCGCCATGATCTCCAGCAGTTCCCGCATCGAGTCGAGTGCCGGAAAGTCGTCCGATGCGTCGCTCACGGGCCCGTCACGATGGCTTTCAGATTCATGATCATCGCGGCGGTGGCGCCCCAGATGACCTCCTGCTCCCACTCAAAACGATGCAGCGTGACCTGATGGCCGCGAATCTCGCGCGCCATGGCGGTCACATTAGCTGGATCAAAGAGCCACGCGAGCGGCACCTGAAACACGCGCGCGACCTCGTCTGGATTGGGCACCCACGCCACGGGACGGGTGACCAGACCAACCACGGGTGTCACGCGGAAACCGGTCAGCGTGGGCAACTCGTCGAGATGACCAAGCACCTCGACGGCGTCGCCCGGCAAGCCGATTTCCTCATTGGCCTCGCGCCGCGCCGCCGCGTCGAGCGACGTATCCGTCGGATCCATGCGCCCGCCCGGAAAACTGACCTGACCGGCATGGTGTCGCAGCGAGTCCACCCGTCGAGTCAGAACCACTTCGAGTTGGTCTTCCACCGGCACCATCGCGATCAGAACGGCAGCGTCAACCGGCTGCGCCGTGTCGGCATTGATGGCGGCAAACGCGCGCTCGGACATGCGCCTGGGCCGGTAATTGGTCAGCGATCGACGCAGGCTGGGCAGCAACAGGGGCGCGGAGGAGTGAGTGGCGATATCAGTCACACAGAACAGACGATTGTGGAGCCGGTGGCGGCAGCCGCACCCGGCAAAGGAATGAGTGCGTTATGATCCGCGATCCTAACACCGCAACCGCCGCCAGGTCGGCCGATTTGCTATGCCCACAGATCCCCTGACGGCGCTCTCGCCGCTCGATGGTCGCTACGCCAGCAGCGTAGACAGCCTGCGCCCTCTCTGCAGTGAATATGGCCTGATCCGTTACCGCGTCAAGGTCGAGGTGGAGTGGTTGATCCATCTGGCCGAACAGCCCGATATCGAAGAGCTCCCGGCGTTCGACCCGGCGCGGACCGAGGTTTTGCGCGGCGTGGCCGAACACTTCACAACCCGTGACGCCGAGGCGATCAAGCGCATCGAGGAAAAGACCAACCACGATGTGAAATCGGTGGAATATTTTCTGCGGGAAAAACTCCCGCCCGATGTCGCCAGGTTTGTGCACTTTGCCTGCACATCGGAGGACATCAACAATTTATCCTACGCGCTGATGTGGCGCGATACGCGCGACCACGTACTGGTGCCGGCCATGGACGAACTGATCGAGGCGCTCTGCGCGCTGGCCGAAGCCACGACCGCGCAGCCTATGCTGTCGCGCACGCACGGTCAGAGCGCATCCCCGACGACACTGGGTAAGGAAATTGTCAACGTGATCGCGCGTTTGGTGCGTGAGCGCGACGCGTTCGCCCAAGCGCCGGTCCTCGGCAAGATCAATGGGGCGGTCGGCAATTACAACGCCCATTTGGCGGCGTATCCGGACGTCGACTGGCCGAAGGTGGGTGCGCGCTTCGTCGAGGCACTGGGGCTTGAGCACAATCCGCTGACCACGCAGATCGAGCCGCACGACTGGATGGCACAGAGCTTCGACACGCTGGCCCGCTTCAACACGATCGGAATCGATTTTTGCCGAGACGTGTGGGGCTACATCTCGCTCGGCTATCTGGCTCAGAAAGCCAAGGCAGGCGAGGTCGGCTCGTCGACGATGCCGCACAAGGTGAATCCGATCAATTTCGAGAATGCCGAAGGCAACTTTGGGCTCGCCAACGCCCTGCTCGGACATCTGTCGTCGAAGTTGCCGATCTCGCGCTGGCAGCGCGATCTCACGGACTCAACCGTACTGCGCAACATCGGGATGGGCGCGGGCTGGTCTCTGGTGGCGATACGCGCCGCTCTGAAGGGACTGGCGCGCGTCGCGCCGAACCCGGCGGTGATGGAAGCCGACCTGGCGGCGCACACAGAAGTCCTGGCTGAACCGATCCAGACCGCGATGAAGCGGCACGGAATTGAAGATGCCTACGAACAACTCAAGGACATCACCCGCGGCACGCAACTGGATGCCGATACGCTGGCGGCCTTTGTCGCCAAACTCGACATACCGGACGCCACACGTAAACGTCTTATGGCCCTGACGCCCGAGACCTATGTCGGTGAGGCCGCCGCGCTCGCCGAGACGTTCCTTGCCACGCTCGACACCCGCCGGGCGCCATGAAACCGTGGCTGGATGGCCCAGCGGCAGACGTTTTTCTAACCGACCACTGGCAACGCGCTGCCTGTTTTATGCCGGGCGCCCTGCCAAACCCGCCTCCGGCGCCCGACTGGCGGGCACTCGCCGCCGACGAGCAGGTTGAAAGCCGCCGCATCCTGACGGCACGCGATGCGGGCTTCTCCGTGACGGACGGCCCGTTTCCGAATGACGGCTCTGACCCGGATCCGACACCACCGTGGACCGTGCTGATCCGCCACCTCGATACGCACGTGCCCGCCGTGCGGGGATTCCTCGACACCCTCCCTTTTCTGCCGCGCTGGCGGCTCGACGACATCATGATGAGCGTTGCCGTGGATGGGGGCTCCGTGGGTCCGCACGTGGATCGCTACGACGTGTTCCTCATTCAGATTGAGGGCCAGCGCCACTGGCAGGTGGGCAAACGTCACGCCGGCGTGCCCGATCCGGAGCACGCGTCGCTCCGACTGGTTCACCCGTTTCAACCGGAGACCGAGCATCTCGCCCAACCCGGCGACGTGCTGTACCTGCCTCCTGATGTCCCGCACCACGGCGTGGCGCGCGGCCACTGCGTGACGTACTCCATCGGCTTTCGCGCGCCGCGCCTGCAGGACATAGCTTCGCTCGTTCTTGCCGAGTTACCGGACGATCCCCTGCTCGGTGATGCCGGTCGCCGGGCGAGTCAGGACATACACGCCATCGACAAGCCGACGCTCCGGCGACTGGCCGATCAACTCAAAGACCTGTTTGATGACGAGGAAGCGCTGGCGCACGCGCTCGGTGAACTGGTCACCGAACCCATCGAGTGGGACGACGACGCGGGCGAAGATATTGAAAATGGATGGCGGCCTGCTCACCCACTCCTGTGCAATCCGACTGTGCGTCTGGCCCACTTTGACAGACGCTGGTTGTATGCCAATGGCGTGCGGTTTGCGCTGTCGTCCGACGCCGATGTCGCACTGGCCGCAACGCTTTGCACACACCGGCGTGTGGACGCGTCGCTCGCGCAGAACGCCTGCAAACTGGCGAGGGAACTGCTTGCCGAGGGCATCGTTTGGGAGAAGACAACGTGACCGTTCAAAAGGACAAATCGGCGGTCCGCGTCCGCGCGGCCGACTGGGACCAAGACCGGGATGCCCTGCGCCGTATCCGCCATGAGGTCTTTGTGGTTGGGCAAAACGTACCGGTCGATCTCGAGTGGGACGGAGAGGATGTGGACTGCGACCACGCGCTGGCGTTTATCGACGGCGACATGGTCGGAACCGGACGACTGACGCCGGCGGGCAAGATCGGTCGCATGGCGGTGTTGGCGGCCGCGCGCGGCCAGCAGGCGGGCGCCGCCATACTCACCCATCTTGTCTCCGTTGCGCGGGCACGCGGCCAGGCGCGCGTGGTCCTGAACGCACAGTGCCATGCGCTGACTTTTTACGAACGCGCCGGTTTCGTGGCCGAGGGCCCCCGGTTTGATGAAGCCGGCATCGCACACCAACGGATGGTCCTTGAGTTGGGCGACTCGTCCGGCGGCACGACCGACAAACCTGGCCCATGAGTTATGACATCCGGACGTGCTTTTGAGACCTGCTTCACAAAAATTGACGGCGCTGTCACCGTATCCTTCGCACCTCGCCACGGAGAGCGGCCAGCCAATGGATCGGGCAGCGAATACACGCGGGCCAACACACAAAGACATGCCGATCCACTGCAAACAAGAAGGCCACCATGTCCCTGACCTACCAGAATCCACTGTTGCGCGATCTCACCCGACCGGGCCGACGCGCCGACACACTCGGGCGCAGGGATATGCCCACCCGTTTCGAGTTTGATACCCGCGAGGACGCGAGACAGGCCACGATGGAAGTGGCGCGTACGGCACGCCGCGCCATCAGTATTTTCTCGGACGATCTGGAGCCCTGGCTGTACGGCACGCCGGAGTTCGCGGAGCTGGCGAAGAACCTCATCCTCACGCACAAATTTGCCCGCGTGCGGGTCCTGATCAAATCGCCCGTTCGGTGCGTGTGCGAGGGCCATCGACTGATCGAACTCGCGCGCCGTTTCTCCACGTTCATGGAAATACGGGTTGTCGAGTTTCGAGACCAGAAACGTCCTGACGCGTTTTTAGTGTCAGACCAGCGCGGCATGATGCACAGGGCGCTGGCGACACGCTACGACGGCACCGCCGACCTGCGCGACGCGGCCGGATCGCTACGCCTCCTCGAGTTCTTTGATACGGCGTGGAACCGAGCGTCTCGCGCCACAGAACTGCAGCGTCTCTACCTCTGACCCGGCGCCGCCGGGCGTACGCGCACGCGGCGCCACTGCCAGGTGTCGCACTCCGACGGCGTGAGGGTCGCGCTTGCATCGAGCCACGCAACCGCATTCGAGACGCGTCCGGCTTGATGGTCTGACTGGGCGCCGACCACGACCACTCGCGAGCATTGCGCCAGATTGGGCACGCTTCCGCCGTAAGCTCGCTCGCCGGGCTCGAGCAGGATGAAGATCGGCATTCCCGGTAAAGCCTGCTCACGAAGCCGCGCCAACCCGTCAAGATCACGTAGCGCGCGCTGCCAGCGCCGACCGTCCGCGTTGTTATCACCCGACTGCGCAACAAAAAACACGTTAGGGGAGCGCCGGTGCGGATCGCTTCCAACCGCCACTTCTGTGCCGTCATCCACCCCGTCCCCGTCCGTGTCCGCGAGGAATGGGTTGGTGCCAAGCGGCACCTCCTCCCGGTCAGCCAGTCCGTCGCCGTCCCGATCACTTTGCGGCGGCACGACCGGGGGAACAGGCGGCGTCTGGGCGGGCAACCCGGTTGGATCGGGGGGCAAGGCGCCGTCCAACGGTACGAAGCCCGGCATCCTTGGCGCAATGATCAACGTCAACTCGATTCGACTGCTGAACTGACCGTTGTCGGCAATCAGTACCAGTTCAAGCGGGCTGGCGTCGCGATCGGCGCTTGACGGTGTGCCGGTCAACGTCCCGGTCGCCGGATCAAAGCGCAGCCCGGAACCGGCCCCTAGTCCCGAAAGCTGGAATGTCAGGTCCGCGTCAAACGGATCTATCAGAAACAGGCCGAAATCGACGTCCACATTCAATCCGACCGGCAGTGGCGGCAGCACCGGATTCGGACCGACCTCCGGCGGCGCACCGACGACGGTAATCAACTGCACGGCCTCGCTGACCAGCCCAGCGCCGTCGAGGGCACGCCACGTCACGGTCGTGTCACCGACCGGAAACCCGACCGTCGGTGCGTCGTTGGTGATGGTGACCGCCGTCGTCACGTTGTCGCTCGCGCTGGCCTGTCCAATATTGATCGGCGTAAGCGGGCCGGTCGCGTTGACCCTGAGCGGCGGCGGCGCATCGAGCGTTGGCGGGCTTTGGTCGGCGACTGTGATCACCCACCGTTCGGTCACCGCATTGCCAAACGCGTCCGTCGCGGTGAGGTCAATCTGCGTATCGCCCAGCGCAAGCTCGCGAGGAAGGTCGGCTTCTACACGCACGCGATCGTCGCGATTGTCTTGCACAACAAACGCCGCCAGCGCCGCCTCGACAGCGGGCACATCGGACAGCGCGCCCGACGCGCTGGTCGCAGGCAGCGTCAGAGGACCGGCGCGCGCGGTAAAGACCGGCGGAACCGTGTCGACTGCCGCACCAACCGGTGGGCAACCGTCGCCCCCCAGACGCGGTACAGGCGTGGCGCCGTACAACGCCGCGTGGTTGTTTCTGAACCGCAAGATCTCCTCATCCAAGGTACGACCACCTGTCGCCTCAGCGTCAAAAAGTGTCTGACCACCAAGCCCGAGGCCGTCAATCCGGCAGTCAAGAAGATCACCCAGAAGCAATTCGATTGTGTGGAAGTCCGCAACAGCTTGTCCCTGGTTGATGGACAGCGCGTTCAGAGCGTACGCCAGCCCGCCGGCGACCAAGGCAAAGCGTCGCTCATCGGTTGTGCCCACGGGGTCACGCGGATCAGCCGCGACCGTGGTTAACGGGTCGAATCCCAGTTGACCCGCCAGCCGGTCGCGGCCGCTTGCAAGACGGGCATCGAAGTTCTGACTTTCGGTCTCGAGTTGGGCCTTGCGCACCAGCGCGTCACTCAACAGTGTGACGGATGTCGTGCGCGCACCGCTCGGGAGAAACGACAGTAACGTGTCGTCACCGTTGAGTTGAATGCGCCGCGGTGCATCAGGATCGGGGTCGGACTCATCGGCAAATTCGCCGCCGCGCGAGCGCACCAGCAAGCCGTTGTGATCCAACGGTACCGTCGCCTGCCACCGGCCGTCAGGGCCACTCAGGGCTGTGGCGACCGGCTCCCCTTCAGGCCGACCGCGAGCGTCAATCCGGAACAACTCGATCACCGCCCTGGAAATGGGGCCCTTGGTCGAGCGGCCGGTTATCACTCCCGTGCTCGCCGGCGGCAGGATACTACTGTCAGGCGGTGTGCGATCAGTAGACACAGGCGCATCGTCCGCGCCCAGCCCGTCCCCGCACGCGGAAAGCACAGAGAGTGAACACAGAATCAGGAGCGTGCGCAGTGGATGAGGTCGCGGTGACACCATAGATATCGGCCGCCGCGACGCGACGCCCGTTTATGTTGTATCGATGGTCACGGAGTATCGCACCAGCGCTGGACCGGTCTGCGTATCAATCCACAGATCGATGAAAAACTCGCTATTCACCGGGGCGGAGACCGTGACTTCATAGAACCCGTCACCTCGATCCACCGCCAGCGTCGACCCCCCGTTGCCAATCGGGTCGGCCAGCGAGTTGGTGTAGCGCGACGCGCGTACGCTCGCGCCACCGCCCGCGCCGGCGGCAAAAATACGCCGACCAGGCCCGACCGGCTGCTCCCCTGCGCGCGGTTCGAAAGCGAGCACGTGGAACTGGCCCGCGGGATCGGCTTCCACCAACTCCAGGTTGAACAGACTGGCGCTGACGCCCGCGCCTTCGCGGTAGTGGTAGCCCGCATCGAGCGCCCCGACGTCGGGTGCGGCCGCAGCCGCATCGGTAAATCGGTCGTCCAGCATGATGTCCGAATCATCGCTTTGGAATGTGACACTGTGGTCGATAGCCGGCGAGCGACTCGCGACGCTGTGGTCAAGGTAGTAACCCACCGTGAAAAGCGGGTCCGCCTCCACGTTGTTGGTGCCACCGAAGCCTGCCCACGCGACGTCGACCACGGTATTGGCCGCCGTGAAACGCAGCATGTCTGCAGCGGTCCCGCCCACGCTCGGGGTGGGATTGCCGGCCACATTGTCCGTGAGCACGTTGTCCTCGAAACGCGCGCTTTCGCCGCGCGTCCAGATCGCGCCACCGTCCAGCGCGAGGTTGAACGCGAGGGTCAGATTTGACAGCACGGTGTCCTGCGCCGAGTCAGCGTAAATTCCCCCGCCGGTCGACGCCACATTGCCCGTGACAAGGGCGTTGGCGATACGCACGGTCGATAGTGTGTCTTCGAGCAGCGCACCACCACCGCGTCCCGCCGCCTGATTTCCGGTGACCACAAGGCCGCGCATCGCAACCGCGCTTGCGTTGCCGCGGATGGCGATCGCGCCACCCGCGGTGTCACTGCGGTTCCCTGCAAAGACAGCGTCATCGGCCAAAACAGTGGCGTCTTCGACGAACACGGCCCCGCCACCACCGGTATCGCCGGCCGCCGCCGTCTGACTCACTTCATTCCGCCAGAATCGGGTGCGATTAAGTTCAAGCTGCGTGCCGGGCGCCGCGTCGATGGCCCCGCCTCGCCCGTCCACCCCAGGGGGTGCCACCACAAGGTTGTTCTGAAAAAGACCGTCTTCGACGACCACGCGCGTTGGCAGTCCGCCCACACCGGGTTCCAGAGCCAATGCGCCACCGGCCTGTTCAGCCGTGTTGTTGATGAAATCCAGATCGTGCAGCGTGACAACAGACGACGAAATCAACGCGCCGCCACCACGGCTCTGCCCGGTCCCGTCCGACAGTTCCAGACCGAACAGGTGGATGTTCGGGCAACCGGTAATCTCAAGCGGACGCTGCCCGCCGACCGGTTGCAAACGTGTCTGCCAGCGTCCTGCCACCCGCTGAGGCTGGGGTTCAAGATCCGCAACGCTCCCGATGATGACCAGATTTCTGCAGACACCATCCAGACGTAGTGCAAGCGTTTCGGATGGTGGGGACGTCGTGTTGTTCCCGAACAGGACATAGGTCAACTCGGTATCCGAACCGTTAAAGACACCGCCGGCCATCGCTGACGAAAGCGTGGCATAGGCGGTCGCCCAACTCGCGCCATCAGGTGATGCTGCTGACGACGCCATATCGACATGTACGACCCGTGTGCTCGCCATCGCAGGGTCGTCACCCACACGCCCCTCGATCGCACTGGCCACGCCATCAAAGTCGGGGTCGGACGACGGCCATACGGCAATATCCACCCGGGTCGGCGTCGAGAGCTGGCCGCTCTGGTCGCGCACGGTGTAGATCAGCGCATCGCGTTGCGGCGCCAGAACGGTCGCATCCACCGTCAAGACACCGGTTTGCGGATCGATGGCGTAGCTGAGTGCAGGGGCTGACACGACGTTCAGGCTTGCCGGATCGAGCGCGCCCTCAGGATCACGATCATTGGCAAGCAGTGACACCGTACCGACGCCGCCGCTCAGAACACGCAGCCGATCGCCCGTTGCGGTGGGCGGATCATCAACAAATTGCACATCCACCGTCACCGTCGTGGCGGCGCTGGCGCCGCCGCTTTCATCGGAGACCCGATAGCGAAACACGTCCGTACCGTTGAACTGGTCTATGGACGTGTACTGCAACCAACCGTCTGCGGTGACGGTCGCCGTGCCGCCCGCCGGTGCGTCCACGATGACGAGAGATTGAGGGTCAATGGTGTCGTCCACATCAAGATCATTGTCGAGCACATCGATCAGGACGGGCACCCGCTCGACGGTTACCGCGCTGTCTGGTACGGACCGCGGCGGATCGTTGATCGCGTTTACCGTCAGCGATACGGACAACGGCAACGAGGCCAGCCCCCCGCGATCAGACACCGTGACGACGAAGCCATCAGCGCCAAAGGTATCCGCGGCAGGTTGGTAACGCAGCACGAAAGGCGATACGGCGGTCAACGTGCCACGTCCCGGCGCGACGGATACCGTCAGGCCGGAGCCGTCCAGATCATCCTCCGGATCCAGTGCAGCAAAGATCAGGTCGATCTGTCCGTCCTCATCCAGAACGGTGGAGCCGGAACGCGTGAGCGAGGGCGGCTGATTGATGCCCGTCACAACCAGCGTGACGGTCGCTGCCAGCGACAGTCGCCCGCTCGCGTCGCGCACGCGGTAACGCAACGAGTCGATCCCGTCGAAATCGGGGCCTGGTGTATAGACGATCTGCCGACTCGCCGCGTCGACCACCGCTGATCCGTAGCGAGGCGGGACATCCACCTCGACCGTCGCGCCGGCGAGCCCGCCGATGTCCGGGTCACGGTCGTTTGCGAGCACATCGACGCTGGCGCTCGTGTTTTCCGCGAGCGTCGCGCTATCGTCCGCCGCAATCGGCGCGTCGTCATTGCGGGCGACAATGACCAAGTCGAGTGTCGCCACTGCGCTGCGTACGCCGTTGACGTTGGCCACGCTGTAGTTGACCCGAGCTTGCCCAAAGGCGTCAGGCAGTGGCGTGACCACCAGCGTACCAACCGCATTGTCGACCTGTACCACAACCGGCCCGGACACCTGCTCAACGCGAACACTGGACACATCAAGCGCGGTCCCGTTTCCAGAGTCGTTGTCGAGCACGCGCGCGGTGACAGCAATGTCCTCAGGTGTCGCCAGCGCATCTTCGTTTGCCGTTGGCGCCTGCGCAGACGAGATTCGCACCTCAACCACATTCGAGACGGTCCGATTACCCGCGGCGTCTTGCGCCACAAAGACAAGTCGATTGACGCTCCCTGCAAGGAAGCGGTCGGGTAACGGACGGTCGCCCGCCAATCGCGGGGTTAAGACCGGATCGCCCGGGCGGTTATCCGTCGCAATCGCTTGCGCAAAAAACGCTTGCAGGCGCGGGTCGCTGGCCGACACACCCACGTTGGATGGGTCCGGCAGGACCAGATCACCCGGCAAGGAAACAAACTGCGGCGGCAGCAAATCCGGCAACGCCACATCCGGCTGGCACGCGGCAACCGACACCGTGACCAGCGGTGTGCTCGCATACACAGCCGCGAGGTTATTTCGGAAACGCAGGATTTCGAGGTTCAGTGACAAGCCGGTGGGAAGCGCGCGCCCGTCCGGCAACGCCAGCGCCTCGCCATATCGGCGCCCGTCCAGATCGCAATCCGCAAGGTCATTGACAGCGGCATCCAGCGTCGTGGATGAGGGCGCGGTGTCCCCCACGGCGGCGGCGACGCGATTGAGCCCGCTCGCCACGCCGCCAATCGTCATGGCAAGCTGACGCTCGGACATCGTGCCATCGCCGGGGTCCAGAGGATTGACCGCATCGGTCGCCATCACGTCGGTGCCAAACGCCGTTGCGGTCTGCGCACGCACACGCGTGGACACCGCGTCGAAGTCGGTCCCGAAGCTGTTGCGTCGCATGCGGCGGACCAGCGCGGTGGAAAGTGGCGTAATGGCGGTGGTGGTGGCGTCCGAAAAAAGGACGCTCTCGAGCACGGCGCCCGTCATATCCACATCGCGCAAGCCTGTACTGGAGCCTGAGTCCGAGGGATCGAAGTATCGCCCGCCCTGAGCCCGCACCAGCAGGTCCGGCCGCTGCGACGGCAGATCGAAACACCACTGGCCGTTGGCATCGGTGACGCTCTGCGCCAGCGAAGTGGTCAACGCATCGCCGCTCGCGCGGATTTCGAAGACATCGACCGTTGCGCCCCGTACGGGGCCGATCATCACCCGACCGCAGACCTGCGAGGGTGGCGACACGACGTCTGCGCGCACGGTAATGACCACCTGACCCTCGGCCGTCGCCCCACCATCGCTTACCGTGTACGACAGGCGGGTAGTGCCGGCGAAGCCGGGCGCAGGTTCAAAGACCAGCCGGTCGTCGGCCGCCGTGGCCGTGGTGCCGTTATCATCCCGTCGCACCACCCCATTCGCGCTGGCCGAAAAACCGAGCAGTGCGAGGACGTCGCCGTCGTCATCAGAATCATTGGCCAGCACGTCCACCGTGACGGCGCTCGATGGCTGTGTACGAACCAGATCATCCATCGCGCGGGGCGGCCGGTTGGTGCTGGTGTCGGAGATGCCCACGTCGACCTGCACTTGGGACTGCGCTGATCCGCCCTGCCCGTCCGCCACGGTGTAAGACAGCATAACCCGCCCCGTGAACCCGTCCGGCAGAATCAGTCGGACCTGCTGTTCCTGCGGCACGGCTTCGCCGACGGTCGCGGCACCCACCGCCGCAAGCGTCAGCGCATCACCGTCCGGGTCGGTGTCATTGGCCAGAACGTCGATCAGAAACGTGCCGGACTGGCCCGCGACCACTCGATCGGCTGACGGCTGGGGCGGTTGATTGGGTCTGGGGCCGGGTGCCGGCGGTGGCGCCGACGGCGGCGCGGTTGCGGTCGGTGGCGCCGCGGCCTGTTCAGAGCTTCCGCCACCGCCACAACCGACCAACGTGCCAATGATCAGGCAGATGAGCAGGGACCGGATCGGATTTAAGCCGGCGGCAACAGCACCGCCGTGCCCGCCTGCTGCTCGGGCGATCGCGGCGAAGCGTCGCGGATCGTTGGACATCGTTGGTCGTTACGGCGAGCCCGGAGCGCCCTGAAAGGCTGCCGAACCGGCGACGTCCGTGCCGTTGCCATCAGTCAGGGAGTAAGTAAACCCGGCACCATTGATCGTGGCCGCGTCATCGCCTGTGAAAAACCCGGACAGGTCACCTGCCCCATCGCTCACGCCGGCGGTGTCGGTAATGGTCACCTGGTCAAAGTCACCGCCGAACGTGGCAGCCGCTGCGTTGATATCAATGTCGTCCGCGCGTGCATTCCAGACTTCACTGGTCTGCGCAAAAGAAAGGCTGACGTCGGCGTCGACACTTTGCCGATCAAAATTTGCCTGAAGCGATGCATTGCCAAGCACGCCGACGTTGCCGCGGTTGTCCGTGGGGTCGGTGTTTCCAATCAGCTGGAATGACTGCGTTCCGGTCAGCGGCACATTCGGCGTGGGGGTTGTGTCTGAACTTGCGATAACGTGGATCGAGCCGTCCACATCGAGCGTTTGCGACTGCCCTGCCGCATCGGTGACCTCGACCGTACCGCCGGACCAGCGTCCCCAGGATAGTCCGGTCGCGCCGTCCCGATTGTCATCGCGGCCTGCGTTGACAAATTGCGCGCCCGTCAGCCGATAGCGCGCGCCGTCGGTGTTGAACTGCTCGACCACACCGTCCGCACTACGGCTTTGCAAGCCCTGCCCGGCGGCCGATACGCCGTTGCCCGCACCGGGCAGGTTTGCGAACGCCGTGGCCCCGGTCGTGTCGCCCCCATTCCCGGTGCCGTCATTGAAGTCAACCGCGGGTGCGTTTACTGACGTCGGTTCCGCGCGAACACCGGTGTCCGGGCTCGGCTCAGCCGCCGGAGGCGACACCGACGCAACCGGCTCAAGCGCGGCTTCTTCATTCATTTGCTGTTGTGTGGACGGGGCAAGCACGTCCCGCGCGATATCCGACGTCACGGGTCGACGTCGCTCGCCACCGACAAATCCGAACTGATTCGGATTCAAGTCTATCTGCCCGGCGCTGTTCGCGACGACCACACCGCCATCGTTCACGCCAACATAGAGCCCATCGTCCAGCTCGCTGCCCACGACGCGCGAAAGCGTGGCGCAGTCACCGGCACACAGGACAGCGTCATAATCCGTTCCGCGTATGCCGATGGTCGCAACAGGTGTACGTACCCGGTAGGCCTTTTTGTCCTCACGGCCAACGGCACCGGTTAAGGATCGAAACCCGCCCTTGACCAGAGAGAAGAAGCTGACGTTGTCGCGGTCCGTAAACGGGTCATCGCTGCGCTTGTCCTCACCCGATCCATAGTGGAATGCGTCGATCACAAACTCTGTCGCGGGACGAAGCGCAATCAAACCACCGTCGGCAAGACGAATCTGCACGCGGCCGCTTGCGCCGGTCGTTACCCGGTCACCCTCATCGAGCAGCCCGCCTTTGGTCAGTGCTCGGCGGGCACCATTGGAAGCAGTGACTTCGGCTTTACCAAAAACAAAAATGGCCTCGCCGGCGCTCTGGGCGATCGCCAGCGGGGAAAGCGCAGCCAGAAAAAGCGCGCAGAGAGTCGGTGCAATTCGACGCATGTGAATCCGTAATGTGGTGTGGACGCGAGGCGGCCGTGCCGCCACGCGCTACATTAGGACGTCATCGAATCAGGTGCTGTGAACGCACTCACAAGCATGAGAACCACAGCGTTCTGTTAAACCGCATCAGCGGATTATTGCCAGAAATGCTGTAAACCGAGCGACGTTTCGACGCGATCAAATTCGAACACCGACACGTCCGTACTATTGCGCCGATACCCCAAGGCGTACTGAAGCCGCCAGTTCGGGGCGAACTGCCAATCAAGAACGCCCCGCGCTCGGATCGCGAGGTCCGCACGCGGTTCGTCGAACAGCTGCTCAAAAAACACGTCATCGAAAAGCCCGCGCTCCAGACCGAACGTAAAAGACCCCGATAGAACTGGCGAGAAGCGCCAGTTCAGGGTATTCGTCCACAACCACACGTCCCGCGCAAAGCGCGACTCCGCCTGAA
>JBCCMA010000061.1:0-19841 GCA_039026595.1 Pseudomonadota bacterium
AGCGCCGCCGCGATGTGCTGTAAACGCACCAAGTGCCCGGTCCAGCGCGTCCATGTCCGTGTCTGCTTCGGCGTACACCCCCACACCGACCGGGTCCATGTCACCCCAGATTCGGGTGACGACCGTATAGGGCAGCATCACGGCACTGTCGCGCGTGCGGTAATCCCGGAACACGCCAACAATGCGAAACACCGCGGGTCCGGCGGGCGAGGGCAGTTCAATGGTGTCGCCCGGTGTAAGGCCGCGTCGCCGTGCAAAGGGCTCGGACAACAAGGCGGCCTCGCCGCTGTCCAGCGCGTCGAACGCGGTGGTCGGGTCACCGACCACGAGCTTTTCTCCATAGCCTTTCGGACCAGCGCCTGCGGCACGAATGGCGATGTCGCCGGATGGCGTGGTCAAGGTCAGGGTCCGCGAAAGGCTCAGACCGGCGACGCCGGGCAGCGCTTCTATTTGCCGGCGTTCGGCCGCATTGAAACCATCCTGCGTGCGGTCGAGCGTGACGAGGTACCAGTCGGCGATGAGCGCCTCGTCCAGCCACAGCGCGACGCTGCCGCGGAAACTGTCGATCATCACCCCGATGCCAACCACAGTGGCCACGGCCACGGTCAGCGCGGTGACGGCGATTGCCGTTCGGGACAGGGATGCGACCGCACCGCGTAGAGCGAGGCGTACTGGCAGACCCGCAACGGGCTGGACCACGCGTAGAATGATGTTCAGCGCGGCGCCCGTCACCGTAGGAACCAGCACCGCATACGCCACCAGAACACCGAACAGGCCCGCGAACGCAGGCAGCAGGGCGTCGCCGGGCAAGGCGAGACAGACCAGACCAAACGCAAGCGCCGCCATGGCAACGACCGGCGCTGCGCGAAATCGACGTTGCATGGTTTGTTCGTAACTTACGCGGCTCAACGCCGTGCGCGCCGGTTCCTTTGCGGCTTCAACGGCCGGTAACAGCGCCGCAACAACGGTCGCGCCCACGCCGAGAACGCCGGCTTTCACAAACGGCAACACCGCAATGTCTTTGGGCGAAATCTGCGTCTGAAAGTACAGGTCGTTGATGGTGGTCAACACCAGATCGGTCAGAGTGCGTGACAGCGCGTAGCCCAGAAGCAGGCCAAGGCCTGTGGCGAGCAGACCGAGCATCAGTGCTTCGAGCAGAACGCTGCGCGTCAGTTCCTCAGAGGTGACACCCAGTGCGCGGAGCGTGCCGAAGGTGCGCCGCCGCTGAACCACGGCGAACGACATGGTGGCGTAGATCAGCAGCATGCCGACCACCAGTGCAAGCAGGCTGAGTGCCGTAAGGTTGATGCGAAAGGCGCTGAGCATCTGATCGGTGACATCGTCGCCGCTGCCCGCCTCGTTCAATGTAACGCCGGGGTCCAGCGTGCGTGCCAGACGGTCAGCCTCGTCGGGTGTGAGCTTCAGCTCGATGCGCGTCAGCTTGTCGTACACCGCGAACAGCTCCTGTGCCGTAGCGATGTCCACAATGAAAGGTCCACTGGCACCCGAACCCCGCCCGGACGCCAACGCGATCACAGCGGTGACGTGCAGCGTGGCTTCTTCGTTGCCGGCCTTCACCGGCAGGCTGTCCCCCGCGGCCACTCCAAGCCTGGCCGCCAGCGCTTCGGGCACCAGAACCGCGCCCGGCTGTGAGATCAGACGGCCTATATCAACCGACTGTCCGTCATCTGTGCCAGCGGCTAGCCCACCCTGGCTTGCGAAGGTCAGTTCAGCGATCGGGTCGATGCCGAGAACCGCGATGGTCTCGGAGGTGCCGTCTGTGCCCGATGCGAGTGAAACACGACCTTCGAGGACAGGGGCGGCGCGCTCGATGCCCTGATCAACACGCAGCTGTCGGTACGCGTCCGTGGTGAGCGAACCGGTCACGGCCTCAATAACGTGCGTTGCTCGCGGGGTGGTCAGACGCTTGGACAACTCGAACGCGCGCAGTGAGATGCTGTTCGCGAGATCCACGGCAACGACAACGGCGACGCCAAGCGCGATGCCACTCAGTGCAAGGATCAACTGTCCGGGGTGTCGTCGATAAAAACGGCGCGTGGCGCGCTGGATCAATAGGCTCACCCGGCCACCAGTTGGCCGTCCCGCATCTCCAGTACCTCGTCAGCGTACTGTTTAATCTCCCGGCTGTGGGTGGCCATGACCAACGTCATGCCGGCATCGCGGCAGGCGCTATTGAGCAGTTCGACCACCTGCCGCGCGTTTGCCAGGTCAAGATTGCCGGTGGGCTCGTCGGCGAGCACCACGGCGGGCTGGTGCACGAGGGCGCGCGCCAGAGCAACGCGCTGTTGTTCGCCGCCCGACAATTCTTCCGGAAAGCGGTCGCCGTAACCGGACAGGCCCATGCTGTCCAACGCGGCCGCAACCCGGCTGCGCGCGTCAGTGATGGGGACGTCCAGCAGGTCCAATGGCAGAAGAACGTTCTCCGACACGGTGAGCGTTGGCAGCAGGTTGAAGGCCTGAAAGACAAAACCGATGTGACGCCGCCGGAAGAACGTCCGCTCGCGGTCATCCGCTTTGCCGAGCGACAGGTCACCGAGTCGGATGTGTCCGGCAGTGGGCGCGTCGAAGCCGGCCATCAGATTCAAAAGCGTGGACTTACCCGAGCCGCTGCGTCCGAGCAGGGCAACGAATCGTCCGCTGCCCACGTGCACACTTACATCACGCAGCACCGTCTGCTGTTGCTGACCGCTTAGGTAGGTCTTACTGACGCCCTCAAGCGCGATGTCCATGCCCAGTCCCTTCCTCGAAGCGCGGGTTACCGGAGCCGATGCCACGGCCGGTTAGCGTGCCGCTTCTGTTTCCAGCCGCGGTAGGGGTGCTGACTCAACAAGCGCTCGTCCTTGAACAGCAACACCAGAAGTGCGCCGCCAACAAAACCACCCACGTGCGCCCAGAAGGCAACGCCGCCGCCCGTTGCGCCCAGCGACGAAACGCCACCCAGAAACTGAACGATCAGCCAGTACCCCAGCATGGCAACGGCGGGCACGGTAAAGGTGGTCACAAAAAAACCCAGAATAACCAGAAGATGCACGTGCACCTTTGGGTACAGCACGATGTACGCGCCCATGACCCCGCCGATGGCGCCCGACGCGCCCACCATGGGAATCACTGAGCCGGTGTCGGCCACGATCTGCAGGATCGCGGCAGCCAGACCGCTCAGCAAATAGAACAGGAAAAATCGTCCCGGTCCCATGGCGTCTTCTACGTTATCGCCGAAAATCCACAGGAACCACATGTTGCCAATCAGGTGCATCCAGCCGCCGTGCATAAACATGGAGGTGACGACCGTGGCCCAGTTGGGCTGACCGTCGATGCGACAGACCAGTCCGTCGGCGGCCCGCTCGATGTCGAGTGTGCCGAGCAGGTCAGCGGGGATCAGGCCGAACCGGCAGATTGACTCGGGCAGTCCCGGCGATGAGCCCATGCCTTGCAGCAGAACCCAGGCGGCAATGTTCAGTCCGAGCAGGGTGTACGTGACGATCGGCACCCGGATTTGCGGATTTTCGTCTCGGATGGGAAACATCGTGTCAGCTCCGGTTGAGCAGTTTGCTCGGGTTCATAAGTCCCTTGGGATCGAGCGCATTTTTGATCGCGACCATCATCGCCATCTCTGTGGGGTCTTTGCGCTCCTGCAACTCATCACGCTTTGCGACACCGATGCCGTGCTCAGCCGAGATCGAGCCTCCGAGCGCGACGGCGATGTCATGCAGCGTGTGCTGCAGGTTATCGGTTAGCGCGGTCCATTCGTTCCGTGCCATGTCTGTTGGCCCGAGCACATCGTAATGCACGTTGCCATCACCCACGTGTCCGAACGCGATGGGTCGGGCGCCCTCGGCTGCGCGGCGTACGGCCACATCAGCTTGATCGAGAAACTCGGCAAGCCGCGATGCGGGCACCGATAAATCACACTTCAGACAGAACACCGGTTCAGTCTTCATCGCGGCGCTGGCGCGCAGGCGCATTTGCCACACGTGGTTGGCGTGCGCCTCGCACTTGGAGATCATCGCACCGGTGACCGAACCGGATTGCTGTCCGGCGGAGATGGTCGCGCGAAGCAGATCGCGAAGTGACCCGTGGCGTCCTGACGATAGTTCAACAAGCGCGTAGTAGGGCGCATCGGCCGGCAGCATAACGGCGTCATCCGGAAACGCGCGATGGATCAGATCGACAGTGGGGCGACTCATCAGTTCGAACGCGTTGACCAGTCCGCCGCTCAGCGACTGTGCGTGATGGAGTAGCTCCACGGCACCTTGCGCGGACGACAGCGCAACGAATCCCAGCTCGGTCGTCGCGGGTGCCGGAACCAGTTTCAACACGGCCGCCGTTATCACGCCAAGCGTGCCTTCCCCGCCGATCAACAGGTGTTTCAGGTCGTAGCCCACGTTGTTTTTGCGCAGATGGTTCAGACCGTTCCAGATGCGCCCGTCAGGGAGCACGGCCTCGATACCAAGGCACAGATCCCGGGCGTTGCCGTGGCGGATGACGTGAATGCCACCGGCATTGGCAGAAAGCACCCCACCGATCTGGCAGTCGTTCTGCGATCCGATGGACAGCGGAAAGGACAGGCCAACGGCTCGCGCGGCGCTGTGGGCATCAGCCAGTGTGACGCCGGCTTCAACCGTCATGGTCGAGTCGTCCGTCGACACCGCGCGGACAGAGGTCAGCCGGCGCGTGCTCAAAAGTACTTCGCCGTGGGGAATCTGGCCGCCGACAAGTCCGGTGTTGCCACCCTGCGGCACCATGGCAATGTCCGACGCGTACGCCGCACTCATGATGGCACTGAGCCGTTCGGTCGAATCGGGCGCGAGGATCAGCGGCGTGTGTCCGGTCCACCGGGCACGCCACTCGGTGAGATACCCGGGATGCTCGGATTCCGGCACCACGGCCTCGGGGCCGGCAACGGCGCGGAGTCTGGCGATGGCATCAGCCACGGGGGTCGGCGTCAGCGGAACGAAACACGGAAGAACACGGAATAGAGCACCGGCACCACGAGCAGCGTCAGCAGTGTGGCAAACAGCAACCCGAATATCAGGGTGACCGCCATGGGCTCAAACATGGCGGTGCCGCCCCACCACAGCGGCATCATGCCAAGCACAGTTGTGGCCGTCGTCAGCATGATCGGGCGCAGACGCTGGATGCACGCCGCGACCACCGCGTCGGGCGGCGGCTTGCCAAGTTCGTCGATCTCAATCTTGATCCGGTCGATCAGCACGATTGCGTTGTTGATGATGATGCCGGACAACGCAATGATGCCGAGGATAGTGAAAAAGCCCATCGTCGATTTGGCGACAAGCAGCCCGATTGTCACGCCGATGACACCAAGTGGGATGGTCGCCACGATAATGATCGGCCGCCGTATCGAATTGAATTGCACAACCAGCAACAGAATGATGGCCATCGCGGCCAACGGTAACTTGGCGGCGATTGAGGCATTTGCGTCATTCGAGCTTTCCGATTCCCCTCCGACTTCATAGGTGTACCCGGCCGCCCATGTGGCTCTGTCTTTGGCGAGCCACGGCGCCAGCGACGTGTTGATGTCGGTTGCTGTGACGCCTGCTTTCAGTTGGCCTTTTAGGGTAAGCGTGCGCTCGCGGTCGCGGCGTTCGATGATGCCGGGTTCGAACGTAAGCCGAATATCGGCCACTTGTTTGAGCGGCACGGGTCTCTGCGTACTTGGCGAGTAAATGCTGAGGCCGTCCAGCTTGGTAATGTCCTGGCGATCGGATGCGACCGACCGAAGCGTGATCGGGATCAGCTGGTCGCCTTCCCGGTATTGCGTGAGGTCAATGCCGCTTAAGCCCGCGCGCAGCGAGTAGGCCACGTCGTTGCTGGTGACGCCGGCACGCAGTGCGCGTTCCTGATCCACGTCAACGATTAATTTCTTCGTCTGCAGTCCCCATGTGTTCTTGACCGCCAGGACGCCCGGATAGCTGTACAACTGATCGGTCACACGGCTGGCGATGCGGTACAGCCCATCCACCTCCGGGCCTGAAATTCGAATCTGGATCGGATAGCCGACAGGGGGACCATTTTCCAATCGTGAGAGCTGATTGCTCATGTCCGGGTGCTTTGCGTAGAGGTAGTCCTGAATGCGTGTGATGGCGGCGGGCACGTCCTGCCCGCGGAGCGCGTTACCGATCAGGAATGAATTGGCCGGATTTCGCTCCGGCGGGTCCAGGGCCAGCGTGAATCGCGGTCCACCTTCGCCAATGAACACCAGCCAATTGTCGAGCAGCTGACCGTCCGAGTTGGTGTAGAGATCCTCGCGGATAAACGCGTTGAGATCGGTTATCACACTCTGGCTGGTTTCAATGGAGGTGCCGAGCGGGAGCTCAAGTTTGCCGGTGAACACCGGGTCTTCCGACGGCGCGATGAATTGGGCGGTGACGAATCCCATCGCCCAGATGGCACTCGCGAATGCGCCGACGACTCCCAGCCCAAACAAGAGGCGCTGACGCAGGACCGCAACGAGTATTTTGCGATACATGCGGTAGCCCCATTTCTCGTTCTCGCCGCCCTCGGACGTCTGCCCGGTATCCACTTTCAAAAGGACGGTGGTCAGCATCGGCACCAGTGTCATGGCGAGCAACCACGACAGAAGCAGCGCGATCGTAACGACGTAGAATATGTCTGCGGTGTATTCCCCGACCGCGCTTTCGGCCAGACCGATGGGCATAAAGGCGGCGCCGGTCGTGAGCGACGAAATCAGCAACGGCATTTTCATTTCATTGCCCGACTCCACCGCCGCCTGTACGGCACCCATGCCGTTTTCACGCTTCACCAGAACCGATTCGACCATCACGATCGCGTTGTCGACGAGCAGCCCAAGGGCGATGATCAGCGCGGCCAGCGAGATCTGGTTGACCGTGATGCCGAACAGCTGCATCACGAAAAACGTAATGATCATGGTGCTGGGTATCAGCGTTGCGACGACCAGTCCGGTGCGTAGCCCCAGGAAGCCGACCATCACGATCACAACAATGCCGATCGCCTGCAGGAGGTTGGATGCAAAGTTCGACACACTCTGGGTGACAAGATCGGCCTGAAACCAAATCTTCTCGATCTCGATGCCCCACGGGTAGCGCGCCTGTATTTCCGGCATCAACGCGTCGAGACGCTCGCCAAGTTTCAAGATGTCGCCGCCGTCACGCAGTGAAATAGCAATGGCCAGAGCCGGCTGTCCGTTGACGTAGGTCAGGCTTTCCGGAGGGTCCTTGTAACCACGGGAGATATCGACGATGTCGCCCAGATACACAACCTCGCCGCCGGGCACCTGAATCACCGTCCGTTGCAACGCGGATACAGATTCGATGTTGCCCGTGGGCTCAAGGACGATGCGCTCGCGACCGCTGATCAGGTCCCCGCCCGAGGACAGGATATTCACGCTGCCTAGCACGCTCGAAAGCGATTGGGGGGTCAGGCCGAGCTCTGTGAGTCGCGCGTTGTTGTACTCAACGAAAATCACCTCGTCCTGCGCGCCGTGGATGCTGACCTTGGCAATGTCGGGCTCTTTCAGAAGTTGATCACGGATCTCGTCCGCCACGTCCTTGAGTTCGGCGGCCGAAAAGCCGTCGCCGGTTAGCGCATAGACGCTGCCAAACACATCGCCGTATTCATCATTAACGTCGGGGCCGATAATGCCTGCAGGTAAATCACTGGCAATGTCGTCAATTTTGCGCCGGAGATCATCGAAGATCGGTCGCATCACCTTGTAACTTTCTTTGAAGTTCACGGTGACAATCGAGATGCCCGTGCGGGTCGTGGACGTAATGGTGTCCACTTCGGGCATTTCCTGTGCTTTCTTCTCGATCTTATCGGTCACCAGCTGCTCGACGCGCTCCGGGCTGGCTCCAGGCAGCCGGGTGGTAATCACCGCGGCGCGGATAATAAAGCCCGGGTCCTGCGCCTTGGGCAGGGCGACATACGCAAGCACGCCAGCGATCAGCAGCAGCACCACCACGACGCTGGTGACACGGTTATTGGCAATCGCGCTCGCGGTCAGGTTCACCGTGCCGGACTCTCGGGCAGGAGCACGGTCTGGTTTTCGCGGATGACCGTCGTGCCGGCGGTGACGACATGATCACCTGGACTGAGTCCGTCGAGCACCTGAATGCCGTCGGCCGTCAGTTCGCCGATGCGCACCGCCCGGCGCTGGATTGTGGCTTCGCGGGCGTCCGTTGGTTTGGCGACAAAGACGAACGTTCCGCGTTCATCATTGATCACCGCAGCGGCGGGTATAACCAAAATAGAGCCATCACTTGAGCGCTCAAACGCCAGAGCCACTTCGGCGGCCATTCCCGGGCGTACGGCCGGATCGGTGTCGTTCAGGGACACGACGACCGGGAAGGTGGCCGCGCCGCTCTCCGGTGCGGTACCGATCTCGGTGACGGTGCCCGCAAATTGGCGGTCGCGGACAGCATTGAAGCGAATGGACGCATCCATGCCGCGTTTCAAATCCGTGATCAGGCCTTCAGGTACGCCAACACGCACCTCGATGTCGCTGCCGCAGTTGACACGCGCGACCGGTGTGCCGGCGTTGACGTTTTCGTTCAGGTCCACATCCAGCTGGGCGATGGTGCAGTCTGCCGCCGCCTCAAGGCGGGTGTAGGACCGATTGAGCTGGGCGATTTCAAGCGACTTTCGCGCCGAACGCACCTGCGCCCGCGCCGATTCGGCACTGGCGCGCGCGCCATCCAGTTCATTGCGCGATGCGTTGTTGTTTTCATACAGCTCTTTGGTCCGGCTGTAGCTGGCATCCGCGTTGCGCTGATTCGCGAGCGCTTGCGCCAGAGCGGCATCGGACTGCTGAACCGTCAGCTCGTAGGTTGACGGATTCAATCGGGCGATCAGATCACCCTTCTTCAAATCATCGCCAACCTGCACCGGAAGCTCGATAACGGTGCCCCCGACCCGAAAGCTCATGCGGGATTCTTGTGTTGATTGCGACAGACCGGTGAAGGCGCGTTCGCGTTGGCCGCCGGCACTCGACACCACGGCTGTGCGGACGGGGCGCAGCGGGACATCGCCGGTGTCGGTGGTGGTCTGCCCACAGCCGAACAGCAGCACAGGGGCGACCATTGGCAGCAGGTGGTTAACTCTCGTCACGGTCGTTCTCCCGGCGCGTTACGCAGCGCTTCGCGTTCTTCGATATAGCTCAGGATGGCGCGCGTCCGCTCTGCCTGCTCCTCGGGTGCGAGAAGGAAATCGAAACTGCTGACCGCGCGCTGCAGATTCATGATGTCGATCAGAAAATCCTGCACGGCGTTGTTGGCCGCCAGGTCTGCCTGAAGACTCTGGTTCTGGGCATCGAGCAACTGGATAACCGTGACCGTGCCCTGACGATAGGCGTCCGATACAAGCGCGAGGTTCTTGCGCGACGCGTCAGCGCCGCGCTCGGACAGCTCAATGTTCACATAGCTCGCCTGTGCAGAATACAGCGCGGCCCGGATGTTCTGCTCGATACGCTGTGCCGTAGCGTCAATTTGCGTACGTACTTGCTGGGCCTGCTGACGCGACCGGGACAGGGCGGCGCGCCGCGTCCCGGAGTCCCAAAGCGGCCAGCTCGCGTTGACCGAGACGCTCCAGTCGTTCAGCTGGTCCAGATCTGTGCCGGCGCCAAGGCCAGACGCGTCGATGTTGTCTGTGTATTGCGCCTGCACGTTGACGTCGGGCGCGTAGTACGCCCGCTTGCGCGCCAGTACGTCGCGCTCGAGTGCGGACAGCTGGGCTCGAAGTTGCGCCAGTTCCGGGGCTTGCTCCAGACCATTGCTCACCGCGAAATCAGCGAACCAGCCGAATCGACGCGGGTTATTGATCAGCGCATCGAAGTCCTCTGCGGACATGGTAAACGGGGTGTCCTTGTTGGGTGCCTCAAGACGCATGGTGGGTCCGATCGGGCGGTTCAGCAGGCGATTGAGCGCATCAAAAGCCTGACGTTGTGCGGCAATCGCGTTGAGAACGGCCGAACGGGCAGAGGCGAGGTTCGCCTCCCAGCGAAAGACGTCGGCATTGCTGGCCGAGCCCGCTTTTGCCCGGTTGGTTGCCAGGTCGAGATTGCGCTTGGTGAGCGACAGATTATCTCGCTGTATCCGGAGCTGATTCCCGGCGCGAATCGCCTGCAAATAGGCGGTTGTTGTGTTCAGCACTTGATCGAGCCGGACCGTATCCAATCCGGCGACCCGCCCCGTTTGAAGGGACTGCTCCTGCTGATAACCGGCGCGTGCCGATTCAGAGTAGATAAGTTGGTTGAGTGTGAGCGCTGCCGCCGTTGACCGTTCCTGAGAAATCGGCATGCGGGCCTGCGCATTGGCTCGACGTTGCGTCGTGCTCGCACCCACAGTGATCTGCGGCAGCAGATTGGCCCGCGCGGTTGCCACGTTCTGCTCGCCGACGGTGACATCAAAGCGCGCAGCAGCCAGATCGAGATTCTCATTGATTGCCATGCGCGCGGCAGTGGCAAGATCGAGGCTTGGACCTTCCGAGGCCGGTTCCGGGTTGATGAGTTCGGCTTCCCCAAGAATCGCGAATCGCGGCGACAGGTCGATCGCGCGCGCTGTCTCCATATTGATGGTGAGTTGGCGCTTGCCGTCGTAGAAGACCGGCTGGTCCTCGGTGCGCTCGCCCAGAAGGACAGCTTGCATGTTCAGAGCATTGCGGCGGGCAAGGCGCTGGTAGTCGGTTTGAACCGTATCCGACGCCAGAGCCCCGCGCACCACTTCTGCTTCGCTGACCAGACTGAAACTCGGCAACTGCCGCTCAGCCAGACCGGTCAGCAACGCGTCGAAGGCGTCCCGCGGCAGACGGGGCAGCCCCCCGAGCAGGACCGCTTCGGTGCCATCCGGGATGGCGTTCAGCAAATCGTGATTGACGCCGTCGTGCCCGACAAAGCGGAAATCGACGTTCTCCGCACGCGAGCGCACAAACGCCGGCGCGGTCGGGATGGATTCGATGATGACGCTGTCGGTCAGTATGACGGCGCTTGCGAAAGGCACGACCTCCTGAAAAGACGCAAGGTCGTCGACAAAGGGAACGCGGTCCGCCAGATAGTTGAGGTTCCGCTTGCCAGACCCGGTTTGTGCCGTAGGGGCATTCAGCAGATCTGGATTAAACACAAGCGGTAGAAACGTCGGCTTGGGAAACGCATCGCGCGATACGCTGAGTTGATTAGCGGCGAAGCCGAGCACGAGCACGAGGTCCACGCTTGGATCTGAGAAGGCATCGTTCATGGCGTTGTCAACGCTTGCCACGGACCAGTCGGCCACCAGATTCCGAAAACGCAGATCAAACTCATTACCGATCAGGGCGATCAGCTCCTCGCGGAACTCGGCTTCCACTTCGCGCAATTGATACGCGGGCCCGTCGGTGACCACCGCGATGCCGATTTCCTTGTTCGCCAGCGCAGTCGGCGATGTCCAGAGGCAGGCAGCAATGACGATCCAGCGTATGATTTTCATCGCCTGATTAAAGCGCCTCACTTGGGACATGTAAACGCATGGACAGCACTAAAACGTGGCGGCGGCGTCGCTGCTAGACTTCCGACCTTAATTCGACGGGCGGTGCACGGGCGTGGACGCGAGTGCGGTTTGGGTGATGATTCTGATTTTGCTGGCGGGCGGTCTGCTTGTCGGACTGATCCTGCGTGCGCCCGCCTCTGACGACACTCTCGTTGATACCAACTCCGACGCATCCGGGTCAGCCAAACCGCCCACTGCGCGGCTGGCGGCGATGGCTGACGATCTTGGCGGCGACCTGGAGGCTATGGCACACCCGTCGGACGCGTTGGCGCACCCCGAGCTGCAGGCCGCCGTGGCGTTCCTGGCCGGGCCTGACTTTACCGCGGAGCAGACTGTGAATTACGCCGTGGGCGCCAACTGGGCCCTGCGCGTGATTGGCCTACTGGCATTAACGGAGCGCGATGGGGCCGTGGCACACGAACGCGCTGTCATGAAGTCGATACCGCGTACGGGGACCTTCGCGCTTTACTTCGTGCTGCGTTATCTGCACAAGCACTCGCAAACGTCCTACGTGGGGGCGGTTATGGCGCAGGCCACATATCGTTGGGACAGCGCCGTCTATCTGGTCGAAGCGCTGGCCGACGCAGTGGAATTTCATGTTCAGTCCGGACGTGAGATCACGTTTCTGCCCGAACTGGCTCAGCGGGACGAGGAAGATCGGGAGTGTGTGGACGATCTACTGACGGCGTTGCCCAAGTCGGCCCACACCGCGGTGTGGGCGACGTATCAACGTGCCCGGAGCCGATTGATCGACGAGTCTTTCCTGAAGCACATCGGTCGCTTCATGGCGCCTTCGGATGTCAGCGAGGCGGTCTACCCGAGCGCGGAAATTGACCGCTTGTTCAAGCAATTTGTTGATGAACGACGCAAGCCGCGGTCGCGATCGGTGATCGTGGTGGGGCCGTCGGGCGTTGGCAAGTCAGCGCTTGTTCGCAAAATGACAGGTTGGCTACTCGAGCACGATTGGCGCGTTTTTCACACGTCCGGGAAACGGTTAATCGCCGATCAGTCCTACGTGGGTGAGATTGAGGGTCAACTAAGACGGCTGGCCGAAAACGCGACGGTGCACAAGAAGGTGGTCATGCTCGTGGACCGCATGGCGGAGCTTGATTCGGTCGGCCGAACCAAAGGCAACCCCGATTCCGTTCTTGACCAGCTCTGGCCAGACATTGAAGGCGGCAGGATCGTGCTCTTGAGTGAGTCGACTCCCTCGGCGCTGCAAGCCATTCAGGTGCGCTATCCCACTCTGTCGAACGCAGTGCTGCTGCTTGTTATGCGTCCGTCCCCGGAAGAGGAGGCGCGTACGCTCGCTCGCCGCCTGCTCGACGAACGCTCACAGAGCGACGGGAACGCCGACCCGGATGGCACCGTCGACGAAGTGCTCAAGCTGGCGCAGCAGTTTTTGAGTCACAAGTGTCTTCCGGGCAGCGTGCTCACGCTGCTTGATCAGGCCATCGACAAGGCCGACGGTGAGGTCACGGGGAGGGAACAGGTGCTCGCGGCCTTAAGCGACGTGTCCGGCTTGCCCAAGAGCATTCTGGACGATGAACAGACGCTTGAAGTGGATGACTTGCGCGAGGCGTTTCGTTCGCGGGTGATCGGTCAGGATGAGGCGGTCGATTGCCTTGTCGAATGCGTTGCGATGATCAAGGCCGGGCTGTCGGATCCGGGTCGACCCAACGGCGTGTTTCTTTTTGCCGGGCCCACGGGCACGGGCAAGACCGAGATAGCCAAGACCCTTGCCGAGGTCCTGTTTGGCTCGAAAGAGCAGATGATTCGTCTGGATATGAGCGAATATCAGAGCGGCGACTCGTCCTGGCGTCTCATTTCGCACGATACCGAGCGGCGCACCGGCGGTTCGCTTGTGTCGCGGATTCGCGAGCAACCGTTCACGGTGGTTTTACTCGACGAGTTCGAGAAGGCGCATCCCAACGTGTGGGACTTGTTCCTGCAGGTGTTTGACGACGGGCGTCTCACCGATACGCGGGGTGAGTCCGCGGATTTTCGGCATGCCATTGTGCTCTTGACGTCCAATCTTGGGGCGACCATTGCAGCTGAGGCGGGTATGGGCTTCACCAACGCGGGCGGTGGGTTCGTCGCGGCCGATGTCGAGCGTATGGTGACGCGGACGTTCCGTCGCGAGTTCATCAACAGGCTGGACCGGCTCGTCGTCTTCAATCCGCTCAGTCGAGGTGTGATGCGGAAGATCCTGCGCAAGGAACTTGAGGCCGCGCTGGAGCGCCGGGGTCTGCGTAATCGCGAGTGGGTCGTTGAATGGGAAGACTCGGCGATCGAGTTCCTGCTCAGCGAGGGATTCACGCCGGATTTGGGGGCGCGGCCTTTGCGGCGCGCCATCGAGCGTCATTTGCTCGCACCGCTGTCTTTGACGATGGTGCAAAACCGGGCGCCCGAGGGTGAGCAATTTCTGTTTGTTCGAAGCGACGGCGATACGCTCGACGTACGTTTCGTGGACCCTGACGCCGCGGAGGACGAGCGTCCGCTTGCCGAGGCCGTGGCAAGCGAGACCACACTCCCTGCCATCATGCTGTCGTCGTCGGTGATTCGTGATGAACACGCTCTGATTGAATCGCGGTTCAGGGCGTTGTCTGAACGCATCGACGGCGTGCACTGGCGCGAAGAAAAACAGTCGCTGTTTGAAATGATGTCGGCCCTCGACTTCTGGACGCGGACGGATCGCAGGCGCGTGCTCGACCGCGTTGAGTTAATCGATCGGATCGAAGCGGCGCACGCCAACCTGTCGCGGCTTGTGCCTCGCATGTCGCGGTCCGGGTCGGACCGCACGCTCGTCGTTAGTCTGGCCGGGCGTCTCTATGTCTTGGGTGAAGGTCTGAAGGATCTCGATGACAAACGGCCCACCGATGCGCTGATCGGTGCGCGGCTGGTCACCGAGGATCGGCGCCGTGAGGGGGCGGCCGACTTTCTGGGCGCCATCGGTGATATGTACCGTAGCTGGGGGCGCGCTCGCGGCATGCGCATTGCGCGCGAGGCGGGCGTATCTTCGCGTTACCCGATCGTTTGGCGTATCGAAGGGTTTGGGAGTTACGGGCTGCTTGCGTCTGAAGCCGGCGTGCACGTGCTTGAAGTGCCGGCCAAGGGCGGTCGATTCGAACGCGTCCGTGTGCGCGTCAATGTGGTAGACGGCGACGGGTCGCTTGATGACACAGTGCAAAGAGAGACGCGCATTGTCCGCCGCTACCGCTATGAGCCGTCGCCGTTGGTCCGTGATGGCGTCTATGGCTGGCGCACTGGCCGGATCGATCAGGTGCTGACAGGTGCATTCGACTTGTTCGGTGCACACCACACTGGAGAGTCCGATTAAATCCAAGTACACGATGTACGGTGCGCACTTCTCTCTGTACAGCGGGAAGCTGCGCGCCTATCTGGTCAACAAGGGGCTCACCTTCGATGAGGTGCTGTCGACCGCATCCATGTTCCGGCGCGTGATTATCCCCAAAACCGGTGTCCGTTTTATTCCGGTTCTCGAAACGCCCGAGGGCGTCTGTCTTCAGGACACCGCAGCGATTATCGACGCGCTTGAGGCGCGTCACCCATCGCCCAGATTGCTGCCCGCGACACCAAAGCAACATCTGTTTTGCCGACTGTTCGAACTTTACGCGGACGAGTGGCTCCTGATCGCGGCGATGCACTATCGCTGGAATCACGATAATTTTCCGTTCGTGTATCAGGAGTTTGGATCGTTGGCGGCACCGCGCGCGCCCGCCTTCATCCGCTCGTTTATCGGCAAGCGCCTCGGCGCGAAATTTCGCGGCTTCGTTCCGCTCCTGGGCATCACGGATGCGACCATCCCGTCCATTGAGGCGTGGTTTGAAGAGCACGTTCTGGCTGAGCTGGAGCGTGTGCTCTCGGGCCAGCCGTATCTGCTTGGCGAGGCACCCAGTGTCGCGGACTGCGCACTCATGGGCCCGCTTTACGCCCATATTTTTCGCGATCCGGGCTCGGGCAAAATCATGCGCCGGCGTGCGCCCCACGTTGCGGCATGGGTCGAGCGGATGAATCGCCCCCCGGCAACGGGCGGTCAGTGGTGCTCCGATGATGCGATACCGGAACCGCTCAAGGTGCTCCTGCAGGGTGCCTTGCGGGATTTCTGGCCGGTGCTGACCAATACGGTTGCGGCGTTGGCCGATTGGGCTGAGGGCCGGCCAAAGGGTGAGGAGTTGCCCCGCGCACTGGGCCAGACGGCCTTTTCCGTTAACGGCGTAGAGGGCACGCGGGTCATGCAGAGCTTCCACGTCTGGAAGCTGCAGCGTGTCATCGATGCCTATGAAGCGACGATCGATTCCGACGCCCGCGCGTCCGTGGATCGCTGGCTTGCTGAGATCGGTGGCAGCGACGCTGTGAATATCGCCATACCGAGGCGCGTTGAGCGGCTGAACAATCGAATCGTTCTCGCCTGATCCAGAACTGCTCGCTTTACGCAAAGCAGAGCGATCGTCACTCCCTACCGCACGGCGAACCGGTTGGTCGCATTGACCAGCTCGGAGGCGATGCCGGGCTCAAACGCAGAATGCCCCGAGTCCGGCACGATGATCAGATCGGCCTCCGGCCATTCGCGACTAAGCTCGTAGGCGGACGCGGCCGGGCACACCACGTCGTATCGGCCCTGCACAATGACCGCGGGGATGTGGCGAATGCGGTCGACGTTGCGCAACAGCTGTTCGTCTTCCATGAAGCCACCGTTCAGGAAGTAGTGGCACTCGATGCGCGCCATCGCCAGCGCCCTGTGCGCTTCTCCGAATTCAGCCTGTGCGGTTTCATTGGGGAAAAGATAACTGGTCGATCCTTCCCAAACACTCCAGGCGCGGGCCGCCTCCAGCCGGATGGATTCGTCCTCGTGCGTGAGGCGACAGTGATAGGCGCGCAGCAGATCGCCGCGTTCGTCTTCCGGGATGGGCGCCAGATAGTGTTGCCAGGCGTCCGGAAAAATCTCACTGGCACCGTGCTGATAAAACCAGTGCAGTTCCTTCGGCCGCAGCATGAAAATGCCACGCAACACCAGGGCGGTGGTGCGTTCAGGGTGCGCTTGACCATAGGCCAGCGCCAGAGTGCTGCCCCAGGAACCCCCAAAGACTTGCCAGCGCTCTATGTCGAGATGCGCGCGCAGGCGTTCGATGTCGTTGATCATGTCCTGCGTCGTATTGTGTTCAAGGCTCGCATGCGGCCGGCTTTGCCCCGCCCCGCGCTGGTCAAAAATGACGATCTGGTAAATTGACGGGTCGAAGAATTGGCGCATCTCGGGGCTGCTGCCCCCGCCCGGGCCGCCGTGCAGAACGACAACCGGCTGCCCGTCCGGGTTGCCTGACTGTTCAAAGTACAGCTCGTGGCCGTGGCCTACTTCGAGGAAGCCGTTCTGGTAGCAATCAACGGGCGGGAAAAGCGGTGTGTGCTGCTCGGGGTTCATGGCATTTCCTCGGGGTCGTCTGGTTGGCGTCGCATTATGGCGCGTGTAGCCCGCTGGGTCCCGGGGCGCCGAAGAAAAAGGCCTTCATGATGCCGAGGTCGACAATGTTGACCGCGCCGTCCCCGTTGAAATCGAGGGTGGGGTCCGAACCGAAAAACCCATCGCGGAACAGCCCGAGGTCCAACACATTGACGACGCCATCGTTCGATACATCCGGATCGCAGCGATTGCCATAGCCGTCGTTATCGGAGTCGAGTTGGACGTTGCCGCCGTCGTCGGGAAGCGCGGGACCATTGGCGAGCGCGACGCAGTTGTCAATGCCGTCACGAATGCCGTCACCATCGGTGTCTATGGCCAACGACACGATCCAGTCGTCGAGCGTTTCCACCGCCTGCATGTCGACCACCGTGCTGCCCAGTGGCGGCATGCGTTCGGGACCGAGCGTATGCATGCGCAGCGAAACGATCGAGCGCGCCGGATCGCCCGGGGCGATCAGCCGCGCTTCCGCGACGCCAAGGTCTCCGACGGTGGGGTGCACGTCGATGATGCCGAGATCGTTGTCCGATGTGCTGTAGAGAAGCTGCACCGCCCCCCCCGCCCGGCCCGCCATTGCGATGACACATCGAGCAATTGGTGTGCAAATAGGAGCGGGCTCGTACTGGCGCGGCCGTATCATCGTCCAGCCCGTAAAGAACAGGCAGGTGTTCCACAGCTTCCGGGGTTGAACTGAACATCTCGATCGCCGCCAGAGTCTCGATCTGATTGGATGTGATCCCGCTGACAGGGTAGGTAAAGTCTCCGTTCAATTGCGCGGTTTCGAGTCCGAGCGATACACCGGCTACTTGCGTGTGGCATTGGAGACACTCATTCCGGCTGGGGTAATGCCAGACCTGACCTCCCACCGTCTCGTCTTTTGCGTCCTCCAGCAAAAACGCCTCGGTCCCTTCGTCGTTCCACTCGTAGCTGTACCCGGCCCATTGTCCGTCGTCGTGACGCATAAAAACGAAATATCGAGCGCGGAGCGAGAGACGTAGTCGCCTGCGTCCGAGAGCGTGAGCGTCCGCACATCGTTGTAAATATCGCTGAAGAAAAACGCCCCCTCATAGCCCTCAAGTGCGCTTCCGCGATACACGGTGCCGGCGTTTACAGCGTTGAGGCCGTCTGCATGGGGGTAGGCGTGGACGGGATCGATCAGGCCGGTTGCGTCGCAAGGTTCAGATTCGCGGCAGGCCGCCCCTTCCCGGATGGACCATCCGTAGTTGCCGGATTTCACGATGATGTTGATCTCTTCGAATTGCGAGCTGCCCATATCGCCGAGCCACAGATCGCCCGTTTCGCTGTCGAAATTCCAGCGGAAAGGATTGCGCAGCCCCCACGCGAAGACCTCAGGCGCTCCGCCGACACCGTCTGCGAAAGGGTTATCTGGTGGGATCTGGTAGCCGGGAGCATCGGTCACGTGCAGGCGAAGCATCTTGCCCATCAGACTTGTGACGTCTTGAGCCAGATCCGGGCCGCCGGCCTCAAACACGCCGCCATCGCCCGTGCCGAGGTAAAGATAGCCGTCCGGTCCAAAGGACACCGTGGATCCGACGTGGATCCCTGTGACCAGTGCCAGCTCGATCAGCACCTCCTCGGTGGCGATATCAAATGTCGTGCGATCGTCGGAGTAGAAACGCGAGAGACGCGCAACCGGCCCGGCGTTGTCCATCACATAGTAAACGTAGAGAAACCCACTGGCGGCGAAGTTGGGGTCTGTCGCCAGCCCCAATGCGCCGAACTCAGCAGGATTGCCGTCGAAGGTTGTGATCACGCGGTCGGTGAGATCGAGGACGACACCATCGTTTCCGGGGGCTGTGATGTCGCTATCGAGAAAAACCTCGCCGATACGCGTTAGGAAAAACCAGCGAGACTGTTCATGTTGATCCATGAACATGATGTCGGGAATCGAACCGATCTCCATGCGCTCGACGTCCAACGCGCGCTGGGCGACTGGACGGGGTGCGGTCACGCAGTGGGTATTCGCGGGGCGTGAGGAGAGTCCGAACTCGGCATACGCCGCCGGCTCGCCGGCAAGGGCGAGACAGGCCAGAAATGCAATGTACGCTCCCGCGGCACGAGCCATTGCGCTATCCCTCTCGATTTTGGCCGACTTTGCGCCGGTCTTTCTCGTTCTATGGAGAGATAGTAATCCGGACGACCGCGGAATGCAGGCCGCCCGGTCAATCGTTATGACACCTGCTGAAGAACAACGACGTCGAACTTGTCGTTGATCTTGATGCTGCTGGCCGGCTTGGTGTACTCCGGCAACTCGTCAAAGTTCAGATAGCGGTAGATCTCATCCGACATGGTGTCGAGGTCTTTCGCCACCTCCATGTACTCCTCAACCGTCGGGATCTTGCCCATGACTGCGCCGATGGCGGCCAGCTCGGCCGAGCACAGGTAGACAAACGCGCCCGTACCAAGCCGGTTGGGGAAGTTGCGCGTGGACGTGGACAGAACAGTGGCCCCGTTGGCCACACGCGCCTGGTTGCCCATGCACAGCGAACAGCCGGGCATTTCGGTGCGCGCACCCGCCTTGCCGAAGATGGCGTAATAGCCCTCTGCGGTGAGCTGAGCCGCGTCCATCTTGGTGGGCGGTACGATCCACGTGCGCGTGGGCGTGGGCTTACCCATCTTGTCGAACAGCTTGCCCGCCGCGCGGAAGTGACCGATGTTGGTCATGCACGAGCCGATGAAGACCTCGTCGACATCCACGCCGGCGACCTCGGACAGCGGCTTGACGTCATCCGGGTCGTTGGGGCACGCCAGCAGCGGCTCCTTGATCTCGTTCATGTCGATTTCGATGATCTCGAAGTACTCGGCGTCCT
>JBCCMA010000062.1:0-19806 GCA_039026595.1 Pseudomonadota bacterium
GCCCAACGTATCGACGCTGTGGGTCAAAAGAAGCGTGCGCGCACCCGTGCGCGCCGAGGCGCGCGCAGCCTCGGTGCCGGCGTGACCGCCACCGACGACGATCACGTCAAATTGACGTGTGGACAGCATAAAAACTCCGGTTGAGCGATCCGGGCACCGGACCGCGGCAAGCCGGCAATTATAACGAACTTGGCCAATTGGTCATTTTGTGTCCGGTTTAATGTGCGGTAGGGTGCCGCCATGACACCTCTTCGGCCGCGTCGTGCCGCGCTAAGACGCCTCTTTGCCATCACCCTCTTTGCACTTCTCACACCCGTCGGCGCGCCGACGGCATTCGCCGAGGAGGCCGTCTCGCTGACCCCGTGCCGCCTCGCGGGCCTTCGCGGTGTCAGCGCCATCCGTGCCGAATGCGGCTCATTGACCGTACCGCTGGATTACAACCAGCCGGACGGGGACACCATCGACCTCGCCATTGCGCGCGTGCCCGCCCTGCGGCGCAGTGAATCGCCGGTGGCCGTAACGGCCATCGCCGGTGGCCCCGGGCAGGCATCAATTGAGTTCTATGCGAGCTACGGTCCGGCCTTTCGCCGCATGCGCGAGTCCCACGATGTGATTCTGGTGGATCAGCGCGGCACGGGCGGATCGATGCGACTCGGCTGCCCCGCGCCCGACGAGAACCTTCAGGGCGGCTGGAATGAGGACGACATGCGCGACGCAGCCCGCGACTGTCTGAACGGGCTGCCGGCCGATCCGCGCTTTTTCACCACGTCCGTGGCCGTGCGCGATCTTGATGCCGTGCGGGCCGCACTCGGCTACGAGCAACTCAGTGTCTACGGCATTTCCTACGGTACGCGTGTTGCGCAGCACTATCTGCGCCGCTATCCGGACCAGACCCACAGCGTCATTCTTGACGGCGTGGTCCCGGTGGATGAAGCGCTGGGGCCGGACATCGCACCCCTCGCCCAGCGTGCGGTCGGGCGTGCGCTGGCCCGGTGCGCAGACAATGATGCGTGCAACGCGGCGTTTCCGGACATCGAACGCCGCTTCGAAGCGCTGATCGATCAGCTGCGCGAACAACCCGTCACGGTCACACTCAACCACCCAGTCACCGCCGCACCGACGACCCTCACCGTCGGACAGTTGGAGGTTGCAGGAGCCATTCGTCTGCTGTCCTACGCACCGCAGACCGTCGCGCTGCTGCCGTTGATGATTCATGAAGCGAGCAACGGCAACTATGTCCCGCTCGCCGCGCAGGCGCTCACGGTCAGCCAGGTTCTCGCCGATTCGATGGCCTTCGGGATGCACAACGCCGTGGTGTGCGCCGAGGACGCGCCGTTTTTTGGCGCCATCGATCGAGAGGCCCTGGCACAGACCTATCTCGGCACGCCGGTCGTCGATGCGCTGAGCGCCGCCTGTGATCTTTGGCCGCAGGGGCGTATGGACGATGATTTCAAAACACCGTTTGAATCGGACGTGCCCGTTCTGGTGCTGTCCGGCGAGGCGGACCCCATCACGCCGCCCGAATATGGCGAGCGCGTGGTCGACTATCTGGGGCGCGCCCGACACATCCTCGGTCCGGGTCAGGGTCACGGTCAGGCCGCCGTGGGGTGTTTCCCGATGCTGATGGGCCAGTTTGTTCGTGACCGGGATCTCGACGCCCTCGACACATCGTGCGTTGAGCAGCAGATCGCCAGCCCGTTTTTCACCAGCTTTGCAGGGCCCGAACCATGATTGAAGCTCGCGGTCTCGCTAAATCTTTTGGCGACGTGCAGGCGGTACACGATGTCACCTTTACCGCCGCCGACGGCCAGATCACCGGACTGCTCGGGCCAAACGGTGCGGGGAAATCCACGACGCTTCGCATGCTCTACACGGTGCTCGCGCCCGACCGCGGGACGGCGCTGGTCGACGGCATCGATGTGACGAGCTCGCCCGCCGAAGGTCGCAGTCGGCTCGGCGTGTTTGCACATAATCCCGGCGTCTATCCCAATCTGACTACGCGCGAAAATGTGCGCTACTTCGGTCGCCTGTGCGGTATGGACGAGGCCCGCATCGACGAGCGTATCGACGAGCTGGCCGGGTTTCTCGAGATGGGCGATATCCTCGATCGGCGAACCAAGGGTTTCAGTCAGGGCCAACGCACCAAGGTGGCGTTGGCGCGCTGCCTCGTACACGCGCCCGACAACATCATTCTGGACGAGCCGACCAACGGCCTGGACGTGATGAGCACGCGTAATCTGCGCGGCATCATCGAGCAGCTCCGCGACGCCGGTAAGTGCGTCGTATTCTCCAGCCACATCATGCAAGAGGTGGCCGCATTGTGTGACCGAATCGTCATTGTGAACGGCGGGCGCGTGGTGGCGGCCGGCACGCCCAACGACATTCGTGCGCAAACCGGAACAGACGACCTCGAGGAATCGTTCGTTCGCACCATCAGCGAGTGACGCCGTCCACAGTTACGAAACGTGCCAGACTAGTTACGTCAAGTGGCCCGCGACGGGCCAGATCACTATGACAGACTCCGGCAACCTGCGGTCACGGACAGACGCACGTTGTCACTGTTCCTCCCCAAAGATCAGCCGAAACGCCTGCTGCGCCTGAAGCGTTTCTACATCGGCATGACCAGCTACGTGCTGTCCATCGGTCTGTATACGCTGTTCACATCGATCGAGCCGGCCATGCTGTCGGGCGGCGATTTCCTGCCCGTGATCCTGTGCGCGGTGGTGACGCAATCTTATTTCTTCTGGCAACTTCGCTTCGGCAACACCGAATACCGCAGCGATCCATCGCTGGCCTTCCAGCAGATTCTGGTCGCTGTCACGTGGCACACATTCGCGATTTTCGGTGCCGCTGATCTCCGCGATCTGTTCATCTATGGCTACATCATGGCTGTGATGTTCGCGATGCTGGCGCTCAGTCCCGTGCTGCTGTCCGTCGTCGCCGGCTACAGCCTGGTGCTGTACGGTAGCGTGGTCTTTATCGACTACAAGTTCATACCCACACGCTTCGACGCGGTGGACGAGACGCGCCGCGTACTCGCACTCGCTGGCGCGCTGGTGTGGATGGTGGGGTTTTGCGGCTACGTATCGTCATTGCGCCAGAAGTTGTCGCGCCGAAACCGCGACCTCAAGAAAGCGTTCAACGATATTCAACTGCTGTCGACCCGCGACGACCTGACGCAGGCCTTCAACCGCCGCTACATCATGGACGCGCTGCGCAAGGAAGTGTCTCGCTGCAAACGCGGCAACCAGACGTTCAGCATCATCATTCTCGACATCGATCACTTCAAGCACATTAACGACGAATTCGGCCACCTGCAGGGCGACCGGGTACTGGTTGAGTTCAGCGAGCGGATTCGCATGGCACTGCGCAGCATGGACTTGCTTGAGCCGATACAGCGCGGCGAACTGGCTCGCTACGGTGGCGAGGAGTTCGTGGTCCTGTTGCCGCACACCGAAGCCCAAGGCGCACTGCAGTGTGCGGAGCGCCTGCGCTCGGTGGTGGGCGATCGCGCTTTCGCCGACGCCTTGACCGTGACACTCTCCGCCGGGGTCGCCACCTACAACCGTGGTGAACCGGTTGAGACGCTGCTCCAGCGCGCCGACCAAGCGCTCTATGAAGCCAAGGAATCGGGTCGAAATGCCGTACGCACACTTGAAGAGGTTGCCCTGCCATCCGTGCGGACAGGCACGAACACGCATGGCAAGACCGTAAGCAATATTCTGGTTGGCCGCTTTGGCGGTGCCAGCAAAGAACCCACCTGACGAGCCGTCGGACCAAGCGAAGCGTTTTGCCCATGGACATGAATCAACCCACCGATCACACCATTCTTGTGGTGTGCGACGCCACCGGCGGTGCCGACCACCCGTTGATTGAATTCACGTCCGATCAGGCGGTGATCACGGCCAGCGGCGTGGAAGAAGCCCTGACGATTTTGCTGCACAACGATGTCGACCTTGTTCTGGTGGATGAAATCGTCGGCGAGGAAACCGCCGCCGAAGTGTGCGAGCGGCTGCGGCGCAGCGAAGCCAATCCGGATGTACCCATCCTGCTGGCCACACGCCACGACAACGCCGAAACGCTGGCCGCGTGCGCCGTGGATGCGGATGGGGTGATTCCGTTTCGTGATGACCCGATTCTGGCGCGCGCGCACATCGAAAGTGTGTTGCGTCTGGATCGGTTCCGCACACGCCAGGCGCTGCGCCAGCGCCTGCGCGAAACCGAGGCGTCATTGCAGGAACTGCACGACCACGACAGCGCGACCGGTTTGCCGAACGCGATCTCGTTCAATACCAGTCTGCAGGAAGAAATCGAACGCGCCCGCGACACCGGCTACGCCGTGGGCGTCATGGTGGTGGAGTTCAGTAACTACGACGATCTGGCCACCGTTTGTGACTACGCTGAACTCGACCAGCTGTTCCGCAAGCTCGCCGCCCGACTGACCGCAGGCGTCCGCGGACGCGGCGTGATCGGTCGGCTCGACTCACGCTGTCTGGTGGTCAGCCAGCCGCTACCTCGGGCCGAGGAGCTGGTAAACGCAATCGACCGCATGCGACGAGTGCTGATGGTCCCGTTCGAAACCGACACACGCGAAGTGGACATCGAATGCAGCATCGGGGGCAGTGCGTACCCCAATGACGCCGATCAGAGCGCCGAGCTGGTCGGTCTTGCGACCAGCGCCATGGCCCACGCACGCCGGCTTGGTCGCAATCACTCATTTATTTCCGATCCCACCGCACGGGTTGAAGCACAAAGACGGATCGACCTCGAGTCACGTATTCGTGACGCCATCCATGCCGACGCACTGGTTCTTCATTTCCAGCCGCGTCTACAGTTGTCCAACGGCCGCGTTAACGCGGTCGAAGCGTTGCTGCGTCTCCACGGCGAAGACGGCCGCCTGCTCACGCCAAACGCATTCATGTCGATTGCGTCCGACAGCGGGCTGATGGAGTCCATCGGACTGTGGGCGCTCGACAAGGCTTGTGAGGCCGCCGCCGAACTTCAGAGCATGGACATCCGGGTGGCCGTCAATGTGGCCGGCGATCTGTTTGCCAAGGAAGTGTTCCAGAACGAACTGGTCAAAGCGCTGCGCCGTCATCGAATTACGGGGCACAGTCTGGAACTCGACCTCTCCGAACGGGCGATCCAGCCGCGCCTGCACGGGTCGCTGTTCACACTGCAGGACCGGATGACCCGAATACAGCGTGACGGCGTGCACATCAGTCTGGACAACTTCGGCGCCGGCCACACCTGCCTGAATGACCTGCGCTATTTGTCGATCGACAATCTCAAACTCGCGCAGGACATGATTTCGTCGATCCCGGACGACGAGCGTATGAACGCGTTTGTCGGCAGCCTGCTGAGCGTTGGTAAAAGCCTCGATATGCGGGTGATCGCGCAGGGCGTGGAGAAAAGCGAACAAATCGCGGCCCTGCGGGACATGGGCTGCGAGGACGCCCAGGGCTTCCTGTTCGCCAAACCGATGTCGATCGAAGATCTGAAACCGGCTTTGCAGAGTCTGCAAAACCGGTGGTCGGCCGAATTTACCGACGCCGCGACCGCAGATCGCGCGGGGTAGGGATTAAAGTCAGATGCGGTCCGGCCGCTATCCTACGCGACGCATGGAAATGCGTTGAGACGGTGGCCGCCGCCGCAGTGTGATCGATCTATTATGCCGGGGTCGGTTTCGCGGCGGCGGTCGCCGGCCTTATCGCGTGGTATGGGTCTTTTGCATCGTGCGCACCGACCGTTCAATCAGCGTCTCAAGGACGCCTTCATCCACATCGTCCAGACGCTTGATGTAAAGACAGGCGCGTCCCGTCTTGTGCTTGCCCAGCCGCTTTAACAGCGCCGCGTATTTTGTAAAACCGTCCATGATGTAGATGGACACGTTCTGGGCACGCGGTGACACACCCGTTATGCAGAATGAACCCTCGCGTCCGCTGGCGTACTTGTAGTCGTACTGGCCAAACCCGATCAGACTGGGACCCCACATGGTGGCGCGTTTGCCGGTGATCCGGCGCATGATCGCCATAATTTTCTTCACATCGCGTCGCTTGTTGGCATCCTCAACAGAGGACAGGAACGCCGATACGCTGGCCTTGGTCGGCACCGTCTTGTTATTGGCTTTGGCCATTGTCCCCCCTGCGCTGACTGACCTGCTGCTACTCCATAGTAGCGCGCGCCGAGGACGCCAGCTCTTTTTGTGCGGGCAACAGCGACGGGGCGTCACCGCCAAGGCTGGTGAAAAGCCGCCCGATGTACAACTGCACCTGCGTCGCTTGGACGATCTGCTGGTCTTCCAGACGCAGGCGCTCGCGCTGTGCGTCCAGCAAGGCCAGAAACGAGCCCAAACCGAGTTCGAAGCGACGTTGCGCGATCGTCTCGGCCTCGCGCGCGGCGTCAACGGCCGTGGTCAGTTTCGCCAGCGAAGCCTGTCCGCGCTCAACCCGCCGCGCCACTGACCGCGCTTCCGCGTACGCCGACACCAGGGTGTTCTCGAGATCCTGATACGCGATGTCGGCGCGCGCCAGCGCCGCATCGCGCCCGGCCTTCAGTCGGCCGCCCTGAAATAACGGAATGGAGAAGCGGGGCGCCAGGCCCAGTGCTCGACTGTCGCCTTCCAACAGATTGCCAACCGACGCGCTTTCCACGCCCACGGAGGCACCGATCCAGACCTGCGGCCAGAATGCGGCTTCGCTGACGCCCACATCCGCGACCGCCGCCGCCAGGTTGCGCTCGGCCGCGGCCACGTCGGGTCGCTGTCGAAGATACGCTGCCGTAACCGTCGGGATTGTCATGCCCGCAAGCTGGTGATCGAGACCTCTGGCACCAAATCGATCCGGAGACGCAGCAATCGCCTCGAGTGGCTGTCCTGTCAAAACCGCCAGTCGCCACGCTGCCGCATCGATCGCCGCGTCGAGCGTGGGCAGCCCGGCGGCCGCTGCGTCACGTTGCGACACCGAGCGCAATGCATCGAGTGGACGGCCGAGCCCCGTTTCCGACTGGCGTTGCGTGAGCGTCACCGTCTGATCCAACGCCTCGATACTGCCCGCGAGGCGCTCTCGGCGCGAGAGGGCACCGTTCAATTCAATCCACGCCGCGACGGTTTCACCGACCACCCCCAACGCCACCGCGTCACGGGCCGCCATCGCTTGCTGCACCCGCGCACGCGCCGCTTCGTTCAAACGCCGCGTGCCACCGAACAAATTGAGATCCCAACGGGTCGATACGGTCCCGTTCCAGAACTCGATGTCACGATCCACGATGCCGGCGCCGATCAAAGGTCCCGCACCGGCGGGGGAATTAATGCTCTGCTCGGACCATGTGTACGCCCCGTCAAAACCGGCCACAGGCAGAAACCCGGCACGCGCAGCGCGACGCCCGGCACTGGCTTCCCGCACCGACGCGCGCGCGGCTTCAATCTGACGGTTCTGCGTCAGCGCTGCGGCAATCAACGCGTCAAGTTCTGGCTGGTCGAATCGCGTCCACCAGTTGGCGAGGGAATCCGCGGGGGGTAACTCGGCCAGTGCCGCATACGTCTGCGTCGGACGGTAATCGGGGCCGGCGGCACAACCGCCTGCCAAAAGCGCCAGTACTCCGACGATCAGACCGTTCTTTGTTGCGTGTCGCTCGCTCATGCGCTCACCGCCCCGGTAACGGAAAACGACAGTCGTCGCGTCAGGAGCCGGTACATCGCCGGTGTGAAGAACAGCGACAGCGTAATTGAAAACCCCACACCGCCGGCGATCACGATAGCCAGTGGCGGCCAGAAATCGCCACCTGTAAACAGCAGAAGCGGCATGAACCCGCCCAATGTCGTCAGCGTAGTCGAAACAATGTGCCGTGTGGCGCCCACGGTCTCGCGCACAATGGCGTCCCGTTTGCCCTGTGTGGCTTCTTCATCAGCACGCAGCGCAGCGATCACCACGATCGTGCCGTTGATGGCCACGCCAATCAGACCTGCGCTGCCGATGATGGCGTTGAAACCGAGCGCGTACTGTCCCATCCACAGAGCGAGCATGCCAAGGCCCACAGACAAAATCGCAACAGCACCGATGACACCCGCCAGCGCCACGGACCGGAACGACAGGATCAACGTGGTCACCATCAACATCAGCAGGATGGGCATATAAATGAGCAGCTTTCCAAACGCATCCTTCTGAGCTTCGGAGTCCCCGGCCGCCGTCAGTCGGTATCCGGGCGGTAGTGAAAAATCAGACGCGTCGAGCCGTTCAAAAATCGCCTCAGTCACCGAGAGCGCGAGCGCACCGGGCGCAAGATAGCCGTACACGTTGTTGACGCGCTGTCCGTTGTATCGCGTGATGCCACCGGACTCCGGCACCAGTTCCAGTTCACCCAACGCGCTGACCGGAATCCAGCGGTCGCTGCGCGGGGTGACCAGACGTGTGGCCTCCACACCGGTCAGCGAATCGCGGGCCGGTTCATCGTAGCGAATGCGTACCGGCAACGACTCCAGGTCCTCGAGAACCGTTCCACCCACTCGACCCTCCAGGCTGGCTTCGAGCTGCGCGGCCACGCCGGTGAGCGTCAGACCGGCCAGTCGTGTGGCTTCATCATCCGCGCGCAGCGCAAGCTTGGGTTCACCTCCGCGGATACTGGCGCGCGTCTGCGTGATCTCGGGCAGCGTGTGCATGATCGCGCGCAACTGCGCACCCAGCTCGCGCAGCGTGTCGGCTTCGGGGCCCTCAATCCGAAAGCCGACCGGCGAGTCCACCGGCGGGCCCTGTGCAAACGGCGCGACAACAATCTGAGCGTCGGGAAACGACGCGCCAAGTTCGGACTGTAGCGATGCGGTCAGCTGTTTCGCCGAACGGACAGAGTCGGTGTAGACCATGGCGTGCGCGTAGGACGCGTTGCCGTCCTGCTTCATGATCCGGTTGTAGTAGATCGTCGGAAAGCTCCCGCCGACGAGCCAGTGCACGTCGGTCACACCTTCTTTGCCCAGCAGGACCGATTCCATGCCGAGCACCAGACTGCGCGTGCGTTTAATTGACGCCGAACTCGGCAACCACACTTCGATCTCGAACTGATCGCGATCGGCGGGTGGGAAGAACGCCTTGCCCAGGGTCGACGCAAGATAGAAACCACCGAACGGGAGTATCAGACAGACCACAACCGTCACGAGCGGCCGGTCCACCGATGTGGCGAGGGCACGCCGATACCACCGCCCGAGCCTCACCGGGCGCACACCATCCCGCCAGAACGCAGACCCGGCCGACGTATCGCCGGGCTTCAGGAACTGAGCGGCCAGCGTGGGTATGGCGGTCATGGAAATAAAGAAGGACGCCACCAGAGCCAGCACCACCGCGATGGCGATGGGGCCAACGAAATCGCCCATGGCACCCGGCAGCAAAAAGACCGGCATGAAACCAAGGATGGTGGTCAGCGTCGACGCCAGAAGCGGCGTAAACAGATGACCGATGGCGTGGCGCGCCGCGTCACCAGGCGAATCGCCGCGGTCGATGCCCTGTTTGATGTCATCTGTCATCACGATCGCGTTATCGATCAAAAGACCGATGGCGATGATCATGCCGAAGATGCTCATTTGGTGGAGCTGCTGGCCAAATAACGACAGACCGAACACCGCGAGCGAACCGCTGAGCGGCAGCGCCGCGCCGACGACAACCGCAGCGCGCCAGCCCATTCCGAAGAACACCACCAGCATGACCACGCCGGCGCCCGCCAGCAGATTGCTGCCGAGGCTGCCAAGGCGCGCGGCGGTGTATTCGCTCTGATCAAACACCAGATCGACGCCGACGTCGGGACCAATGGTTTCGCGGAAAGCCTCAACGGTGGCGCGGGCATTGTTTGCCCATTCGTCGACACGAATATTTTCTTCGGTGCGTACTGCCACGAGGATCGACGGCTTTCCGTTGGTCCGCGCCAGATCGTAGGGCGGATCGCGCCAGCCTTTTTCAACCCGGCCGATGTCCTCGATGCGAAGCAGCGTTCCGGCTGCGCCCGCGGCCAGTGGCACTGCACCCACGCGCTGCGCCGAATCCAGTTCGCCGGCGACCTCAACAAACAGATCGCGGTCGTTTGCGCGCAGCGCGCCCGCCGGCCGCTTGGGATCGTCGGCGGCAATGCGAAGCGCCAGATCGTCGACAGTGAGGTTGAGCGCCGCCAGCCGATCCGGGTCGACGGAAACCGTAATCTCTTCGCTTGGCTCACCAAACAGCTGGACGATATCGGTGCCAGTGACGTCGCGCAGATCGTCGGCCAGATCGAGTGCGAGTCGATTGAGCACGCCGCGCTGTACCGCGTCCTGACGATCCCAGTTGATCGATACGATCAGGCTGAACGCAACGGCGCTGCTTTTGTCGTTAAACACAGGCGGGGCGGCGCCGGCGGGAAAACGCGACGCCGCATCATCCAGACGATCGCGTATTTTCGAAAAGACAGTCTCGTTCGTTTCGCGCGTAATGCTGTCCTGTAATTCAATCGCCACGATTGAAATACCGGCACGCGACGTTGATTCCACTTTCTTGATTTCAGAGAGCGCTTTCAGCTCATCTTCGATCACGTCGGTGACCAGCGCCTCAACGCGCTCGGCGGAAGCGCCCGGCACCAGCGTGATCACGCGCGGATAGCGGTTGGTAATGCGCGGGTCTTCGATGCGCGGCAGCGACGATAGCGTCGCGTAGCCGAGCATCAACACGACCAGCACAAACAGAACAAACGCGTATCGATTGCCCAGAAGAACGCGCGCCGGCGCGCTCACCGCGCTCATGGCTGAGCCACCGTACGTTCGATTCGGACATACTGGCCGGGCACGATGCGTTGGAGTCCGCCCACGATGACCGGCTCACCGTCCTCGAGCGGACCCCGCACGAACGCCTGTTCACCGTTTTGATACACCACGTCCACCGGACGCGGCGTGACGCGATGCGTCGCGCCCAAGGCCTGTTGCGCCTCGGGCGCGGCCACATACACATTCCACAGTCCGCGACGCCCTTCTGCGAGCGCGTCGAGCGGCAGCCACACGCCGCGCAACGATTGGGACTGCGACAGGGACAGCCGACCCAGGTCGCCGGCGCGGACCGCAGCGGACGGCGGCAGCGTGAACAGCACATCGACCGTTCGTGCGACCGGATCGCGCTGGGGCAACACCGCCGACACGGTTGCATCGATGTCTCGACCGTTCAGCGTGACGGTATGCACCGTACCTGGTGCAAGCTCATTGAGCTTTGCGCTGGCCACGCCCACGCGAAGCAACATGGCATCGGCCTCTTGCATCGACAGCACCGCCTGGCCAGGTGCCATGACCTGACCTTCGTCCACGTGGCGGGCGGTGATGATCGCGTTATAAGGCGCGCGTATCAGTGACTTTTCAAAATCGACGCGAACGCTGGCCAGCCTCGATTCAGAGGCGGCAATGGCGGCCTCGGCCGTGTTCACGGCGTTTTCGGCTTCGTCCACTTCCTGCTGGGACACGCCATTGAACGACACCGCTTCGCGGACACGTGACAGCGTGGTGCGCGCGAGCGTAGCCTGCGCACGGCTTTGTCTCAGCACCGCTTCGATCTCGGCTTTCCGCGCTTGCAGGCGCGCGGTGTCCAGCCGCGCCAGCACGTCGCCCTTGGCAACCGTGTCGCCTTCGTCCACCCCGACACTGACAAGCTGGCCCGCCAGTTCAAAGCCGACGTCAGATGCGCGATTGGCCTCGACGCGACCGGTCAGCGTCTCCTGACGGTCAATTTCGTCGCTGTAACGCACGGCCTGCGTCACGACGGGCAGGGCAGCGGCGGGCTTCTCTGTGGTCGTCTCCTCGGACGAACAGCCCGGAAACAAGCAAAGGGTCGCGGCAGCAGCGGTGAGCCGTGCGCGGGAAAGCAAGAAATCGATAGCCATGAATATGTCCCGTTGTCGCCGCATCCTGCTGGCGTTCGTTGTCTGGCCATGAGCGGCTTGGCTGGTATACTAGACCGTATGGTTTGATATTATCTGTAACAAACTGCACTGTCCAGTATGAAAACAACCACCGCATCTGCTCGCACCGGTCGGCCAAAGAGCCTCGCCAAACGTGAGGCCATCCTTGAAGCGTCCGCTCACCTGTTTCTGCAGCAGGGATTCAAGGACACCTCCGTGGATGCCGTCGCCGCCGCCGCCGGGGTCTCGAAGCAAACCGTCTACTCGCACTTCCGGGGCAAAGACGCCCTGCTGCGCGCCTGCGTGGAAAGCAAGATGGACGAGCACGGTTTACGCGTTGACCATCTGCCGATGGACGGGCCCATCGACGCCGCCCTGAAACACTTCGGCCGCCAGTTCGCCGCGTTGTTAAACGACGAGCAGGTCATTTGCATGTACCGCCTGTTGATCAGTGAGGCGGTGGCGCATCCGAAAGTGTCGCAGACGTTTTTCGACGCCGGTCCCAAAGCCACGCGACGCGCCCTCGCGCGGTTCCTCGAGCAGCACCCGGAGGGGGGCTCGCGGTTCCACGAGTCCGCGCGCGCCGCCGAGATGTTCTTTTCATTGCTTGAGCACGTGCACGTTATGGAGCGCCTGCTCAATCTGCGCGGACCCATGTCGCCGGACGAGCGACGCGACCACAGCGATCGGATGGTCGACCAGTTTCTTGCCATGCATCCAGCCTGACGTCGTTGGGTTAATCGTCGCTGAATTGCGCCGTGGATTGACGTGCACGGTTGACGTGCAATGTGGTCACATCGGGCCGCGAGTAGTGGCCCACCGGATCAAAGTTCTGTCGCGCCTCGCGCACCAGTCGATGATCAATGTCCGCCACGAGCAGACCGTTGCTTTCGGCCACCGGAGGCAACACCCATTCGCCATCGGGACCGCAAACGCACGAACCACCGTTCGTCAGAAACGCGTCTTCGCCCTCCACTACCGCATCGCGCTCCGGGAAATCCGCTGGCACATCCGAACCGCGCAACACGCTCGACACCGACACCACGTACGAGCGTGCTTCGCGCGCAATAAAGCGTGTGATGTCCTGCGTGTTCTTTACCGCCCCGGGCCAGATCGCGTAGTGCAGGTCTTCGCCCTGGGCGTACAGTGCTGCGCGCGGCAGCGGCATCCAGTTTTCCCAACAGTTCAACGCGCCCATCGTGAACGGGCCCAACGGATGAACGCGCAGGCCGTGGCCATCGCCGGGCGACCAGGTCAGTCGTTCTTCATACGTTGGCATTAACTTGCGGTGTACAGAGGCGATGTCGCCGGACGCGTTGATCGTAACGGCGCTGGCATACACGCTGTGGCCGCCGCGATCAGGCGGGCGCTCAATCACGCCCAGAACCACCGCGATCTGCCCCGCTTTTGCCTGCGCGCACACAGCATCGAGATGACCCGCTTCAATCTGTACGGCCTGGTCGAGGTACCGTGCGTGGAAGCGTTTCTGGACAGGGGAGTCAAACCGGGCCCCGTCTGTGCGCTCAACCCATACCGGATAGCCCGGGACAAGTGCCTCGCCAAAGCCGACGACGGCGCAACCCGCTTCGGCCGCAGCCGCAATCGTGTTGCAGACGCGGGCGAAGGTCGCCTCGCGGTTCAGGAGCACTGGCGCAATCTGGCCAAGCCCAACTTTGAGTTGGTCCTGACTCACCGGACCGGTTCAGTAGTGCGGCGGGACTTCGTATCCACTGCCGGATGGTCCGTTCTGACCCTGATCCCGCATGCGTTTGGCGAGCGTCTGACACCAGATCTCGAGACGCTCAAGGTGCTTTTGATGTTCCACCATTCGCACGTCGATATCACGCATGACGTCTTCGATAAACGCCAGCTTTGTTTCGATCTCGACAAGGCGCTCGCTCTTGGCCATTTCACGTCCGTCATTTTCCGATACAGAAGCTCGAGAAAATGTGGCCGAGCAGATCATCGCTGGTGATCCGACCGGTTATTTCACCGAGTACGTTTTGTGCCTGTCGCAGCTCTTCGGCCATGATTTCACCCGCAGCCTCGACTTCGAGGGCGCGACGGCCAAGTTCGACGTGCTCCGCTGCGCGATCAAGGGCATCAAGATGACGCGTACGGGCAATGACGTTGCCCTCCGCGACCGTCTCTGCCCCGACCGCGCGCTTTATCGCACGGGTCAGATCATCAAAGCCGGCGCCGGTGAGCGCTGAAACAGGGACGCAAGTATCGGTGGCGTCCGAAGAAGGGTTTGTAACAAGGTCTTTCTTGTTGAGGACCGTGAGCAACGGCAGGTCCGGAAGATCTGTCGCCTGCGGATTCGGGCCAGTCATATCCACAACGTGCAGCAGAAGATCGGCGCTTTGCATGGCCGCACGCGCGCGGCGCACCCCCTCCATCTCGATGGGATCGTCGCTGTCGCGCAGACCGGCGGTGTCCACAATACGCAACGGGATGCCATCGAGCTCAATGTCTTCGCGCAGAACGTCGCGCGTTGTCCCCGGACGATCGGTCACGATGGCCACGTCGCTACCGGCAAGCCGATTCAGAACGCTGGACTTGCCCGCGTTTGGCCGGCCCGCCAGCACCAGCGTGACGCCGTCACGCAGACGCTGCCCATCGCGCGCTGCTCGGCGCAGTGTCGCCAGTTGGGACTCCACGTCATCCAGCCGCGTTCGGATCTCAACGTCGGCAAGAAAATCCACTTCCTCTTCGGGAAAGTCGATGGCCGCCTCCACGTAAATGCGAAGGGACGTGACGGCCTGGATCAGCGAATGAACATCGTCCGAGAATCGACCGCTGAGCGAGCGAGCGGCGGCGCGCGCTGCGGTGCGCGTCTGACTGTTGATCAGATCCACCACCGCTTCGGATTGAGCGAGATCGATCTTGCCGTTCAAAAACGCGCGACGTGTGAACTCACCAGGCTCTGCGACGCGCGCGCCGTACGCAGTAGCCGCTTCCAGCAGCAAGTCCAGAACCACCGGTCCGCCGTGTGCCTGCAGCTCAACCACATGCTCGCCGGTGTACGACGCGGGAGACGGGAAATAAAGCGCAATGCCGCGGTCGATCTGCTGACCGTTGTGATCAAGAAACCACATCAATGTCGCTTGCCGAGGCGCAGGCAACGAACTCATCATTTTGCCGGCGATCTCGCCGGCACGCGGCCCGGACAGACGCAACACGCCGATCCCGCCACGTCCGGCGGGCGTGGCTGGTGCCACAATCGTGTCGCTGGCAGGATCGTACATCGCACCGAAGTCTAGCAGCCCAGCGAGCACACTATGCCCACGACCAACGTCCAGTTCAAAAACCCGACCGGCGAGGCACTCTCGGGCCGCCTCTTCATGCCCGACACGCGAACACCCCACGCATTCGCGCTGTTCGCACACTGTTTCACGTGCACGCGAAATTTCGCTGCGACTCGCAACGTCGCGTCCGCACTCGCCGAGCGCGGTATCGCCACATTGATCTTCGACTTCACCGGACTGGGTCACAGCGACGGCGACTTCGCCGACACGAATTTCTCAACCAATGTGGACGATCTCGTGGCCGCCGCCACCTTTCTTGAAGCGCACTACGCCGCGCCGACCCTTCTGGTCGGCCACTCGCTGGGGGGAACCGCCGTACTCAAAGCGGCGCAACGTATTGGCTCTGCCCGCGCCGTGGCCACCATCGGCTCACCCTCACACGCCGGCCACGTTGAACACCTCGTCGCCAAGAGTACTCAGGAGATCGAACGGAAAGGGGTCGCCACCGTGTCGCTTGCCGGCCGGCCATTCACGATCAAGAAGCAGTTTCTGGACGATATCCGTAATAGCCCCGTGCTCGACGATGTCGAGGCACTATCGCGCGCGTTCCTTGTACTTCATGCACCCACTGACGACACGGTATCGATCAGTAACGCCACCGATCTCTTCGTGAAGGCAAAGCACCCGAAGAGTTTTGTCAGCCTGGATGACGCTGATCATCTGTTGAGCAACGCCGACCACTCGCGTTACGCCGGGCACGTCATCGCCACATGGGCCGAAAAATATCTGCCCACTGCGGGCGCGACCATCGATACGCCGGCGGGTGCAACCACTGCCCGAACGACCGCGGCGGGCTTCACTACACCGATTAACGCAGCGGGACACACGTTTACTGCCGACGAACCCAAAAGCGTGGGAGGCAATAATCAAGGACCCGCGCCCTATGATCTGCTAGCGGCGGCGCTCGCGTCCTGCACCACAATGACGCTGAAGATGTACGCCAGCCACAAGAAGTGGCCGCTTCAGGCCAGCGAGGTGTCGGTCTGGCATGAGAAGGTTCACGCGCGTGACTGCGCAGACTGCACCTCAGACGACGATGCGCGCATCGACGTGTTTGAACGGGAACTGAAGCTTGAGGGGAACCTCGATGCCGAACAGCGTCAGCGTCTGCTCGAAATCGCTGATCGATGCCCCGTCCACCGCACCTTGCACAGCGAGGTGAAAGTCCGCACAACGCTGGCTTGAACTGCGGTCAGCCCGCGCCAACCACACGATTGATGCGCCACTGCTGCAGCACCGACAAGACGGTGTTCACGACCCAGTAAAGCACCAGACCGGCCGGGAAAAACGCAAAGAACACGGACATCATCAACGGCATGATGGTCATGACCTTGGCCGTTGTCGGATCAGCCGGCGGCGGATTGAGCTTGGTCTGAATAAACATGGCGCCGGCCATAATCAACGGCAGGATGAACAATGGATCACGGGACGACAGATCATCGATCCACAGCGCAAACGGCGCCTGCCGGAGTTCCACGCTTTCAATCAGCACCCAATAGAGCGCCAGGAACACCGGCATCTGGAGCAATAACGGCAGACAACTGGCCATCGGGTTGACGCCTTCGTTCTTGTACAAGTTCATCATCTCGCGGCTTTGTGCCTGCCGGTCATCCTTATAGCGCTCCTGAATCGTCTTAAGTCGCGGCGCCAGCTTGCGCATTTTCGCCATCGAGCGACCGCTTTTTTCGGCGAGCGGATAGAACGCCAGCTTGACGAGAATCGTCATCAGGATAATCGCCAGGCCCCAGTTGCCCACCAGCGAATGGATTCGATCCAGAATCCAGAACAACGGCTGCGAAAGGACGGACAGAATGCCGTAGTCGACGGTACGAACGAGACCCGGTGCCACCTCTTCCAACTGCGACTGCAGTTTGGGCCCAACGAACACAGTGTGTGTGAACGTGTCCTGTCCGCCCGGATTGATCGTGCGCGTTGGCATCACGGCACTGATCAGTTCACGACCGTCGGCGCCTACCCGCGATGAATACCGCGAAAGCGCCCCCGGAGTTGGAACAACCGCCGACACAAAGTGGTGTTCAATAGTGGCAATCCAGCCATCCGCCGTCTGGAAGTTGAGCGGCTCTTTCTGCAAGTCCTTGTGCTTGAGTTTTTCAGTGCCCTCGCCGTTGAATATAACGCTGCCAACAAATGAGTAAGAGTCGACGTTGAACATGCTGCGCTTGGGTGGCGTGTACTGCCGCTGCACCTGGACGTAGGGCGCAGCGCTCACAGGCTGCGACGTGCCGTTGTCCACCGTCAGCGCTACGGCAATATCAAAGCGGCCACGGGTAAAGGTGAACGTCTTGGTGGCACGCAGGCCCGACGCGTCGGTCCATGTCAGCGGTACCACAAGCGTGTCGCTGCCGTCCGACATCTGATATTCGGCTCGTTCGGCAGCAAAGACCTTTTCATGGTTGGGCGCGGCGCCTTTGTCCGTACGCACCAGACCGGTCTGAATCAGATCCAGCTCGGCGGGTTGTTTGCTAAGCAGTGAGACCAGCACATCAGGTTGGTCTTTCTGCACCGGGTACCCGCGCAGACGAACGTCATAAAGCTGAGCGCCAGCGGGATCGATCAGCAGCTCATAGACATCCGTGATCACCCGAACGGGCGGCAGCGCACGATCGCCGATCACAGGCTGCGCGACCTGTGCACTGACCTCAGGCGCCGACGGCAGCGTCGAGGCCGGTGTCGCAGAGGGCGTTTGAGTGGCGGGCGGCAACGCGGCTGGCAATTCGGATGACGTCGCTGCTTCTTCGACAGACTGCGCGGATGCCGCAGCAGGTGGCGGTCCATAGTCGCGCTGCCACGCCTGATAGGTCATCAGAAAAATCAGTCCGAGCGATGCCCAGAGCAGCAAACGGTTATCCATGATCAGAAGCTACCGATGAAGAAGAACAACACGCGCCGGTTTTTTGCGGCACAAGATCAACGCCACCGGCGCTGAAAGGATGACAGCGCGCTACGCGCCAAAGCGCCAATCGAAGACCGCGCCACGCGCCATGAATTTGAATCGCTTCCAGCGCATAGTTTGAGCACGACGGGTAAAAACGACAGCGGGGCCCAAGCAGTGGACTGATCGCGACCTGATAAAACCGAAGCAGCACAACCATTATCGAGCGCATGATTTTCTTATCGCCTCCCAATGGCGTGCCAGACTGGCCGACAGCCGCGCGGCGGTCATGGTACCCGCACCGGGTTTAACAATCACCACAATGTCGACTGGCGGCAGATCGGTCGCCTGGCGCCGAAAACTTTCGCGAATCTGGCGTTTAACGTGATTACGCACGACAGCGTTACCGCACGCCTTGCGTGACACAGCCATGCCGAGCCGCGCGTGTCCGTGTCGGGTCAGCTGATAAAGAACCGTGAAAAAACGGTCGTGGCTCCGGCGATTGCGCCGGAACACCGATCGAAATTGATTGGGCTTGCGCAGCCGGAAGGATGGCGGGAAGCGTTCGCGGGTACCACAGCCGACAGGGCCGCGGCTCAACGGGTCAGACCGTGAGTTTCTTGCGGCCCCGTGCACGACGACGCTTCAACACAGCGCGTCCGGCCTTGGTGGCCATGCGAGCACGAAAACCGTGGGTACGTGCGCGCTTCAGATTGCTCGGTTGAAAAGTACGTTTCATGGCAGTAGCGCTCTCAAAAGTCGGGGTCGGCGCATTTGCTCGCGCCGAGCGGCCGCAAAGAATAGGGGCGCGGCCCCAAGCTGTCAACACGCTGCGTCAGCTTGTGGACAACGGCTCGGCGGTCTGTGGATAAGTCAAAGCCACGGGAGTAGACTCCGCGGTTTCTGGGTACCTGTTCACGCCATGTGATCAATCGCTGGAGACGACGTTGTCGGATTCTCTGTGGAATAGCTGTCTGTCAATTTTGCGCACAGAACTGCGCGAAGACGATTACAGCGCCTGGGTATCGCTTCTGCAGGTGATTGAAAAGAAAGAGGAACTCAGGCTTCTCGCACCCAACGAGCACGTGGTGGAGGGTCTTCGCAGCACCATCTACCCACGTATTGTCGAACTCATGGCGGAACTGGCTGAACGCAATCGGATCAACCCGGCTCCGATCGTATCGCTCACGGTGGGCAGCCTCGAAGCCCCACCCATGCCAGCGGCGATTAACGCCGATACACGAGCGCCTCGATCGGCGCCTCCATTGCCGACGCCAAAGGGCAATCGGATAAACGAGAAGTTCACGTTCGACAATTTTGTCGAAGGCAAAAGCAACGAGTTCGCTCGCGTCACGGCCATTAAGGCCGCGGAGCAACCCGGCGATGCCTACAACCCTCTGTTTATCTATGGCGGCGTGGGACTCGGAAAGACGCACCTCATGCAGGCGGTGGGCAACGATATGCTCGCGCGAAACCCGAAAGCGAAAGTGCTGTACGTCAACTCAGAGCGTTACGTCGGGGATATGGTCCGCGCGCTGCAAAACAACGCGATTAACCAGTTCAACCAGATGTACAGGGCGGTCGACGCGCTTCTGATTGAACTGGTTAATCGCGTTGTTTTGCAGCGCGCGGACCATATCCCCGACGTAACGCTCTGAGTTGACGTACAGCACTTTCGCTTTCGGGTTTCGCGCGAGCATATCGTTGCCCACC
>JBCCMA010000063.1:0-19720 GCA_039026595.1 Pseudomonadota bacterium
ACAGCCTCCAGTCGATCCGGCTCGGTCTGCCAGACAAAGGCGGCCCCGCGGAGGTCGATATGGCTGATCGGAGGTGGACTGATCCTATCCATCGCTGCGGCAATCCGCGCGAGGAGCTTCCCTACCGCACATTAAACCGGACACAAAATGACCAATTGGCCAATTTCGTTATAATTGCCGGCTTGCCGCGGTCCGGTGCCCGGATCGCTCAACCGGAGTTTTTATGCTGTCCACACGTCAATTTGACGTGATCGTCGTCGGTGGCGGTCACGCCGGCACCGAGGCTGCGCTCGCCTCGGCGCGCACGGGTGCGCGCACGCTTCTTTTGACCCACAGCGTCGATACGTTGGGCCAAATGAGCTGCAACCCGGCCATCGGCGGGATAGGCAAGGGTCATCTGACCCGCGAGATCGACGCGCTGGGCGGCGCCATGGCGCGCGCCGCTGATCGCGCCGGTATCCAGTTCCGCACACTCAATGCGCGCAAGGGTCCGGCGGTGCGGGCGACGCGGGCGCAGGCCGATCGCGTGCTCTACCGAAACGCGATTCGCGAAATACTCGATGCGCAGGACGGCTTGTTTGTGTTCCAGCAGGCGGTCGAAGATCTGATGGTGGAGGGTGACCGGGTCACGGGTGTCGTCACCCAGATGGGCCTGGAGTTCACCGCACCCGCGGTGGTGCTCACGGTCGGCACGTTTCTGGCCGGACGGATTCACGTGGGCCGGGCCAACTACGGTGGCGGCCGCGCCGGAGACCCGCCGTCGCAGCGGCTGGCCGAGCGCTTGCGGGAGTTGCCGTTTGCGGTCGGGCGGCTGAAAACCGGCACGCCACCGCGCATCGATGGGCGCACCATCGATTTCTCGAAGATGCAGGCACAGCCGGGTGATGAGCCACGGCCCGTTTTTTCGTTCATGGGGTCGCGTGCGGATCATCCGCGTCAGGTGCCCTGCTACATCACGCGCACCAACGAACGCACCCACGAGATCATCCGCGCCGCCCTGCACGATTCCCCGATGTTCACCGGTGCAATCGACGGCGTGGGTCCACGCTACTGCCCGTCGGTTGAGGACAAGGTCGAGCGATTCGCGGACAAGTCGTCGCACCAGATTTTCGCTGAGCCGGAAGGCCTGACGGTGCGCGAGTATTACCCGAACGGAATCTCGACATCACTGCCCTACGCTGCGCAGCTCGAGATGGTGCAGAGCATTGCCGGATTCGAGCACGCGCATATCACCCGGCCAGGTTACGCGATCGAATACGATTTTTTTGATCCACGGTGTTTGAGCCGATCGCTCGAAACGCGGGCCGTGGGCGGTTTGTTCTTTGCCGGCCAGATCAACGGCACGACGGGTTACGAAGAGGCCGGTGCTCAGGGATTGCTGGCGGGTCTGAATGCGGCACGGCAGGTGGCCGGTCGCGAACCGTGGGTGCCGGGTCGCGACGAGGCGTACCTCGGCGTGCTTGTGGACGATCTGGTCAGTCAGGGCACACTCGAGCCCTATCGCATGTTTACCTCGCGTGCTGAGTATCGACTGCTGCTGCGTGAGGACAATGCGGATGCGAGGCTCACACCGACAGGTCGCGAGCTCGGTCTGGTGTGCGATGCGCGCATGGCGCGGTTTGAGCACAAGTACGAAGCCATCGAACAAGAGCGTGCGCGCCTTAAAAATCTCACCGTTCGGCCCGGCGCGGATCTCGATGCGTTAATCGCGGCGGTCGACGGGCAGCCCGCTGTGCGTGAAGCCAAAGCGTTCGATCTGTTGCGCCGCCCCGGCATGTCCTACGACACGGTTTGCACGCTCGCAGCCGTCGGCGAGCCGGTGAGCGACCGCGAGGTCGCGCAGCAGATTGAGATCGAAGCGCGTTACTCGGGCTACATCGCCCGGCAGCAGGCGGAGATCGAACGGCTGCGTCGTTACGAATCGCTCCCGCTGCCCGCCACCCTCGACTACGCCGATATCGACGGGCTGTCCAACGAGGTCCGGCAGAAACTGGCCGCCGCAAGACCGGACACAGTGGGTCAGGCGTCGCGCATTGCTGGTGTGACGCCCGCGGCGGTGTCCATTTTGCTTGTGCATCTGAAGCGCGCGGGCGGCTCGGGTCACAAGAAGACAGCTTGAGCGTCCGATGTTTCACCTGATCAGAAATGCGGATGTGTATGCACCCGCGCCGCTGGGCATGTGCCACGTACTGGTGGCGGCCGGCCGTGTGGCCTACGTCGGTCCGGAGCAGCCAGAGATCGGCGCATCCCTGCTTGCTTCGGATACCGACGCGCAGGGCGCGACGCTGATCCCCGGTCTGATCGATCTGCACGTGCATCTGACCGGCGGTGGCGGTGAAGCGGGCTTTGCCACGCAGGTTCCGCCCGTGCCGCTCAGCGATTTCACCCGAGCCGGCATTACCAGCGTAGTGGGATTGCTCGGCACCGACGACGTCACGCGTTCGACGGATTCGCTCGTGGCGCGCGTGCGTGGGCTGCGCGAAGAGGGACTGTCGGCGTGGTGCTACACCGGCGGCTATCACTGGCCGGCCACGACGCTGACCGGGTCGGTGACCCGCGACATTGTGAGCATCGATTGCGTGATCGGGCTCGGCGAGTTGGCGATCAGCGACCACCGTTCGTCGCAGATTACGCAGGATGAACTGCAACGCGCGGCGGGCGAGGCGCATGTTGGCGGATTGATCACCGGTAAGGCTGGTGTGTGTCATTTGCACGTGGGCGATGGGGACGCGGGTCTCTCTATGGTTGAGCGCGCCATCTGTGACACGGAAATCCCCGCGCGTGTTTTCCACCCCACGCACTGCAACCGCAAGGTGGCGTTGTTTGAGGAGGCGTGCGCGCTGTCTGCCCACGGCGGCTTTATTGATGTCACGGCGTTTCCGGTCGGTGATGACGAAGACGGGCTGGAAGCACCCGCTGCGCTCGCGCAGTATCTGGATGGCGGTGCCGATCCGTCCCGCATCACGATCAGCACTGATGCCGGCGGTTGCCTGCCTGTCTTCGATGCGAACGGTCAGCCTGCCGGGCTTGACTATGGCGCTGCGGCGGCCTTGGCGGACACGCTGGCAACGTGCGCCAACTCGCTGGGACTCGCGACGGCGTTGCCGGCGTTTACGGCCAATCCGGCGCGATTGCTGCGACTATCAGAAAAAGGCGCAATCGCTGCGGGATCGGACGCCGATCTGATTTTGCTGGACGAGACCTTCGGCGTGCGCGACGTCATGGCGCGCGGCGAGTGGATGGTCAGGGCATCGTCGCCGCTGCGCGTTGGTACATTTGAAAGCACAACAACAAAATAAAAACGGGTAACGGAAAACGTGGCTGAACTGGGAAAACGGGGCTGGTTGATTCCAATCGGCGGGGCGGAAGAACGCGAAACCGATGCGACTATTCTGGGGCGCTTCGTTGAATTGTGCGGCGGCAGCGACGCCCGAATTCTGGTCATCCCCACCGCGTCGGAGCTGGCAGAAACCGGCCCGAACTATGTGCGGCTGTTCGAGGATATGGGGGCACGCTCGCGTTTCATTCCGATCGATGAGCGCGAGGACTGTTTCTCCGATGACATCGTCAGCACGCTGAAGCGCGCGTCCGGTATTTTTATAACCGGCGGCAATCAGCTGCGCTTGTCCACGATTCTTGGCGGCACGCCCGTTGCGCGGACGATTCGCAGCCGTTTCGGCGACGGCGTGCACGTTGCCGGTACGTCGGCCGGTGCGGCGATTGTGCCGGAACATATGATTGCCGGCGGTCCGACCGGTCCCACACCGACAGAGAACGGCGTCACGATGGCACCGGGACTGGGGCTGACCAACAAGGTGATCATCGATCAGCACTTTCGCCAGCGTGATCGGCTGGGCCGATTGCTGACCGCCCTGTCATACAACCCGTTTGTCACCGGCTTTGGTATCGACGAGGACACCGCCGCGTTCATCAGCCCGGACGGAGAAATGGAAGTCGTGGGCAGCGGTGCCATTACGGTGGTTGATCCCGCCGGGTTGACCCATTCATCCATGTACGACGCCACGGATCAGGATCCCATCTGCCTGATCGGATTGACGCTGCATCTTCTCACCGCCGGCGATCGTTTCCATCTTGAAACACGCGTCGCCTCCGCCCGTTCTTCCGAGGGCTGATCCCACACCTAGTTGTCACCTCCACCGAGCACTGCCATGAAAATTCTGAGCACAAACGTCTACCGCGGACCCAATCTCTACGCGCACTTCCCCGTGATTCGCCACCAGGTGGATCTGGGCGTGCTCGAGCAGTGGCCGTCGGCGCGTCTTGGCACAGCGTTTACCGATGGTCTGGTCGCGGCGCTACCGGGCCTGGCCGAGCACGGCTGCTCGTACCGCACCGAGGGCGGCTTTCTGCGTCGATTGACCGAGGATGAGGGCACGTGGCTGGGGCACGTCTGGGAGCATCTTGTGTTGGAACTGCAGACCATCGCAGGCTCGGATGTGTCGTTCGGTCGCACGCGCTCCATGGAAGGTCAGCCGGGCTGCTACAACATGGTGTTTGAGTACAAGCAGCGGGATGTGGGGCTGGAGGCCGCGCGCATCGCTCGCCAGCTCATTTTTTCGCTGTTGCCGGATAAACTGAAGGGCGAGGTACGCGAAGAGATCGACAGTGATTTCGATTTCGAAACCGATCGCGACGAGTTCATTCGCTTTGCGCAACGTAAAGAGCTGGGGCCGAGTACCGCCTCGCTCGTGGCCGCCGCCGATGCCCGCGATATTCCGTGGCTGCGCCTGAACGAGTATTCGCTGGTGCAGTTTGGTCACGGCAAATATCAGCAGCGCATTCAGGCAACAATCACCAGCAAGACCACGCACATTGCCGTGGAGATTTCCTGCGACAAAGAAGACACGCATAACCTGCTGAACGATCTGGGCTTGCCCGTTCCACAGCAGTACATGGTGTACTCGGCGTCGCGTGCAGTGCGCGCTGCACGGCGCATCGGCTATCCCGTGGTGGTCAAGCCGCTCAATGCGAACCACGGTCGCGGTGTGTCCATTAATTTAACCGATGACGATGCCGTCGCGGCGGCGTTTGAGACCGCGCGCGAGCGTGGCGCGTCGCGTGCGGTGTTGATCGAGTCGTTTATCACCGGCATGGATCACCGCATGCTCGTGGTCAACGGGGAGCTGGTGGCGGTGGCCAAACGCGTACCCGGGCACGTGGTCGGCGACGGCAAGCACACCATCGCGCAGTTGATTGACGAGGTGAACGCCGATCCCCGCCGTGGCATCGGGCATGAAAAAGTGCTCACGCGCATCGAGGTAGACCAACAGGCCGAGCGACTGATGAGTAACGCCGGCTACACCGTTGACACGGTGCTCGACGATGGCGAGATGTTCTTCCTGCGTTCCACCGCCAATCTGTCCACGGGCGGCACGTCGGTGGACATGACCGATGTTGTGCACCCGGACAACCGGGCGATGGCCGAGCGCGCGGTGATGGCCGTTGGCCTTGATGTGGGTGGCGTCGATTTTCTCACCGACGACATCACGCAGAGTTACAAGGACATCGGGGGCGCGATTGTTGAGGTCAATGCGGCCCCCGGCTTTCGCATGCACGTGGCGCCGTCCGAGGGCCAGCCGCGCGACGTGGCGGGCAAGGTGCTCGACATGCTGTTCCCGAAGGACACACCGAGCACGATTCCGATTGCGGGCATCACGGGAACCAACGGCAAGACAACCACATCCCGGATGCTGTCGCATATTCTGAAGACGGCGGGTCACATCGTGGGGTCCACCTCCACCGAAGGCGTCTATATTGATGGCCATCTGACGGTGAAGGGCGACATGACCGGGCCGTCGGCCGCGCAGATTGTGTTGCGCGATCCCAGCGTGGATGTGGCGGTCATGGAAACGGCACGCGGCGGGATATTGCGCGCAGGACTTGGCTACTCGCGCAGCGACGTGGCGTGCTGTCTGAACATTGCGGCCGACCACCTCGGCACCAAAGGCATCAACACGCTGGAGCAGCTCGCCGAGATCAAACGCGTGGTTGTCGAAGTGGCCGAGGATACGGCGGTCCTGAATGCGGACGATGTGCACTGTTTGCGTATGGCCGATCACACCAAGGCCCGCCATCTTTGCTACGTAACCATGAACCCCGAGCACGCGTTGGTGCGCGAGCACATCCGTGTGGGTGGCCGCGCGGTGGTGCTCGAGCAGGGTATCAACGGCGACATGATCACCTTCTACGACAACGGCAATCATATGCCGTTGCTGTGGACGCATCTGATTCCGGCCACGCTTGAAGGTAAGGCGATGCACAACGTCCAGAACGCCATGTTCGCCGCGGCGCTGGCGTACTCCATGGGCAAACAGCTCGAGGATATTCGCCACGGTCTGCGCACGTTCAGCACTTCGTTCTTCCAGGCGCCGGGCCGTATGAACGTGTTCGACGAGCATCCGTTCCGCGTGATCCTCGACTACGCGCACAACGCCGCGGCCGTGGAGACCATGTGTCAGACCATCAGTCGGCTGGATGTGAAGGGTCGCCGGATTGTGACGCTGGCGGCGCCCGGCGATCGCCGCGATGAAGATATCGATGCGATTGCACAGGTCGCGGCGGGTCACTTCGACCACTACATCCTGAAAGCGGACGACAATCGGCGTGGCCGGGGTGAGACCGAGGTGCCGGATCGATTGCGCCGCGCGTTGATCGCATCCGGCGTTGAGGATGCGCGCACTGAAGTCGTTGCTGCTGAGCAGGACGCCGTTGAGCATGCGCTGTCGATCGCCAAAGAGGGCGATCTGGTGACCATCTTTGGCGACGATGTGCACCGCTGCTGGAAGCAGATTATTTACTTCAAGCCCAGCGGCGATGCGCGCAAACCGGTGGAACCCGTGCCGCCCAAGGTCAGCAATATTCAATCTAACGTAGGCGCCTTTAGGCTGTCGGATCAGGATGAGCTGATCACAGATGAGCGCGGTGTACGTCTGGTCTCCCGTCACGACGAAGAAGCGGATTAGTCTGGTGCGCGTCGACGACTCACGTCGGCTGACCGGACCCAATCTTTTTGGTGTCACGCCAGGCGCTGTCTGCGACGTGCTGGCAAAGCCGGATGAACAGCTTGCATTAATCGATGCATGGTCCCGACATCTCCCGGTGTTGCTGGAGGCCGTGGGCTGGTCGGGCGAGCGCATGGGGCACCGTGGTCATGCCACGGGCGTCAGCTTGTTTGTGACCGCGCCGCGCGATGCCCTTTACGCAGCTACGGATGTGAACGAGGCCGCTGTAGCCAGGGCCATCGACGAGTTGGCGGGCAACGGTCCATCCGATCTCCCGGACGCGGTGGCGCGACTCAAGTCGCTGATCGATGAGGAGACCGATCCGTCTTTGCTGGCCTTGATCGCGGAAGCGGAGTCTCGCGCCGTGCCGCTGCTGGTCGATGAGGATCACCTGTCCGTGGGCTTCGGCCGCCACGCACAGGTATATGCCACCAATGAACTTCCTGATGTCGACGATGTGCCGTGGCAGGACGCGGGCACCTGGGGCGATATTCCGGTCGCTTTGGTGACCGGCACAAACGGCAAATCGACTACCGTGCGGCTGGCGGCGTCGATTGTGAGTGCGTCGGGTAAAACGGCTGGCGTGACGTCCACGGATTACATCCGCGTGGGCGAGCACACCATCGATCGCGGTGACTATTCCGGCCCTGGCGGAGCGCGACAGCTTCTGCGCCACGCAGATACGGATCTCGCGCTTCTTGAGGTGGCGCGCGGCGGCATGCTGCGGCGAGGGCTGGGCGTGACGAACGCGGACGCCGCACTCGTTACCAACGTCGCCGCGGACCACCTCGGCGAATACGGTATCGACACCGTTGCTGACCTACGCGAGTGCAAGTTCGTGGTCCGGCTTGGCCTTGCGCCAGACAAGCCGCTGGTTCTGAACGCGGACGATGACGGCGTGGTCGCGTTCAGTGAAAGTTTGGCTGATCAAACATGCCTCTGGTTTGGCGAGTCGTCGACGCACCCCGTTTTGCAAAGCGCCATCGCCGCGGGCAATCCGGTGTACACGCTCGAAGGCGGGGCACTCGGCCGCAAGACCTTTTCTGGTTTTGAGGCGATCGTGGATGTTGCTGCCATCCCGGTCACGATGGGCGGTGCCGCGCGACACAACGTTCAGAACGCGCTGGCCGCCGCCGCGCTTACGGCGGCGCTGGGCTGTGACGACGCCGCCATTGGCCAAGGGTTGCTCGAGTTTGATGGCGGTCCCGACGCCAACCCCGGGCGCGGCAATCTCTTTACCGGTCGGGGAATCACCGCCATTGTGGATTTCGCGCACAACGAGCACGGCCTGCGCGCAATGGCGGATTCGGTGGCGCGCCTGCCGGCCAAGCGCCGTCTTGTGCTGCTTGGTCAGGCGGGGGATCGCAGTGATGATCTGATTGCCGGACTGACCGAGGCGGCATTGAGCTGCAATCCGGATCAGCTCGTTGTGTGTCAATTGCCCGGTTACGAGCGCGGGCGCGCCGCAGATGAGGTGCCCAAACTCATCGAAGCCATGGCGACCTCACATGGTTTGGCCCCCAGTGCCATTCACCATGCGGCGAGCCCGGTGGACGGGACGCGCTTTGCACTGGACTGGGCGTCCGATGGCGATGTGCTCCTGATTCTGGCGTTGACCCAACGTGGTCCGTGCACGCAGCTGATCGAACGGTATCTCGGCACCTGAACCCGTCAGGTCTAGGGGTTCCGAAGCCGACCAAGGCCCCACAACGCACTCAGCATCAGAATCGCCGCAGGTGGTAGCGGCACTTGTGTAAGTGCGCTGATTTCTGCACGGGCGGTGATGATCCCACTACCGCTGAAGATAAAGACCAGATTGATGCTGGTTGAACCTGGATCTGCAGCAGAGAATGGGTCGAGCATGGAGAGCGACGGCAATGATGCGGGCATCTGATCGGTGTCCCACAGGTTGTTGCTGGAGCGCAGCCTTAATTCGAAGAGGGTCTGCATCAGGCCGGGTAGGCCGTCCCGCGTCTCGGCCTGAATGTTGAATGTGTCCGACCCAAGGACGCCATCCTGCACAATGATGACAGAGCTGTTGGCGGCGCCGGTGCGTGTGTCAAAACCTTCCTGCAGTGTGCCCGCCGTGAACTGAAGCGCGACGATCGGTCTGAGAAACCGACCGGTATCCGTGTCGGGCGCGTTGTCGGGCACCGTCACGTCGTACACAACATTTCCGGTGACGACGGTCCCAAGACCCACGCCGGCGTCAGACAAGATGGCGAGATTGTCCGAACTCCCGGTGGTCACCACGATGCTGCGAATGGTCGCTGCGAAGTCAAACGTCAGGAGAGACGCCGTCGCGTTTGGTGATAGCAAGACGACCAAGGGCAAGAGTGCCGTTTTGAATGCGAGGAGCAGCGTTTGCTTTGTGATCATCTCGATCTCCTTATTATTCCGGTGGATCGCGTTTGCAGAAGGGATAACGTTCGTTCAACTGGTCGAGAAGCTTCGACCAATCATGCGCGACGAAAATGCCCGGGTTTCCTGTGTCCTCACGATACGCCTTGCGCATCGCATCGTAGGCGAGCCACCAGTCCAGCAGGGGCCCGATTTCCCAGTGATCGTTGATCTTTGAGAACAGATAGCGTTTTGAGGATGTGTCCGTGTAGGCCACCACGCCGACCTGCGCCGAACAGTCCGGTCCGTCTTCACAGGGGCAGTGGAGCGTGACCCCGGAAATATTCACGATGGCGCCGGGGTGCAGGCTCTGCGTAATGGAACGGATGTCGCGTACCTCAATGTCGCTGAGGTTCTCGTAGCGCAACGTCTGGCTCGCGCGGAAGGGTCTGCGTCGGTAATGCCGGAAGTCCGAACGCTGTGCGGCCAGTTTGGTTTCCTCAGCGGACTCGGCGGTTTTGTCCGCCTTGAGCTGCGCTAGCGCGGTAGGGGCCGCCAGCCCACCCGCGAAGGCCACGATCGCCAGCGCGGCGACCTGACCTTCGACTCGTCGTCGGGCTGTTTCAATTGATCTCATTTCGCAGCTTCCTGCGCCATTCTGCGGCACTATTCGCGCGCGACATCGCAAGACGCGGCCGAGATCAAGGCTACTGCCTCACGCGAGTCGGAAACAAGTAAACGCAGGCCGACCGCTTCGCATCGAACGCTCACGCGACGGCTGGTGCTCGAATGCCGAACCACGAGGCCGCAACGACGGGGTTCTCGGCTTCCTGAGGCTCAGCAATCGAGCGGCGCGCCGCGGGATTTTCATTTCTGGACATAATGTGAAAAACACGTCTTGGAAGTCAGGTGTAAGACGAACATTGCTCGCGATGTCGTTGCTCTGCCTACTCGCAACGTTGCCCGCGCCGTCGGTCGCAGCCGAGGAAATTCCACAAAGTGCGGTTCGCCAGACGCTGAGTCCGGAGGATTTCGCCCGCTTCGCACCGCGCACCGCGCTGGATATGGCGCGTCAGGTACCCGGCTTCCCAATCGATCAGGGCGATCAGCAGCGCGGCTTCGGTCAGGCGGATACCAACATTTTGATCAATGGTCGCCGTGTGTCAGGCAAATCCAATGGTCCGGTCGATGCCCTGTCGCGGATTCCTGTGGATGATGTGGTGCGGTTGGAAATTGTCGACGGCGCGAGTCTGGATATTGCCGGGCTGTCTGGCCAGGTGCTCAACGTGGTCACCAACTCGGGCGGCGGCATCAGCGGGCGCTACCGCTACTCGCCCCAGTGGCGCACCGATGGCATCGACTTTCGCTGGGGTAACGGCGAGGTATCGCTGTCCGGCGGCAGCGCCGTTTCCGAATGGACGCTGAGCCTCGGCAACGAGCAGGAGCGCTTCGGCAACGCCGGCCCCGAGATCGTGACCGACGGCGCGGGTATGCAGATTGATCTGCGTCAGGAGCGTATCGAAGAGTCGTTTGAACAACCCGGTCTCGCCGGATCGTATACGCGCACCTACGCGGACGGTCAGGTGCTGAATCTGACCGGCGAGGTGAACTGGTTCCTGTTCGAGTTCAACGAGCGGTCCGATCGCAACCCGGTTAATGACATCGCCAATGTGCGCGTTCTTTTTCAGACCGAGGATGAGTTCAATTTTGAGATCGGCGCCGACTACGACTTCGCAGCGTTAGGCGGCCGCGTCAAGTTGATTGGCCTGCATCGGTATGAAGACAGCCCCACCGAAGCACGCACCGAGTTTGTGTTCGACGACGGCCGCCCGCTGAGTGGGTCCTTTTTTAAGCGCCGCGCCGAGGAGGCAGAAACCGTGCTGCGCGGCGAGTACACCTTCAAGGCGTGGCAGGGCGACTGGCAGTGGGCCGTCGAGGGGACGCTGAATTATCTGGATATCGAGGCCGAGCTGTCGGTGCGCGATGACAACGGCGTGCTAATGCCCGAGGAGTTTCCCGGGGCGTCGTCCCGGGTGGAAGAAGATCGCGCCGAGATGACCCTCAGTTACAGCCGCAGCTTGCGCGAACATCTGCAGCTGCAGACGTCGCTGGGCGTGGAATACTCGGAGATTCGCCAGACGGGCGAGGCGGGGCAGACGCGGGATTTTGTGCGACCCAAGGGGTTTGTTTCACTGAACTGGTCGCCGTCAGACGACCTAGACGTGTCGCTGCAACTTGAGCGCAGTGTGGGTCAGCTCAACTTCTTTGATTTTATTGCGTCGGTGAATGTGAATCAGGATCGCGTCAATGTGACCAACGCCGACCTTGTGCCGCCGCAGAGCTGGATTCTGAATCTCCAGGTGCAGAAGTCACTGGGCGAATTCGGGTCGGTGACGTTCGGCGCGTTCTACGAGGATCTGACCGATATCATTGATCTGATCCCGATCGAGGAAGGCGGTCAGGCGCCGGGCAACATCGACTCGGCCACGCGCTCGGGCGCGTCGCTCAACGCAACCCTGCTTTTCGATCCGCTCGGATGGCGCGGCGCGCGCCTTGACGCCGAGGTGAACATTGCCGACAGCGAGGTCATCGACCCGCTTCTCGGCACACCGCGGCAGATTTCCAATAACGACGATGTCGATTTCGAAATCGTGCTGCGACAGGATTTCCCCGGAACCGACTGGGCGGCCGGGCTTGAGATGTTCTTCAACGAAAACACGCCGCTGGTCCGTTTGGACGAAATCAGCGTGTTTCAACTCGACAGCGCGTTTACGCGGATGTTTCTGGAAAAGAAAGACTTCCACGGCGTCACGCTGCGCGCGAGCGTCGGTAACCTGACCAACCGCAGCAATGACTTTACGCGGACGTCGTTCAACGACCGGCTGACGAATGACATCGCCTTCCGGGAGGAGCGTTTCCGGACGTTTGGTGTGCTGTATCGGTTTGAGATCGAGGGTAGTTTCTGACGCGCTACCGCTGATGCGGCATCGCGTCAGACTCGGGGAGACTTACTCCGCCGGGAAATAGTGCACCCGTCGGATTCGGCCATCGTCCAATTCATACACCGCCATCGACTGCTGGGATTTGGGGCCGTCGTCCGTTTGCCAGTGCGCCGTTTCCACGACCGCCACACGCTGCGCGCTTTCAAGAAGCGGTCCAAGCGTAGAGCGGCACGATGAACAGGACGAGAAATACGACACCATAGCCGACTGCAGGGCGGCTCGGCCTTCGGTTTCTGTCCGCAGACCGTCAGGCGTGATCGACAGCCACGCCACGTCGTCGGTGACCAATGCGTCCATGGCGTCAATGTCCCGGGCATTGAAGGCCTCTACGAACGCTCGCACGGTGTCGGACAGTGCCGCGTGATCGGCGGTTGTGACTCGGACCCCGAAAAGAAGCGCCAGCGTGACAGCGACCATATCAACGGGTCGGAGGCTTCGGGCTGTTTGTGTTGTCATGCGGCAAACATATCAGTCCGAACTGGAAACCCGTAACGGAATGTATTCAGGTGGGGCGATCGCGGCCGCGCCGCCACGCTCTGGGGTAGTCTTTAGCTCCCCCAACGGCCTGGGATCGGCCCACGATGACTCGAACTGTTTTTTCGCTGCTTGTCGCAGCCTTTCTGACCCTCACCCTGCCCTCCCACGCGATCGAACAGACCAAGGGCACATTCAAGGACAAATTTCGTCAGCTCGACGAAGACCTGCCGACGCCCAACAGCTACCGCACCGCCGGCGGCGATGTCGGGCATGAGTACTGGCAGCAGAAGGTCGACTACGACATCGACGTGCGCCTGATTGAGGATCAGCGCCGGATCGTCGGGACCGAGCGCGTCCGGTACACGAACAACAGCCCGGACACGCTGCGCTTCCTGTGGCTGCAGCTCGATCAGAACCGCTTCAGACCCGACTCCATCGCCGAGCGCAGTCTCCTGTTTGCGGACCCAAGCCGACGCGGACCACAGGTCGAGGACGCAGCAGATGGAAAAGCCCCGCGCATCAGCATCGATGAATTAAGGCGTCAGCAATTCCTGGACGACCATGAACTGGGCTTCGTGTTGTCGTCGGTGCGTGACGGTAGCGGCGATCTGCCGTTTACCGTGGTTGATGCCAATATGCGCATTGATCTGCGCAAACCCATTCGTCCCGGGCAGTCCGCGACGTTCGAAGTCGATTTCGCGTTCAACATCGTCGAAGAGAACACGATTGTGGCCCGTGCCGGTTATGAACACTTTCCGGACGACGCGCGCGAGGGCGGCAACGATATCTTTCTTCTCGCGCAGTGGTTCCCGCGTCTGCACGCGTACACCGACTATGAAGGCTGGACCAACAAACCGTTCCTCGGACGTGGTGAGTTCACGCTGGAATTCGGGGACTACACGGTCGATATCACCGTACCTGCCGATCACATCGTGTCCTCCACCGGTACGCTCAAAAACCCGGCTGACGTGCTGACCGAAGAGCAGCGCTATCGGTTGGCGCAGGCCAAGACGGCGGACAAGCCCGTCTTTGTGGTCACACCCGAAGAGGCCCTGGCGAATGAGGCCGAAGGCACTACCGAGCAAAAAACGTGGCGTTATGAAGCGAAAAACGTGCGCGACTTCGCGTGGGCGTCGTCGCGCAAGTTCATGTGGGATGCGCAGGGGTATCAGCAGGGCGGCGATGTGCAGCCCACCGTGATGGCCATGTCGTTCTACCCAAAGGAAGGCGAGCCGCTGTGGTCGAAGTACTCAACGGCCGCCGTCATCCATACGATGAAGGTGTATTCGCGCTACTCGTTCGACTACCCCTACCCGATCGCGCAGTCGGTCAATGGCCCGGTCGGCGGCATGGAATACCCGATGATCACGTTCAACGGTCCGCGTACGGAACTGCAGGACGACGGCGACCGCACCTACTCTCTTGCTGAGAAGCGCTATTTGCTCGGCGTGGTGATCCACGAGGTGGGCCACATCTATTTCCCGATGATCGTTAATTCCGACGAGCGTCAGTGGACGTGGATGGACGAAGGGCTGAACAGCTTCCTCGATGCCATGGCCGGCTGGGAGTGGGATCCGGAGATTCCGTGGGACAACCAGCCGCGTGACATTGTGGACTACATGAAATCTGACGTTCAGGTGCCGATCATGACGCAGTCCGATTCGGTACTGCGATTGGGTCCGAACGCGTACGGCAAGCCCGCTGCGGCGCTGATGATCCTGCGTGAGACCATTCTGGGGCGGGAATTGTTCGACTTTGCGTTTCGCGAGTATTCCCGTCGGTGGCGATTCAAGCGGCCGACCCCGGCTGACTTCTTCCGGACGATGGAAGAAGCCTCGGGCGTGGACCTCGACTGGTTCTGGCGCGGCTGGTTCTACACCACCGATCACGTGGATATCAGTATCGACCGCATCTGGAAGCTCCGGCTCGACACGCTCAATCCGGATATCGACTATGACCGGCGCCGGCAGGAAAACGCCGACAAGCCGGCCTCGGTCATCGTTGATCGCAACGCGAAGGATGGCAAAACCTGGGTAGAGCAAAACCCGGACATCCGTGACTTCTACGATGAGAATGATCGCTTCACGGTTACGAACAAGGAGCGCAACGAATATCAGTTGTTCCTCGCCGACCTCGAGGACTGGGAGCGCGCCACCGTGGAACGGGCTGTAGCGGAGGACAAGCACTACTACGTGCTTCAGTTCACCAACCACGGCGGTCTGGTCATGCCGATTTTGCTGCAATTGACGTACGCAGATGGTGGAACCGAACGTCTCGATCTGCCCGCCGAGATATGGCGGCGGTATCCGGACCGGGTCAAAAAGCTGATCGTGACCGATCGCGAGCTGACACAAGTGGTGGTCGACCCCAACTGGGAAACGGCCGACACCGATGTCGAGAACAACCATTTCCCGCGCCGTATCGTGCCGTCGCGCATCGAGATGTTCAAAACCCCGGATCGTGAAGGCTTTGAACGTCGGGATATCATTCAGGACATGAAGACCGAGCTTGAATCGGAGAAAAGCGACGAAGAAAAGACCGGTGATCCTGAGTGAGGCGACGGTTTTGTCGTGAACTGGTGACGCTTCTTTTTAGTGTTCTGGCTGCAGCGGCTGCCGCACACGAGCAGAAAGAAGCGGTCACCACCGTTCTGTTTAATGAGCGCACCGGCAATGTTGAGGTGATGCATCGGTTCTTGCTGCATGACGTCGAGCACGCATCGAAAAAACTGTTTGGCGCACAAGCGGACTTGTTGAAAACGCCGGGTGATCGCGAGAAGTTTGCGGACTACGTGTTCGAGACATTCAGTTTGCAGGACGAGAGCGGCACGCCGATTACGCTGACCGCTGTTGGCAGCGAGATCGAGAGCCGGTTTCTGTGGGTGTACGCCGAGGCACCGATCAACAAGGATTGGCGTGGCGTGAATCTAAAGCATGGCGCGCTGATCGATCTCTGGCCGGATCAGGCCAACCTCATCAATGTGGAGCGCGGCGGCGTGACCCGCAGCGCGGTGTTGAGCGGCGGTCAGCGTGAGGTACTAATCTCCTTCGACGATTGACTCGTCGCTTCCCGTCAGGACTCGGTGCCTGATGCGAATCGCTTGGCAAAGATTACGAACGCGACGGCAAAGACCAGGTTCGCGATCACCAAGCTCACAACGCTTTTCCCCACTACGCTTTTTGTAATGCTATTACGTTGTGCTTTGCGTCGCGATGCGGATACTAGTGCGCGAAGCCGACCCAAAATCGAAGTCGGCATATTGGGGAGAACTGATATGGCACAGGCTCAGAGTCGTCTCGACGCGATCCGTGAGCAAATCGCCGTGCTCAATCTTGAAGCGGAAAAACTGTTGTTGGATAACCCGGAACTGCAAGGCACCGGCAGCTGCGGCCGACTAGCGTGCGCATGCCAGGGGTATGTTCACAGCAACGACACGCCGCCCGCTGTGTGCGGACGGTCGCGTTGCGGTCACTACGCGTCTGACCACAACTGATCAAAAGCGTCGTCGCAATGACGCGACGACGCATTCAATTTGAACAAACCGCACCCGCCGCAATGTGCGACGGGTTGTGGGTTTAATTTCGGCCAGCCATCACGCCACCGTCCACGTCCCAGATGGCGCCGGTGACCCAGGATGTGCTGGTATCGAGCAGCGAGTCTACAACGGACGCCACATCATCCGGCGTGCCGATCCGGCCAATAGGATGGAACGCATCGAAGCCGGCCAGCGCCGTGTCGATCTCTGAGGGATCGATGAACGCGCCATAGATCGGCGTCTTCACTACCGCCGGCGATACGGCGTTCACGCGAATGCCGTGTTCGGCTAATTCCATCGCCATATGCTGAGTCAGGGCATGCAGCCCCGCCTTCGCCATGGAATAGGCTGCCGATGGCGTTGCCTTGACGGCTTGCTTCGCCCACATCGATCCGATGTGCACAATGGACCCACCGCCGTGCGCTTTCATATTGTTGGCAACCGCCTGCGACAGAAAGAACGCGGATTCGTTGAGTTTGAGGTACGTGTCGTAATCGGCCTTGGTGTGGTCGAGGAACGGGGTGGGCTTGAAATACCCGGCGGCGTTCACAAAGTAGCCAACGTAATCGGAGTTGGAGCGGATCCAGTCGCCCAGCGCCTCCACGTCCTCCGGGCTGTAAAGGTCAGCCTGACGCGTCGAGATCTTGCCGAGTGCTCCCAACTCCTCGGCGGCACGCTCAAGTTTGGTTTGATTTTTACCCACAATCACCGTTTCAATGCCGCGTGCGACAAGGCGCTTGGCGCTGGCCAGGCCGATGCCGCTGGAGCCGCCTGAAATGAGCGCGATGGGTTGTGCTGTGTTGTCCATGGGCGTTATCCCGTAATGCTATTAAAGCACTCAAGCCTAGCGATTCAGGCGCGACGCAAAAGTACGTACAAAGCGGTGGGGCAGGTACAAAACGGTCTATCTTCATGAACGATAAGGCAGAAATATTTTTGCAGGCTTCGGCGCCGGCGCGCAGTGCTCGGATGGTGGAGACCATCTACGGCTGCAAGTGGTCGTTGACGGTCTACCAACTGCTTCGCCACGGGATCAATCGGCCCGGTGAAATGGTGCGCAGCGTTGAGGGTCTGACCACGAAGGTCCTGAACGAATGTCTGCGCAAAAACGTGGGCTTCGGGATTCTTGAAAAGCGCAGCTTTCCGGAAGTACCGCCGCGTGTGGAGTATGCGGTGACGCCATTTGGTGAGAAATTTTTGAGTGTGCTGGACAGCCTGCAAGCGCTTCAAGACGATCTGGAGGGCGGTGCGGTTCAATAGTGAGCAACCGTGAATGGCTTGATTCAAGTCGCGATTAAGCGGGTACGGTCAGGATCGCCGTCGCAAGTACGTCGCTCGTAGAGGTCTCGGTAGTTAGAAATAACTGAGCCACGGTTTCGAGCGTTTCTCACGATGCTTGAATTGTGCGAACGAGCGCGCCACCGGATAGTGCAGCACAATCAGTGCACCGGCGCCGACCCAGATCCATCCCACGCTGGGCAGCCCGAAGCGAGCGCCGTGCGTCGCGCCGAAAATGGCGTACAGCACCCAGTACGCGGCCAGAAGAACGTACAGGTGCACGACATAGATGAACATCGGCACGGACCCGAAGTACTCGATGGCTTTCAGCAGCCGATTCTCAAGACTGGCCGACTCCAGCAGCGCAAGCACCGGCAGCGCAATGCCCAGCGTCACAAGAATGTAGTCCAGCGACGGTGGGTACTTGGTGTAGTTCAGGAACGACATCACCGTGCGGACCCATGTGTCCTTTGTCTCCCAGGGAACGGCCTCGCCATAAATATTGAACCCGCGCAGGACGGCCAGCGCGCCAAGACAAACCGCGCCGATCAGGTAGAGACGGCGGCGACGCAATGCAGCGGACATGGTGTGGTGGTAAAGCGGACCGGCGAAATAGCCCAGAAGAATCACGCCGAACCACGGCAGGACCGGATACGACAGGCTGACGGTCAGGGGTCCAATCTGCATCAGTTCGCCGGGATCGTGGAGGATGGTCCAGATGAAGTGCCCCGTCTGGTCAGGTGTGAAGTTGATCGGTACCAAAGCGTTGTGGCCCAGCACAATCAGAAAGCCCAGCGCACCGATCAGCCAGTAGTTGAGGCGGGACGCGACCGACAATCCGATCATGCACACACCGATGGCAAAGAGAACCTGCAGGAACAGGTAGGTGGGGTAGCTGTCGACCCACACCAGGTAATACAGCACGATTTCGATCATCACGATGACCACTCCGCGCTTGAACAGGAATGCACTCGGGGAGCGTGCGTCGCGATTGGGCGGATGGGCGTAAAGCCACGCGGACGTGCCGGCCAGAAAGATGAACACGGGCGCGCAGAAATGCGTCAGAAACCGCGTGAAGAACAGGTCTGGCTCAATGCTGTCGTAGATCGGATCGCCGGTGCGCGTGTGCATGTAAAAGCGCTCGCGCACGTGGTCCATCATCATCAGGAGAATGACGATGCCGCGCATCACGTCGATGGAGGCGATACGTTTGGCGGGTGAGTCAGCGGTCGGTGGCGTCATGATGGTTGATGTAAAAAGGCCGGAGCGTGAGCCCCGGCCTTTCATGGTAACGAACGTAGCCTGTTGACTTAGAACTTATAGGCCGCTGAAAGGCGGAAACGACGCGGTGCGCCCGGCTCTACCCAGACATCGGCAAACGAGTTGGTGTAGAAGGTCTCGTCGAACAGGTTGTCGATGTCCAACCGGACCAGCAGACCGTCGACGGCCTCGATTTCACCGAACAGACGCGTGGTGGTGTAGCTCGGCAGGTTGAAATCAAAGCCGGTCCAGCCCACGCGCTCGCCCACGTACAGCACGCCGCCGCCGATTGTCGCGGCCCGGTCGCTGACGTTGAACGCTTTGGAGACTTGCAGGCTGATCTGATGCTCGGGCGAGTTAATCAGCTGATCGCCGGCGTCGATCTGGGCGCCAAAGTCGGCATCCGGATTGCTGTTGGTGAACTCCGCGTCGGTGTAGGCGTAGGAGAACCAGAGATCGACGCCGCTGTCGGTGGACAGGTTCGCGTCGATTTCCACACCGCGGCTGCGTGCCTCACCGGCGGTGAACGAGAAGAAGCCGGCGTCCACAGCGGCCGGCACGTTGGCCGTGTCGACCTCTTTGCCTTCCAGAAGCACGTTTCCGCCGGCGTGCTTGCCGTAGGTGCGGCCGAAAATGCTCATGGCAAGCTCAGTCCGACCCGCGCCCATCAGGCCCGAGATGCCCACAATCTCACCGGCCCGCACTTTGAACGACACATCGTCCACAGCCAGGCGATCGGGGTTGGACGGATTGGCGACCGTCCAATTCTTCACCTCGAACAGCACCTCAGCTCGGCGCCCTGCTCT
>JBCCMA010000064.1:0-19362 GCA_039026595.1 Pseudomonadota bacterium
CACCAGTTTTCCTTCCTGTACCTTGTATTCGCCGTGCATGCGTGTGATCTCCATCGGGATTTGCCAGGACGCGGACGGTATTATTCACGGCCTGAGGCGCGTTGGGTAGCGCCCCCACGGCTGCATTACCAGGAAGGAAGGAAAATGGATCTCAGCACGCAACCGGACATGACGCTGTCAAACACCGAATCGGTGCCGGGCAAAACAATCGTTGAGTTTTACGGCGTGGTGACGGGTAACACGGTGCGCGCGAAGCACGTGGGCCGGGACATCATGGCGGGTCTGAAGAACATCGTGGGCGGTGAGCTGAAGGGCTACACCGAGCTGCTGGTCGATTCGCGACAGGAGGCCACGGACCGGATGGTCGAGCAGGCCCGCTCGATGGGCGCCAACGCTGTGGTCAATGTGCGCTTTGCGACCAGCGCCATCGCGCAGGGCGCCAGTGAGTTGTTTGCCTATGGGACGGCGGTGCGCGTCGAGTGACCCGTTCAGAGGCCATCGCGTTTGCCCTGAACGTCGGGGTTCCGCTATTCCTGCTTGTGTTTGCCTATCTTGTGGGCAGTTTTCTCGAAAGGCGCCACTTCGCGCAGATCGAGCAGCGCGAGCGTCAGGCTCTGGGTTTTGTCGTGACCAGTTTCGAGGCACTGCCCGGATCGTGGGCAGCGACCGACGCCACGCTGGTCACGGGGAGCGTGGTGGTATCGCTCGACTACTTCAAGAGAATCATCGCCGGCGTGCGCGCCATTTTCGGTGGACGCGTCAAAACCTATGAACCGCTTCTTGATCGCGCACGTCGGGAGGCAATGCTGCGGCTGATCGAGCAATCGCGCCGAGCCGGGTACGACGCGATCGTTAATGTCCGTTTGCAGACCGCGCGAATTGCGTCGGCGCGTGGCGGGGAAGGTACGGCCGGCGTGGAGATGCTGGCGTATGGCACGGCGGTCCGCTTGGACACCGGAGCGTGATGGATGCGTTTCGAGCCGCGCCAGCCAGATGCCTCGGTCAATGTCAGCTCGACGCATCCACTTACCGAGGCCAGCACGCTGCTCGTCGGTTTGTCCGTGCTGGTCGCGGCGCTGATGCTCGTGGCCTATTTCTCGATTGAACTGCTGATCCGCGTGGTGCCAGCCGGCACGGAAGCCAACTGGTTCGCGGGCCTGTCACCGGTCGAATCGCGAGCGCCGACGTCTGACGCTGAACGTGCTGCAGCCGACCTGTTGGCCGAACTGGCTGCGCAGTGGCCCGACGCGCCCTATGCGTTTCGGTTGGAAGTGCTCGATGACCCCACGCCCAATGCCCTTGCCTTGCCGGGCGGTCTTGTCGTGATTTCGCAAGGCCTGCTCGACGCCGTGGAGTCCGAAAATGCGCTGGCCTTTGTGCTTGCCCACGAAATAGGCCATTTCCACCACCGGGACCATATCCGCCAGCTCGGCCGCGCCGCGGCCGTGGGTTTATTTGCCACTGCGCTTGGCGCCGCCGACGGCAGCACAGTCGGACTGACCATGACGGACCTGACCATGCGAGGCTTTGGTCGCGCGCAGGAGGCCAATGCCGATGGTTTTGCTCTGGGTGTAGTGAACGAGCACTACGGTCATGTCGCCGGATCGTGGTCGTTCTTCGAGCGGTTGATCGAAACCGAGGGCGACCGTCGTTTCGCCGCTTACCTCAGTACGCATCCGGCTTCGGCGCAGCGCATCGTCGCCCTGCAGGAACAAGCCCTTGGACAAAACTGGCGTATCGACGGGCCGCTATCGGCCTGGCCGCCGGCGACCCGCTAACCTGATCGGCTTCTGACTTCGACTCCGCTACCGGCCCTGACCATGTCCAAACCCAGCCTTTTGTTTCTGTGTCACCGGATTCCATACCCACCCAACAAAGGTGACAAGATCCGTTCGTACAATCTCCTGCGCTGGCTGGCGCAACGCTACGACGTGTCGCTCGGCGCATTCGTTGACGACGAGGCGGATTGGGCGCACACCGATCGTCTGGACGCGCTTTGCGCCCGGACTTTCTTTGCTCCGATGCCAACCGGTCTGTCGCGGCTATGGCGTGCGGGCACAGCGGTGCTGCGTGGCGACGCAATCTCGGCCGCGCTTTATCGGCACAAGGGCATGACGGATTTTGTCGGCGACGTGTTAAACGACGCGCCCGCGTCCGACGTACTCGTGTTTTCGTCCGCGATGGGTGTGCACACCACCGCACTGCCTGATGCGGCCCGACTTTTGGTCGATTTCGTTGATGTGGATTCGGAGAAGTGGCGTCAGTATTCGGGTGAGCAAGCGTGGCCCATGAGCTGGCTGTATCGACGCGAGGCGCGCACGCTGTTCTCCCACGATCTGGCGCTTGCGCATCGAGCCGCACACAACTTTTTTGTGTCGGAAAAGGAAGCGGCGCTGTTTCGCTCGCTGGCGCCCTCGGTCGCGAGCACAACCAGTGCGTTGGCCAACGGTGTCGACGCCGCGTTCTTTGACGCAAAGGGCGGGCTCGCGTCGCCATTCAAGGCGGAGGAAAGCAGCGTGGTGTTCACCGGTGCGATGGACTACTGGCCCAACGCCGACGCCGTGGTCTGGTTCGTTGAGGAGGTCATGCCACACCTGCGCGAACGGGCATCGAATGTGACGTTCTATATCGTTGGCGCCAACCCGACTGCCCGCGTGCGTCGATTGCAGGCCCGCGACATTGTGGTCACCGGTACCGTGGACGATATCCGCCCTTACATCGGCTGCGCTGACGTCATCGTAGCTCCATTGAGGGTCGCTCGAGGTGTTCAGAACAAGGTTCTGGAGGCGATGGCGATGTCCCGCCGCGTCGTCACCACGCCGGCCGGGGCGGAAGGTATCGACGCGGTCAATGATGAGCACTACTGCGTCCGCGAAACCGGTGACGACATGGCCGTGGCAATCGAAGCCCTGCTCGGCGACCCCTCAACGACGCAGATCGGACGTGCGGCGCGCGACTACGTGCTCGAAAAATTTGGTTGGGAGCAATGCCTCTCAGTACTCAGTGGTCATCTTGATGCGCCGCCGGTAGACGGTCCAAAAACGTGACAGCAACCCGGGCGTGCAACCCGGTCGCAAAACCGTGTTGATTTGTCATAACGAAACTAACGAGGCTGCTTTCGCGTAAGCAATACGACATAAGCAATCACCGGTGAAAGTGCGTATGCTTGCCCCGCATTGGATGAGGGAATTGGGTCCGGGTGAGCTTGAGCGATCGCATGGAGGCCGCGCGATACAGCTCGTCACAAAGAACAAAAAGAGTGTGATGTGCAGCACGATTGCCACATCGTGAAAAACACGGCGTTCTGTTTAAACCCTATAAATAGCGGACTTGCGTCGCACTTCGAGTGCGCGTTGTTTGTTTTATGAGGGTCGATCGCTACCATGAAAACGTCGCTGCCAGATCGCGCACGCCGCGAGCACTTCAACCTGGTGTTGCCCCGGACCGTGGGCATCGCCTCACAAACTGTGGCTTCCTATGAATGACGTTTCCACAACCCGTCTGGTGTTATTTGCGCGCGTCGTCGGCGTTAGCGCGATCCTGGGCGCCCTCTCGGGCTGCGGCGGTGGCGCCGCTGAAGGCGCAGAGGGCCGTGAGCCGCCCCCTGGCATCAGCTTCAGTGCGAGCCCACAAACCGTTGCGTCCGGCGGTACGACTCAGCTGACATGGAACAGCACCGGCGCTGACAACTGCACTGCGAGCGGCGGCTGGGCCGGGAGCAAAGGCACGCGTGGTGAGGAGACCACGGCGGCCATCAGCGCCGACACGACATTCGACCTGACCTGCGCAGGCGCCGGGGGCCAGACGGCCCGCTCGGTCACGGTGAGCGTCGCGGCCGCGGCACCGCCAACTCTGAATTTCTCTGCGTCCCCCCCGACGGTGATCGTCAACGGATCGGCGCAGCTCTCCTGGGTGTCCGAAAACACAACATCCTGTACGGCCTCAGGTGCCTGGTCCGGCCAGAAGGTGCTGGCCGGATCCGCGTCAACCGGCTCGCTGACAAACACCAGCGAGTTTGTGCTGACCTGCGAGGGCGACGGCGGCAGCGTGACCCGCGCTGTGACCGTTACGGTGGCCACGCCGAGTCAGCCCACGCTCTCGTTCAGCGCGGCGCCCGCCGTCGTTGAACCAAACGCTGAGGCCACGTTGAGCTGGTCGAGTGCCAATACGACCAGTTGTACCGCGTCCGGCGGCTGGTCGGGCGACCGTGCGCTGAGCGGATCTGTGGTCACCGGACCGCTCACGCAGGACGCGAGCTTCACGTTGACCTGTATTGGTCAAAGCGGGTCCATTGCCCGCACCGTGGATGTTGAAGTGCGTGCCGCCGGCGCGTCGCGGACAATCACCACGTTCCAGCTCGATGACGGCGGCTCGGCCGGCGCTCGGCCCGTGACGATCGGCGTCCCGCTGGCCGAGGGCGAACTGGCGTCCGGCGCCGGCCTTGTCGTTGCGCGTGCCGACGGCACATTACTGCCGTCGCAGTGGAGCCCGCTGGCGAGCTGGCGAACCGACGGCACACAGCTGCACGGCGCGCTGACCTTCGTGACTGACGGCGCGGCCAGCGCGAGCGGCCAGTACGAAGTTCGGACAGGCACATCCGCAAGCGGCGCGGCAATCAGCCGTGCCGATGTCACAAGCGCCGGGTTCGACGCCCGCATTCAGGTGGTCAGCGGTGGCAATACCTACGTGCTGAGCGCGCGCGACCTTCTCGATGGGACCGTTTCCGCGCGCCTCGATCACACCCACTTCGCGGGACCGCTGGCGTCCGAGTTCGTGGTTGGTGGCCCGCTGCGGGTCAACGGCCGCGGCACGGCTCACCCCTCGCTGCAGGCGTACTTTCACGTGCGCGCGTTCCAGCGACCGGTGCAGCGGGTTTACGTGACGGCGGTGCTCGAGAACACGGGCGTGTTCACATCGTTGAGCGATGTGACCGGCGACGTGACCATCACCGTTGATGGCCAAACGCGCTATCAAGCCGACGGCTTTACGGTTGGTGCGGACAAACGCTATCCGAAGCGGTTCTGGTGGAATGGCGATCCAGAGCTATGGGCGCAGCTGGACGGCGAGTACCTGCAGGACACGCGTCTGGTGCCCGAGTATCGCACCGTGGATGTGGCAAACGAGACGCTGAACAGTTTCCCGGACGCACTGGACTGGCATGAACGCGGACAACTGGCTGCCGACATGTCCGGCGGTGGGGCGGCGCTTTATCTGGCACCGCTGGATCGCTGGTCAGCCAGCTATCTGATCTCGGGTGATCGGCGCGCGTTCAACGGCATGCGGGCGCACGGTGACGCCTATCACTGGGTGGTCAGCAAACACAGCTACGCCATGAACCCGCGGGACGAAAACACGGGCTTCCCGCTGGACCTGGCGGCCAATCCCAGCCTGATCGGCAATAGCTGGGGCGGTCCCAACGCAATCGCGGCGGCGCGTCAGAGCGGAGCGCCTTTGCAAACCGATATGGCGCACCAGCCAAGCTGCAACTACGTGTTGTATCTGGTCACCGCAGAGTATGGGGCACTCGAACACTGCCAGATGTGGGGTGTCGCCAACTGGATCATGGAGCGACCTGGCTCCTACAGTGGCTGGCCGCGCAGTTTCTTTGCCGGGCAAGTGCGCGGTGTGGGTTGGGGTTATCGCAACGTTGTGCTGGCGGCAACGGCGACGCCGGACAGTCATCCGCTCAAAGACACCCTTACCGATGCGGTCTCCAACGCGATTGATTCCTTCGAGAAAGATGCCCGCGTACTCGATCCCAGCGGCAACCTTGGTTTGTGGCTGACCGAGGGCGGCGCCAACGCCATCATCTACGATGCCGGCACCACACCAAACCCGGGTGATACTGGACCTGCGACGGGTGTGGCGCCGTGGCAGGACGACTTCCTGACCTGGGCCATCGGGTTTTCGCATCAGCTCGGATTTGCGGCGGAACTCAATTCGGACGCCGTTTGGGGCTGGAAAGCGCAGTCCATTGTGGAGCGTGCGGGCGATGGCAGCGCGTTTTGCTGGGCAAGCGGCGCGTCGTACTCGATGGGCGTTCGCGACGCGCAATCTGCGTCGATCTACCCTGACTGGGCGACCGTGTACGAGCGCAATTTCCCCAGCGAGGGCGCGTGTCCCGGCAACGGTGAGGCGGACGCGGGCGTCGATCGGACCCCGACCGACTACGGTGCGCAGATGGGTGCAGCGCTATCCGTGGCCGTGGCCTCCGGCGTGCCCGGTGCCGCCGCTGCGTGGACGCGCTACGACGCGCGTGACACCAACTGGGGCGATGCATCTTTTGAGTTGAGCCCGGAATGGGCTTTGGAACCGGCGGCGGTGAGCGGCGCATCGGTCCCGGCGGCGGACTTGACCCTGACGCCGGACCGGACCGTCGTCGAGGAAGGGCAGACGGTTTCATTAACGTGGGCATCGACGTCCACATCAAGTTGCACGGCGGCGGGGGCGTGGTCAGGCCCAAAGCCGGTGAGCGGCAGCGAGACCGTCGGTCCGCTGTCGCAAAATGCCAGTTTTGAACTAACCTGCGCCGGCCCGGGCGGAACGGTCTTTCGCGGCGTTCGCGTGTTCGTGGTGCCGGCCGCGCCGGTGCCAGGCGTCACGTTTTCCGCATCGGCGACAACGGTCGAGGCCGGCGACAGTACCGAGTTGTCATGGAGCACGACCAACGCGAGTGGTTGCCGCGCGTCGGGCGACTGGAGCGGCGCGCGCGCCACGAGCGGAACGGAGACGGTGGGGCCGTTAGCGGCCGACAGTCGTTTTGTACTTGAGTGCAGCGGCCCCGGTGGTGTCACGGTCGACGCAGTGGATGTGAACGTGACCATCCCGCCGCCGCCGCCCGCGCTGACCATCGAGGCGTCGCCGTCGAGCGTGGCCGAGGGCGGCCGATCCACAGTCACGTGGTCTTCACAAAACGTGACCCAATGTCTGGCGAGCGGTCGCTGGTTCGGTTTCCGTCCGCTGAGCGGTTCGGTGGATACGGGTGCATTGATGGAATCGGCCACCTATACGTTGTCGTGCGATGGCCCCGGCGGCGCGATCGAACGCAGCGTCACCGTGACCGTGAACCCGGCGCCCACCGTGTCACTCACCGCCAACCCTACGAGCGTGGCGCAGAACACCTCATCGACATTGAGCTGGTCGTCCCAGAACGCCACCGCCTGTACCGCGTCAGGAGGCTGGTCCGGCGCGCGTGCAACCAGCGGGACAGAGAGCACCGGTGCGCTAACCTCAGCGCGCACCTACCAGATCACGTGCTCGGGCGCGGGCGGCGAAGCCAGTGCCACGGCAACGGTGACGATTCTGCCGTCGCCGACGCTGTCGTTCTCCGCGTCGCCAAACACTGTGACACAGGGTGAGAGCGCCATCTTGTCATGGACGACGTCCAACGCCACGGAGTGCACCGCGAGCGGCGACTGGTCGGGTTTACGCGGCGTGAGTGGCAGTACCTCGACCGGTGCCCTGTCGCAGACCAGTGACTACACGTTGTCGTGCTCCGGCGCGGGCGGGACCGTGGCGCGCACGGTCACGGTCAACGTCAATGCGGTTCCGGCGCCCACACTGACGCTGACAGCAACGCCCGAAAGCGTACTGACCGGGCAGAGCTCAACGTTGTCGTGGAGCAGCGGTAACGCGAACAGTTGCGTTGCGTCCGGCGGCTGGAGCGGCAGTCAGAGTCTGAGCGGGTCGGTGAGCACCGGAGCGCTGAGTAGTACAACCAGCTTCACACTAAATTGCAGCAACGCGTCGCGCGCCGTCAGCCGTAGCGTGACTGTGAACGTCAGCAGCGGTTCGGGTGGTGCGGTCATCACGTCGTTCAGTCTCGACGATGCGGATGCGGGGCCCGGTCGTGCCGTCACGTTCGGTGTGCCGATCGCAGAAGGGGCCGTGGCATCCGGTACGGACCTGATTGTGACGCGGACCGACGGCACCGTCCTCACGAGCCAATGGAATCCGCTGGCCAGCTGGCGCACCGACGGCAGTGCCCTGCACGGTGCGCTGACGTTCCTGACGCCGGACGCGGGCGATAACAGCGGCGCCTATCAGGTGCGCACCGGCACGCCCTCGGGTGGCAGCACCATCAGTCGGGCAGATGTGGTCAGCGCCGGCTTCGACGCCGAAGTCCAGATAAATGTTGGGGCGACGGCGTATCGGTTGAGCGCGGCCGATCTGCTGGATGGCACCGTGGCGCCGCGACAGGACTACACGCACTTCACAGGTCCGCTCGCCGCCGAGTTCATTGTTGGCGGGGCGTTACGTGTAAACGGCACCGGGGCTCAGCATCCCACCTTGCAGGCCTATTTCCATGTCCGGGCGTTCCAGCGCCCCGTGTCGCGCGTGCACGTCACGACCGTGCTGGAAAACACCGGCGTCTTCAACGCCCCGGCGGATACCACGGGTGATGTCACCATCACCGTGGGCGGCACCCCGCGCTACACGAACGCCGGTTTTGAAGTCGATGCAGACAAACGCTATCCGAAGCGATTCTGGTGGAATGGTGACCCCGGTCTGTGGGTCCAGCACGACACCGAATATGTGCAAGACACTCGGCTCGTACCCGAGTACCGGGAACTGACTGTGTCGGCGGCGACGCTAAACGGGTTCCCGTCGAGTATCGACTGGGACGGGCGCGGCCAGCTCAACGCGGCCCTCGCGGGCGGCGGCGCCGCGTTGCACCTTGCGCCCCTCGACCATTGGTCTGCGGCGTATCTCATTTCCGGCGACCGGCGCGCCTTCGACGGGATGCGCGCGCACGGTGATGCGTACCACTGGGTGGTGAGCACATTCGACTACGCGATGAATCCGCGCGACGAGAACACGGGTTTCCCGATCAACATGGCGAATAACCCGACGGCGATCGGGCGCGGTTGGGGTGGCCCCAACGCCATTGCCTCGCGTCGCCTGGATCAAAGCCCCATGAGCACCGACATGGCGCATCAGCCCAGCTGCAACTACGTGCTGTACCTGACCACGGCGGAATACGACGCGCTGGAGCACTGCCAGCTCTGGGGCGTGGCCAACTGGATCATGGAGCGACCCGGTTCGTTCCCGACGTGGCCGCGCAGTTTCTATATCGGACAGGTGCGTTCGATTGGTTGGGGCTTCCGCAACATGGTGATGGCGGCCATCGCCACGCCTGATGCGCATCCTCTTAAAGCAACACTCGATCAGTCGGTGACCTTTGCGATTGACTCGTTCCAGAACGACGCCAGAGCGCTGGATCCCAATGACAATCTCGGAGCATGGCTGACGTCTGCCAGCGCTAACGCGATTATCTATGATTCCGCGACGACGCCTAACCCGAGCGACACCGGACCGCTGACCGGTATCGCGCCTTGGCAGGATGATTTCGTCACGTGGTCGATGGGCTTCGCGCACCACGTTGGGTATGCCGCCGAACTGGACGCCGACGGCGTCTGGGCGTGGAAAGCCCAGGCCATTGTTGAGCGGCTGGGCGATGGCAGTGCGTACTGCTGGTCCAGCGGCGCAAACTTCGCGCTGGGCGTGCGCAGCACGAGCAGCAGTGCGTTGTTCTCAAGTTGGGCCGATGTCTTCAACAACAACTACCCCGGCGCGGGTGCGTGTCCTTCAAACGGTGGCGCCGATGCGGGCGTCGACCGAGCGGCGACCGACTACGGCGCGCAGATGGGAGCCGCCATTGCGGTGGCAACGTCGACCGGCATCGCAAACGCGGCCGCGGCGTGGACGCGTTACGACACGCGAACCACCGCCTGGAACCCGAACGAATTCCAGTCGCGACCGGAGTGGGCCATCAAGCCCTGAGGAGATTAGTCGACCTTTTTGGCGCGGGCCACGGCGTGCGCCACGAGGCGCTTCATTTGGCCTTGCTGCACGCGATCCACAATGTCGGCCAGGCCTTCGAGCCCGTCCTTGCTGTAGCCGGTGACACGGTATTCATGAACGAGCGTGGTCTTCGTCGCGGAGACCGCCTTGAGCCGAAATGACATTTGCCCGGTCAGCCCAAGCGTGCGCAGTGGCCCGAGCCCACCGCTCAGATGCAGCTCGTGGCCCGGATCCACGTAACTGACCGTCATGTGGAGCGCCGAACGTCCGTCCCGTGTTTCACACAGGCAACCGCCTGCCTCCGGCGTGAGTGAAAACCCCTCGGCAGAGCCGAACCACGAATGGTTCCCGTCCCACCATGCGGCCACATCAATCAGAGTGTCGTAAAGCCGGTCAGCTGACGCGTCGACCGTGTGGGTAATGCGCAAGTGGAAGCCTGAGGGCGCGGCGTCCACCACATCTGCGCTTGCCTGCAAAGACAGGCAGATAGCAAGCCATACACCTGAAACCAATCGGAACCCCATAGGTCTACCTTCCCCAAGAAATGACTCTTGTGCCGCAATTGCGTCGCTGCGCCAGTATAATCTTAACGGTTTCACCACTTGGTCGCGTTGGCGCTCAGACGCTGCAACCGGTTCGAAGGGTCAGGGATGGACACGCAACAAGGAGCCGACCACATGACGTTCACAGCTTTTTCAAGATCCCGCATCGCAGGGCTTTGCGTCGCGATTGCCGCTATGACCGTTTTTGCGAGCGCGCCGTTTGCGGTTGCGCAGGACGTGTCTGCGGGGGATCGACCCTCCTTTCCGGTGGAACCCGACACCGAATACGTCGCGCGTATGAAGAAAGACGCCGATCAGGCGTTTGAGCGCAAACGCTACGACCGGGCATTCCGCATGTTCCGCTACGGTCTCGCATGGCGCGGCGACAAGTATGCGCAGTACATGGTCGGCTACATGAAATTCAACGGTTACGGTCAGCCGGCCGACCCCGTGCGCGGCGCTGCGTGGTTGAAGTTGGCCCGCGAGCGTGGCGATGATCGCAAGCTCAATACCGTGTTCAAGGATGCCTACGAGCGGTTGGACGCGCAGCAAAAGGCGCGCGCGGACAGGGAATTTGAGAACCTCAAAAAAGAGTACGGGGATCGGCGGGTTTTGCGTCGGCTGATCATGGCCGATCGACGTACGCTTCTTCGCGCCACGGGCACACGCACGGGGGCCACGGATATGCTGCCCGTCAGCGTGCAGTTGCCCAACGGACAATCGGTACCGGGTTCGGTCTATTACGGTCGGATCAAGGACCGGATGCAGCGCCGGCTGGACTACCTCTCTGGACGCGTGTCACTCGGATCGTTCGAAGTGTTGGACGAAGTGCCGGAGGAGGAAGCGCGTCCGGCGCCGGCGGACGACGAGACGCTGGACGATGCCGCACTGGAAGACGCGGCACGTGAAACGGTGAAGGATGCACCAGGCACGCCTTGACGTGATCGGGGGCGCGGTTTGATGGCCAGAGTCTCGCGTGCGTCGCGCTGGGTGATCGTCGGCATGGCGCTGGCGGTCATACTCGCCGACCGGCTCAGTGACGGAGGTTGAGGTGACCCATTCGACCGGACCTGACTATCTCGTTGAGCTCTTGAAAACAACCGCGCGGGCATGGGCGTTCTCGCCTCGTTTGAGTGACGGTGAATCGGTATCCAGTCAGGTCCGGAATGTTTACGAGACCTATTGACGATCCGAGTGGAGAACATCATGAGCCAGTCTGACGATTACACCCCACCGAAGGTCTGGACGTGGGACAGCGAGAGCGGTGGCCAGTGGGCCAGAATCAATCGACCGATCGCAGGGGCAACGCACGATGCCGAACTGCCGGTGGGGCGTCACCCGCTGCAGTTGTATTCCATAGCCACGCCCAACGGCGTAAAAGTGACCTTGATGCTCGAAGAGCTGCTGGCGGCGGGGCACAGCGGCGCCGAGTACAACGCGCACCTGATTCGGATTACCGAGGGTGATCAGTTCGGGAGCGGATTCGTGGCGGCCAATCCGAACTCAAAGATCCCCGCTCTGGTGGATCGGAGCACCGATCCGACGACACGGGTTTTCGAATCCGGCGCCATTCTTCTGTATCTGGCCGAGAAATTTGACGCTTTCTTGCCGTCGGGGGCCGCTCGCACTGAATGTCTGAACTGGTTGTTCTGGCAGATGGGAAGCGCGCCTTACCTTGGCGGAGGTTTTGGGCATTTTTACGCGTACGCACCGATGAAGATCGAGTACTGCATCGACCGTTTTGCCATGGAGACCAAGCGCCAGCTCGATGTTCTGGATCGCCGGCTCGGTGAGGTCGCGTTTTTGGCCGGCGAGGCGTACAGCATCGCGGATATGGCCGTGTGGCCTTGGTATGGCGGACTGGTCCGCGGCCTTTTGTACGATGCTGCTGAATTTCTGAGCGTGCACGAGTACACCAACGTGGTTCGATGGGCGCAGACCATCGCCGATCGACCGGCCGCTGAACGCGGACGCATGGTCAACCGCACGTGGGGTGATCCGGCAGAGCAACTCCATGAGCGTCACGACGCGAGCGATTTCGATCTTCGCACGCAGGATAAACTCGAGGCGTCCTAGCGAACCGGCCCGGCGCCGTCAGACCGCGTTGACATCACTCGACAACAGAAAGCGGTCGAGGGCCGCGAAGAAGGCGTCGGGTTTTTCGAAGTGGGGGAAGGCGCCCGCGTCGAACGCGATGCGGACCCAGTTGTCCAGCGTTGCCGTCCACTCTGCACCGCGGTAGTCGGTGAAGTCTCCGCGTGTGCCGTGCGCCAGGAACACTCGCTGAGTCAGCGCTTCATAGACGTTGCGAATGTCGTTGCTGAACAATTGGCCGCTGACAAACGCAAGGGGCGCGTGGTGCGCGCCGGGCTGCTGCCCCAACAGAACATCGTAGTCCGCCAGCCCCTGGTCGTAGTTCGACGATCCCCAGGTCTTGTTCAGGAAAAAGCGGATCGTCGATCGTCGCGTCAACAGGCGATACAGGGGTTCACCAACAAGACCCAGTCGCAACAGCCCGCTGAGCCAGGCAATCTCGCGCGACGCACCGTCCGGGCCCCGCCGCCTTGCATCGCTTCGGCGAAATCCTGTGGGTGATATGAGCGCGAGGCTGCGCAACGCGGGGTCTGCGTTGCCCAGATCGTCGCGCGCCGCGCGCGCGAGAAATTCCGCTGACAGGGAGAGCGCCACCGCGTCCACAGCCTGTCCGGTCTGCTCGGCAACGTGGCGCGCGGTGAACGCAATGGCGTTGGTGAACAGGTCAATGTCATAGCGCCGATCGCTTCGTTCGGATGCGCCGAAACCGGGCAGATCGAGCGCGACGACGCGGCGGCGGTCCCGATAGTGCTCGAAGACGGGTTTGACTTCGTAGGCGGAGCCCACGGCGTTAATGCTGTGGATCAGGAGCAGGGGAGGGCCTTCTCCCGCAACGTAGAGGTTGAGCTCGCCGGCGGGCGAGCCGAGAGCGATCTGCTCGGCGTCGAGGGCGGGAGGGGCGCTGGCTTCTGGGCGGCTCATAGTCACTTGATCGCAGCGACTCGAACGAAGGATGCAGCGCAGCAATCCAAGTTGTTAATGCGCGGTTATTCGTCTCGAACATCTGCGATGGCCTGCCACCTTCTGCGTGAATGACAACGCTGTCTTTTTCTGGCTACACTACCAGGGCGGCGGGCCACCGCCACGTACAGAAAAGCAATAGCCAAACACCACCTGCTTCGCTCGGGGACCGCCAGCCATGACCATATCGTCCGTCGATCTCATCGTCGTCGCGCTCTACGCGCTCGTTCTTCTGGGCGTCGCCCTGTTTGTTTCCCGCACGCCGGATGGCGAGGAAAAATCGGTCAACGACTACTTTCTGGCTGGCCAGTCGCTGCCGTGGTGGGCTATCGGCGCGTCTTTGATCGCGGCCAACATTTCCGCCGAGCAAATTATTGGCATGTCCGGTCAGGGCTATGTGGTGGGTCTGGCGATTGCCGCATACGAGTGGCAAGCGGCGCTGGTGCTTCTTATTGTCGCCCGCCTGTTCTTGCCGATCTTCCTGAAACGCGGAATCTACACGATGCCGCAGTTTCTGCAGCAACGCTTCGGCAGCGGTGTGAAAACACTCATGTCGGTGTACTGGATTGTTCTGTATGTCGCCATCAACCTGACCACCGTACTTTGGCTTGGCGCTCTTGCGATCAACACGCTGACCGGTGTGTCCGTTTTTGTGGCGATGGCCGGGCTTGCGGTTTTTGCCGTCGCGTACTCCACCTATGGCGGTCTGAAGGCGGTGGCACTGACCGACATTATTCAGGTGACGGTTCTGGTTATCGGCGGATTGGCGATCGCGTGGTTGACGCTCGGCATGATCGGCGGGGATGCCGGTGTCAGCGGCGGCCTTGCACGCGTCTACAGTGAGGTGCCCGAGAAGTTCGTAATGATTCTCGAGCGCGATCACCCAAACTACGGCGATTTGCCCGGTATCTGGACACTCCTCGGAGGCCTGTGGGTACTGCACTTCAGTTACTGGGGCTTTAACCAGTACATCATTCAACGCGCGCTCGGCGCCAAATCACTTGGCGAAGCGCAAACCGGCCTGGCGTTTGCGGCATTTCTGAAACTGCTCATGCCGCTGATTATCGTGCTGCCCGGCATCGCGGCTTACGTGCTTGCGCAGCCGGACTTTGCTCAGTTGGACGCCTCCGCGCTCGACGCGGAGAGCGATCGCACGTACCCGGCACTAATGGGCATCATGCCAAGCGGATTGCGCGGTCTGATCTTTGCGGCATTGCTGGCGGCGATCGTGTCGTCACTGGCTTCCATGATGAACTCCATCTCCACGATCTTCACGCTCGATGTCTATCGTGCGGTTCGCGGCGATGAGTCCCAGCAGCACTACGTATTTGTCGGGCGCGCGACGGCCGTAGTCTCGATCGTGCTGGCGCTGTTCCTTGCCCAACCGCTGCTCGGCAGCCTTGCCAGCGCGTTCCAGGTTTTGCAGGAATACACCGGCTTTGTTGCTCCGGGCGTCGTAGCGGTTTTCCTGACCGGCATGTTCTGGCGGCGCACGACACACGCCGGCGCGCTGGCCATGTTGATCACGTCGGTGGCGGCCAACATTGCCTGCAAGTTCATGCTGGCCGATCTCGCGTTCATTATTCGCATCTGGCTCGTCTTCCTGCTTTGCCTCGTGATCGGCGCGGTGGTGTCCACTGCGACGCCCGAGCCTGAAGAGGGACAGGCCGTTGATCTGAACGACGTGCAGTTCAGCTCAGGCTTTGGCTTTAATGCCATGGCGTTGCTGATCGTCGCGATCCTGATCGGACTCTACGCCGTCTTCTGGTAACGCCCTAAGGCGGGAGCTGCACAAATCGTTGCATACGCCCGGTGGATGGATCAGTACCCTCGATACAACATAACAATTGAGGGTGGATCATGTTCGGGTATCGAAATGCCAAGGTGACGTGCGCCTTGCTCCTTGCTATTTCCTTATACGGTGGTGCGCCCGGCGCCCTGGCGCAAACCAGTGCCGTCGGTGCGCTGGACTCGCCCGCCGCGCAGATCGCGACGACGCGCACCTATGCCCTGACAGGGCGATTGACGAGCCCCACCGGTGCGCCGCTGGCGGGCGCTCGCGTCCGTGCCGTCGGGTCCGGGCGCGCATCCGGCGCTGTCACCGTGTCCGAGTCGGACGGCCGCTTCCGGTTTGACGGCCTGGCGGCCGGCGCGTACCGCGTGGAATTGGCCGAGCCGGCGGACATGCTGAGCGCCTCGCCGGTCAAGGTGGCGGTGGGATCTGGTCTCGCAAATCGCACCGATATTGTTCTCGATGATGAACCGGTGCCGGGGCAACTCGTTGGTACGGTGGCCTCATCGATACCGGACCAGAGCGGCCTGTTCTTCGCTTTTGTCAGCGCACTGCGCGAGCTCGAGGGTGAGTACGAGTTCGCCGGTGCGGCGTTTGTGGCCGAGGACAACGGCGCCTTTGCGATTCCCGATCTATTGCCGGGCACCTATCGCGTTCGGATCGACGGTCTGTTCTTTGGCGCGCCGACTATCGGCGGACCGGTGTTTACGGAGTTTTTTGAGGATGCGGATACCGTCGAACTGGCCACCGACATAGTGGTCCCGGCGGGGGCGGACAGCGTCCCGGTCGCCGTAAACATCGGTCCGGTGCTCGACCGTCAACTCGCGGGTACCGTCAGCGATAGCGATGGTGACGCCGCGTCCGGTGTCACGGTGTCATTGATCGATCCTGATTCGAACGCGACCGTTGGCGCCACGCAAAGCGGCGCAGACGGTCGCTACGAGTTCGGCGCTGTTGCGCGAGGGTCGTTCATCGTGAGTGCGACCGATACGCAGGATCGTTTCGAAGATACCTTTTTCCCGGGCGTCAGCAGCGTGGCAGACGCTGTACCTGTCGATGTGTCGGTCGGCAGCGAGCTGAGCGTCGATTTCACGCTCGCGCCGTTGACCGATACCGCCGTCATCGAGGGTGTCATTACGCTGAGCTACGGTCCGGACCCGCTGGTGTTTGGGCAGGTTGGCGCGTTCCGCCAGATCGACGACGAGTGGGTGCTGACGGGTGAGTCAATCATGGACGGCGCAACGGGCGGCTTCCGTATCGAGCGGCTGCCGGCGGGTGTTTACCGGCTCCAGGCGACGCTGATCGACGCTGTTTTCGGATTGCCGACCGAAGCGTTTTTTGACGGCGCAGATAGCCTGGAAACAGCGACGGATATTCCGTTGTCCGATGGTGAAGTGCTGGACGGCATTGTCTTCGCCGCAGGTGCGCCGGCCGAGTTCGCGATCGCCGGCACGGTGACCGACAGCGTGGGTGTCCCGCTGGAGGGCATCACTGTGACGGCGATCGAGCAGCCGTTCGGCCAGACCCGCGCGACGGCCCAAACGGACAGTTCTGGCGCGTATTCGCTGGCGCCACTGGCCCCGGGGAGCTTTGCCGTTCAGTTCCGCGATCCGACGGGGGCGTTTGCAACAGAGTTTTTCGATGATGCCGACTCGTCAGCCCAGAGTCAGCCGATTGCGGTCGACAGCAGCGACGTCACGGGCGTGGACGCCCAGCTCGACGCCGTGCCGCCGCCGAGCACGGGCGCGGCCAGCGGGCTTGTGACGCCGCGGCAAAGCACGGGATTTGCGTTTGTGTTTATCGACGCGCAGCGGCGTGATGACAGCGGCGACTTTGTATCGGTCGGCACTGCGCTGGTACTGGACGACGAGCCGGCACCCTGGCGAATCGCGAACCTGCCACCTGGGGAGTACCGGTTCTTCGCTGCGGATATCGGCGGTGGCGGCGATCAGATTGAGCAGTACTTTGACGGCGTGACGGCTGCGGAGGACGCGACCATTGTGTCCATCGACGTCGACGAAGTCCCTGACATCAATTTCACGTTCGAATAAAAAAAGCCGGCCGCCCTGATCGGGGCGGCCGGCTTTTTGTCGAACGCGCTACGTTACGCAGCGCGGCGGCGCATACCCGTGAACGCGGCGAGGCCGGAGAGCATCAGCCACACGGCGCCCGGAAGCGGGACCGGACGGAACTCAACGTTGTCATAGAACACGCCGCTCGCTTCAAAGCTCGTCGCGGTGTTCGCGAAACCGAACTGCAGGATCTGGCCGTCGAGGCTACCGTCGATGAACAGCGACAGCGAGAACGTGCCCCACGTGTCGGCGATGTTGGTGGTGTCAATGATCAGGAAGTTGGTCAGTGCGAAACCGGCGTTCGGGTCCAGCGTCTTGATGAACGCAAGCGACGAGCTGTTGCCGCCAATGTCGCCGCGCTTGGCGTCGAATGAGAACGTCCACTCGCTGCCGATGTCGGAGCCGCTGATGATCTGTTCCTGAAACACGTTGGCTTCGACCAGGTTGCCGGCGTTGTGTGCATCACCGTTGTTGTAGTCGCTGAAGACAACCAGCTGCTGGTTGCCTTGGTCGGGGCCGCCTTCGCCGGTGGCCACGTTTGAAAAACCGCCCGACATGTTCGGTGCGTCAAACGGGCCGTAGCCGAACAGGAAACCGCCGCCTGGCTCGAACACGTTGGCGAACACTTTCCAGCCGTCACCTCCGAGGGCCGCGCCGTCGCCGGCGTTAAGCGATTCAAAATCGGTGCTGTAGCCGGACAGGGCGCCAAATGCGGCGGGCGCGATCGTAAGAGCGCTGGCGGTCATGGCCAGCACGGCTGCTTTCTTAAGCATGTCTCATCCCCTCAAAAATTGGTGTTGGAGACCGCCCCGTTTTTGTTTGATTCAGGCGGCACGCATTAGATGTTGCCAACGAGTGACAACGCTGTCAAATTAGAGGGTGTGCGCACGCGACCAAGCGTGTCGGTGTAAATTAAGCCAAGGCGCGGGGAGGCCTCGGTGAACAAGAAGATTACGATTGATGATGTGGCCCGGCTGGCGGGCGTCTCGATCAAGACGGTATCCCGGGTAACCAATAACGAACCGAACGTCCGCGCGGATACCCGAATTCGAGTGTCCCAGGCCATCGCCGAGCTGGGTTATCGACCCAATCCGTCGGCGCGGTCGCTGGCGGCCCGTCGGTCCTATCTGATTGGGCTGGTTTATGACAACCCCTCGCCCAGCTATCTCATTAACGTGCAGAACGGTGCGCTGACCGCCTGCCGCGCGGCCGGGTATGACCTCGTTATTTATCCCTGCGACTACCGCAGCGCGTCACTTGCCGATGATCTCGCGCGGATGGTGCAACAATCGCGGCTGGACGGCATTGTCCTGACGCCCCCCCTGTGCGACATGGGCGTGGTGACCGATGCATTGACCGAGATTGACGTGCCGTTCACGCGGGTGGCTCCGGCGGACGAAAAATTTGCAGACCAGTCCGTGGTGACCAACGACACCGAAATTTCGCGGGTCATGACCCATCACTTGCTCGATCTGGGTCACCGCGATATCGCGTTCGTTCGCGGACACCCGGACCACGGGGCGGTGTGCAACCGGTATGAAGGCTATCGCGCGGCTATGGCCGAGGCCGGCATTCGTCCGCGGAAGGAGTGGGTCGTACAGGGCTTTAATTCTGTCGACTCTGGCGAAGAATGCGCGCGACGCCTGCTGCGCGGGGCTGCGCGCCCAAGCGCTATCTTTGCTGCGAACGATGACATGGCCGCCGGAACGTTGCGTGCCGCGCATGCGCTGGGCATCTCAGTACCCGGTACCTTGTCGGTGGCGGGCTTCGACGATACGCCCATGGCACGCCAGGTCTGGCCCGCGCTGACGACCATCAGTCAGCCGATCCGTCGCATGGCCGCCAGTGCGGCAGAACTCCTGCTGCGTCGTTTGCGTGATCAGTCTTCGGATGACGTCAGTCGTCATCTCGAGTGCGGACTGATATTGCGCGACACAACGGCCGCCGCACCGCAGGTACGGCAGGTCGGCTAACGCGTTAATCGCAGTTTGCGATTCCGCTCGGGCCGGGCGGCGCAAAAAACGCTTCGCGCAGCACGCCCAGATCCACGAAATTGACCTCGCCATCGCCGTTAACTTCGGCGATCTGGGAGCCTTAC
>JBCCMA010000065.1:0-19323 GCA_039026595.1 Pseudomonadota bacterium
CCAACGTGGGCTTCACGCCGCTGACAGTGTCCTCGATTTCGGTAAACGGCAGCGTCTTCACGGTGTTTCCGCCGAGCAGCTTCACGATGGACGTGGGCGATGCGCCCCGTACTGTGGAGGTGGGTTTTGCGCCAACTGCTCCTGGCGCCGCAAGTGCAGCGGTGACGATACTCAATGACTCCGGTCTTTCGCCCGCTATTGCGGTCAACGTCAACGGTGTGGGTCGTGACCCGAACCCGACGGAAATTCCGACGATCAGCGTGGCGTCCGCGCTGGACTTTGGCAATCTTGCGGAGCTCGCCTCAGCAACCCGAGGTCTGATTGTCAGCAACACCGGCAACGCGCCGCTGACCATTTCCAGCCTGTCCACCAGTGATTCCTCAGCCAACGCCGCCCCATTGATCGGCGATCTCCCGCTGGTCATTAATGCTGGTGGCAGTCGCACGGTTCAGGTGACCATCCAGCCGCCGTCCGGCACCGAGGGCACGCTTTACAATCAGACGCTGACGATCATCAGCGATGATCCGGCTCAAGGGTCCAGGGCGGTGTCACTCACTGCCAATGTCAGCGCGGCGCAGCCGGCGGTCGATCTGCCCATCGTCTCAACCAGCATTACCGGCAATAGCATCGATGCGGCGAATTGCGCGTCCATCGACGCCACCGTGTCGTTCTCCGAAGAATCAACAAGTTCCGACACCGTGCGCGTGAGCCTCACCGATCAGGCCGGCACGGAGCTGAGCAGTGCGAGCGCGTCAGCCCCCGAAGGGCCCGGCTCGGTTCCCGTAACGATCAGCGGCGCCTGCGCACTGATCGACGGCGTGATCGAGGTGCGAGCGATCCTCGACCGACCGGCGCGAATTGAATTGCCTGCGTACTTTGGATCGCTGGCGGTCAAAAACACCTCACCACTGGCGCCGCCGGTGCTGGATCCGGTCGAGCCGGTGAGCCTGCTGCCCACGGTTGAGGTCTGCGGTACATCGCGTGCCAACACCACCGTCAAGATCTCCGGCGGCACGTCGGTGGTCGCGGCCACGCTCGACGCGCTCACGGCCTCGTTCTGCCTTGACGTACCGTTACGGCCAAATACGCAAAACACGCTGATCGCAAGCGCCGTTGATGATCTTGCGGTCGCGCCGAGGCCACTGGCCCTCGCCGTTCCAGTGCCGGTGGTTCAGGTGACAGCCTCCGACATTGTGATCGCGGACGTGACGTCGGAACCGCTGACCGAAGACGAAATCGCCGAGTTGGTCGACAACGGTGTGATCGATCTGAACGACCCGTCGAACTTCAACGTGTCGGTGTTCACCATCGTCTTCACAGTGGGCTCCTTCCCCGTGACGGTCTCAGAGGTCCTAGTTGTGCCCGTGGACGGCAGTCCGGGCACGCCTGTCACCGGCGGCAGCTCAAACTGGACCGTACCGCCTGTGGACGGCGATCCGCTGCCCTGCGACCGTGGCTGCACAACCGTTGTTGTGGCCGATCCGGGCGTGCCAGGTGCCACCGTGCCGGGCGTCATCATCATCGACGGTCGCATCAGGACACTGCGCGAGTTATTCCAGATTACGGTCGCCATCTTGAACTCGTCCGGGTCGTTCAACCTGACGGACGTTGACGCCACACTAAACACTCCAGGCGGCCTCACTCCGCTGGCCGCCGGTCCGGGCTCAGACGTCGGTGATGTCAATGACACCGGCGATGTCACTGGTCTCGTGCTTGGCACCATCGCACCCGGCGAAACCGGCACCGGGCAATTCGTGATTCGCGGCGACAGCATCGGCAGCTACGGCATCACCGTAGACTACGACGGCTTTATCACGGACGGCGGATTGCCCGATCCGGTGGCGTTCAATGGCAGCGTCGGGACGTCCGTCGAAGTGTTCGGCCCGCCCGAACTCGGCGTGGTCGTGCGCCATCCGAGCGATCCGTTCGGTCCCGACGTTGAGCTGAACGAGATCTACCCGCTCGTGGTGGAAATCACGAACGAGTCTTCGCGCCCGGCGTTCTTTACCAGTCTCGATCTGTTCGTCGGGGGCAACTCCCGACTCGTAGATGAAACCGGTATCCCGCTACCCGACGGCAACGATGTGCGCGACTTCGGGACGATTCCGCCCGGTGGCACCGTGGCGGCCACCTTCCGTGTCGAGTCGCTGGTGCAGGGCGAGCTGATCGCCTGCCAGGCCGTGGCCAGCGACAACATCTCGCTAACGATCGACTCGGGACCTGACGGCACCGACTGCAACGTAGCCAATACCATCCCGGCCAATTTCGAGCCGCTGCCGGTCGACGCGCCGCCGACCGTATTTGGTATCAACCCGCTGAACGGACAGCCGAACAACCCGGTCACCACATCGATACTGGCAACGCTCACACCGGAAACAGCGTGTCTGACCCCCGACACCTGGCAGAACGTGGTGACCGAACCCATCGGCGGCGATCCGGCGAACGGTTTCGAGATCGTATCGGCCGACTTTGTGAGCGCCGGGAGTTTTTATCTCGAGGAGATCGACGCCTTTGGCCGCGCGGTGGCGCATATTCCAACGGACCTGATCATCGAGAATCCCCCGACCGGTGGCACAACGATCGCCACCCTCAGGCTGGGTCTTGCCAGCCCGTTGTCGCAGGTCTCCCTGAAATCGAACACGACTTATCGCGCCACGCTTGTTGGTGCCGACCGTGACCCCATGGGCGCGGTGTGCAATGCAAGCACGCAGCTGAAGATGGAAAACACGTTCGAATGGACGTTCAGCACTGAGCAAAACTGCGCGTCGACAACGGCGCCGGCCGTGACGCTGAGTACGCCAAGTGACGGCGCGATTGACCGCCCGTTGAATCAGAGCATCGTGCTCGATTTCTCGAACCGTATGGACCTGACGACCTTTGCGCTCGATCCAATGAGTCTGGCCAACAGCACGTTCGGCGTGTATCAGGGTGCGCTGGAAAGCGGCGGCGATATCAGCGGCGGCGTTGCGGTGCCGGGAGCGGCGGCGTTTACGGATCTCGGGCGCTCGCTGACCTTCACGCCCCAGTTCAATCTGGCGGACGACACCACCATTCATGTGCGCCTGACCGACGGCATCGCGGATGAGTGCGGCAACCCGCTGGCGACACCGCCGGTCGGCGTGCGGCTATTTAGTTTCGACACGGCGCCAACGGACAGCACGTCCCCGGCTGGTCCTCTGGTCAATCCGGTGCCGGTCCTGACCGGCCAGCCGACGATTCTTGTAAGTGGACGTGCCGAGCCCAGCTCGAACGTGAGCATTACGGGTGGTGCGACCGGAAGCAACGCTCTGGCGTCTGAGTCCGGTCTGTTTGCGGTCAATGTGCCACTGCTACCCGACCAATCGAACGTACTGAGCCTTACCGCGACCGACGCCAGCGGCAACACATCGGCACCGCCGACTGTCGATGACGTCAACGGGGGCGTACTGGTCGTGTTTTACGACGCAACCCCGCCGGCGCTGGTCAGTAGTACGCCGGCAAACGGCGAAACGGACGTGGCCCGCACCAGTACGATCAGCGCGGTGTTCAATGAGCCGCTGCAGCCCGGGACCATCAACACGCTGAACGTTGTACTCAACGGGCCGTCCGGGAATGTGAACGGCACGCTGACGGTCGACGGCGACACCAGCTTTACGTTCGCACCCGATGCGCCGCTGGCGTATGGCACACCTTATGCGCTGCGCGTGCGGAGCAACGGCATTACAGACGTGGCCGGACGCGTGCTCGATAGCGACATCACAATCAACTTCACCACCGAGCTGCCGCCAGCGCCGGTGCTGACGAGCGTGCTACCGGATACCGGACAGCAAGGTGAGACGCTGAATGTGACGTTCTCCGGTACGTTCCCGGATGCCCCGACCACGCTGGTGTCGGACGAACCGGGCGTCACCGGTTCGATTACGTCGATCGACGGCAGCACAGTGGAGGCTCAGATCATCATCGATCTGGCGGCGACCCTCGGTGCCACCACGCTCGGGTTAAGCAACGCTGGCGGAACGGCCAGCCTGCCGTTCACGATCACGCCGCGGCCGCCGTCGGTGACGTCAATTTCGCCGGGCCAGGGTAGCCGAGGTACGACACTTGCTGCGCAGATCGTTGGTGATGCGCTGACCGGCATTACGGACATTGCCATCGACGGAAGCGGCGTCACCATCACCGATCTTGGCACCGGTGACGACACCACGCGCGACGTGGAAATTGCGATCGACAGCGACGCGCCGCTCGGTGCACGCACCGTAACAGTCACCACGTCTGCTGGATCGGCCAACGGCGACTTCACGGTCGCGGCCGGCGTCGGCCATTACTGGCGATTTGAACAAAGCGGCTTCCTTGCTGACTCACTGGGCAGCGCCGCACTGACGACCTTCGGTTCGCCTGCTCAGGTCAGTGTTCCGGATGGTCTGCGGGGTGTCGACTTCCCCGCCATTCTGGATGTGACCGCCGGCGGACCGAACGGTGACGCCGGCAGTCTGGACGGTAATTCCGGTTTCCAGACCGTGGTGTCCTCCGGCACCACCGACAACTTCACGATCGAGGCGCTGGTCAATTTCGATGAACTGACCGGTGGTTTTGCAAGAACGATTGCCGGCGCGAATCGCAATAGCAACATCAATGACTGGGCCTGGCATCTTCAGGTCAGAGTCGACGGTGCTTTCGGTACGGTCCCCGGTGAGCTGAGCCTGATCTTTAACACGGATACCGGCGTGGCGCCGCTCGGATCGGACATCGTGCTGACACCTGGCGTCGACTATTACGTGGCCGTGAGTTTCGATTTGGCCGGCGGTCAAGCGGTGTTCTATGTACAGGATTTGACGAACGGCACGCCGCTCCAGCTGGCAACGGTCGCTCACAGTGTTACGAGCGTTGACCCGTCCGATACCTTCTATATCGGCGGTCCCGGATTCCTGTGTTTGTTCTGCGCGGACGGTCTGATCGACGAGGTTCGGCTGTCGGACGCGGTCCTTGCCCAGAGCGAGCTACTCATCAGCAATGCAATCAATCCGGTTATCACGCTGACGCCATCTTCAACGATTGGCCTGACGCGTGCGGACATTCCGCTAACGGTCAATCTCGATATGCCGGCCGGGCCCGGTGGGCAGTCGATTGCGATCACCAGCGACGAGCCGTCATTTACAGTACCCGCCAACGTAACCGTACTGGAAGGGGCCACGACGGCGAGCCTTAACGTGACAACGGGAACGGTCGGCGGCTCCGGCACGATCACCGCCAGTGCCCCTGGCTTTGTTGACGGCACCTCGCTTGTGACCGCACAGCTTCGCACGATGAACCTGAGTTTCGGTCTGATCGGTCTTGGTCAAACGACACCGGCCAGCGTCACGCTCAGTCAGCCGGCGCCAAGCGGTGGTGTCACCATTGCCATCGCCAGTGATATGCCGGCCATTGCCGATGTGAACACCACGAGTGTCTTTATCGCAGAAGGTACCACGTCCGCGGGCTTCAATCTCATCGGCGGGACGACGATCGGGACGGCTCAGATTTCCGCCGATGCCGTGTCGCAAGGCTTTGAACTTGAAACGCGCACCGCCAGCGTCACCAATCGGCAGATCGACCTGCCGGCAAACGCCGAACTGGCGCTGGGCGAATCGCTGATCGTGCCCATACTGATCTCGCCGGATCCGGCTGACGCGGGCGGCGCGGACATCAGTATCACCTCAACTGATTCGGCCGTGGTCGACGTACTGACGCCGCTGGTGACAATCGCAGAGGGTGCGTTCACGACCGAAGCCACCATTCAGGCACTGGCGCCGGGCCAGGTGACCATCACGGCCGCGAACGCCGGGTATTTGAGCGACTCGTTCACGGTCGATGTGACCGCCGAGGTCAGCGCGGTCCTCCCGTCGACGTCGTTTATGAGCACCGAGTCCGCAGACGTGTACTTCCGACTGCTGAGTGGCGGGGACGATTTCGCGGCCACATCGTCGGTCGATTTCACCGTGTCGAGCAGCGATGCCACCTGCGTGACCGCATCGTCGCCGGCCACGGTGGCCGTGGGCGATTTCTTTGCCAGCGCGTCGGTCAACTACGGCGGCACCGCGAGCATTCCATGCACCGCAACTGTGACCGTCAACAACGCCATCTTCGGATCGGCGTCGATGGATGTGACGGTCGAAGACACAACCCCCGATCTTGGGACGATGAGCATTTCAGCCGCGCAGACGTCTCAGGATCTCCGCATTGGTGCCGGCTTGCAGGCGCTTTATCGCGTCACGGTGAGCGATCCGAACCATGGTGGCATCGACGTGTTGTTGACCAGCGATGATCCATCGCGGCTACGGTTGGCGAGTGACTCCGTTTTGCTCGGCGCGCCGGTGCTCACAGTCAACATTCCGAACGGCTCGACATCCGCGCAGTTCTTTGCTCAAGGCGTCACGGGTGGTCTTGGAATGACGGGCATTACTGCCACGCAGGAGCGGTTCTCGGATGGGACGGTTGGTGTTGAGGTTGTGGCGCCCGTCTTCGCGATATTCAATCTGGCTTCGAGCGCGACAACGTTGTCGGCGGATGACCCATTCACGGTTGGGACTTACATACTCAATGCGAGCGGTACTGCGTTGCAGCGCAATCAGTCGGTCGCCGGCGCATCAGCGCTTAGCGTCTCGGTGGCCAGCTCCGATGGTACGGTCGGCCAGCTTGTAACCGCGGCAGTGCCTGATGGCGCCACTGCGGTTCACATCGATATCCAGCCTGGCGAATTCAGGTCGTCAAATTCAGTCGCTAATGGCGGTGTGGCGCTCAGTCCGGTCGGCAGTGGCATCGTTGATGTGGTGGCATCGGCCGCTGGCTTTGCCGCTTTCCCAGTTAACGACACCTTCTCTGTGGCGGTCTCGCAACCTGGTATTACGCTGCAGCCGTCGTCGTCACAGAATCAACGTATTGGCGGTGGCCTGCAGGCCGCATATCGGGTGCTCCTTGGTGGTGCCGATCACGGGGGGGTGACGGTGCAGATCGATAGCCTCGAACCGTCAAAGGTGCTGCTGAGTACAGACTCGGCGACGGCCGGTTCGGCATCCATCGGGGTGAGCATCGCTGATGGTCAGACAGCCGGAACATTCTGGGTGCAGGGCGTGCCAGGTGCCACAGGTACCGTCACGCTGTCAGCAACCGAGTCGTTGTTCGCCACAGACACTTACGATGTGGAGATCGGTGCGCCTGTGCTGGCGATATTCGGTCTGGGGACGAGCACAACGACGTTGTCGGCGGACGCCTCATTTACAGTCTGGACGTACACTCCCAATACAAGCGGTACTGGGTTGCAGAGCAATCAAGCCGTCGCCGGTGGATCGTCGTTGAGCGTTTCGGTAACCAGCTCGGATACCGCCGTGGGTCAGCTTGTGACCACGGCGGTGCCCGGCGGTGGCTCTGCGGTCACCGTGGAGATCCAGCCCGGCCAATCGAGATCGCCAACTTCGGTCGCCAGCGGCGGTGTGGCATTTGATCCGACTGGTGACGGCACTGTGGATGTGGTCGCATCGGCCGCTGGCTTCACCGCGTTCCCAATCAACGACACCATCTCTGTGGCGGTCTCTCAACCTAGTATCACACTGCAGCCGCAGTCGTCTCCGAATCAACGTGTCGGCGGCGGCTTGCAGGCCGCCTATCGGGTGGTTCTTGGTGGTGCCGATCACGGAGGGGTAACGGTCCAGATCGACAGCGCCGATCCGTCAACTGTTGTGCTGAGTACAGACTCGACGACGGCCGGTTCGGCATCCATCGGGGTGAGCATCGCTGATGGTCAGACTTCGGGGACATTCTGGGTGCAGGGAGTGTCGGGTGCTACTGGCACCGCCACGCTGTCGGCGAGCGAGCCGCAGTTCGCCACAGGCACTTTCGATGTTGAAATCGTTGCGCCTGTGCTGGCGGTATTCGGCCTGGGGACGAGCACGACAACACTGTCAGCAGATACGCCATTTTCAGTCTGGACGTACACGCCCACTGCTAGCGGTACTGGGTTGCAGCGCAATCAGGCTGTCGCGGGTGGATCGCCTTTGAGCGTTTCTGTAACCAGCTCGGATACTGCCGTGGGTCAGCTTGTGACCACGGCGGTGCCCGGTGGCGGCGCTGCGGTCACCGTCGACATTGCGCCCGGCCAATCGAGATCGCCAGTGTCGGTCGCCGGTGGCGGTGTCGCGTTTGACCCGACCGGTAACGGTACTGTGGATGTGGTGGCATCGGCTACTGGCTTCACTGCGTTCCCAATCAACGACACCATCTCTGTGGCGGTCTCGCAACCGAGTATCACATTGCAGCCGCAGTCGTTTCAGGATCAACGTATTGGCGGTGGCTTGCAGGCCGCCTATCGGGTGGTCCTGGGCGGTGCGGATCACGGGGGGGTGACAGTGCAGATCGACAGCCCCGATCCGTCCACTGTGCTGCTGAGTACAGACTCGATAACGGCCGGTTCGGCATCCATCGGGGTGAGCATCGCTGACGGTCAGACTTCGGGGACGTTCTGGGTGCAGGGAGTGTCGGGTACTACCGGCACCGCCACGCTGTCGGCGAGCGAGCCGCAGTTCGCCACAGGCACTTACGATGTTGAAATCGTTACGCCTGTGCTGGCGGTATTCGGCCTGGGGACGAGCACGACAACACTGTCGGCGGACACGCCATTTTCAGTCTGGACGTACACGCCGAACGCTAGTGGTACCGGGATAGAACGCAACCAGTTGGTTGCCGGCGGCTCAGCGCTGAGTGTCTCGGTGACGAGCTCGGATACGGCTGCGGGCCGGCTTGTGACCACAGCGGTGCCTGGTGGCGGCTCTGCAGTGACCGTCGATATCCAGCCAGGTCAATCGAGGTCACCAAGTTCGGTCGCCTCGGGCGGCGTGGCATTCGATCCAGTGGGCATCGGCACCGTCGACGTTATAGCCACCGCGAACGGCTTCTCCGCGTTTCCAGTGAACGACACGATATCGGTGACGGTATCGCAACCGGGCATCGCGCTTCAGCCGCAGTTTTTTCAGGACCAACGGATTGGCGGGGGTCTGCAGGCTCAGTACAGAGTGACCCTCGGCGGCGCCGATCATGGCGGCATCGACGTGCGCATCGGAAGTTCTGATCCTGCGATTGCGGTTGTCAGCTCAGATCCGTTCTCCCCGGGTACGCCTTTTGTCGACATCAGCGTGCCGGATGGACAGACGCAAACGACGTCCATCTATGTTCAGGGAATTAGCGCCAACACAGGAACTGTCACACTGACCGCGTCCTCGGCCCAGTTCACGAGCGGCACCTTTGATATCGAAGTGGTCACACCCGTGTTGCAAATCAGTGGGCTCAATCCATCCGGTACGGTAGGTGTCGATGATCCGTTCAGGATCTTCACCTACATACCGGACACCACCGGAATTTTATTACAGCGAATCCAGCCAGTGAGTGGAGCGGGCGACCTGACGATCACGGCAACCAGCACAGACGCCGTTGTCGGACCGCTTGTAACCACAGCGATGCCGGGTGGTGGCGGCTCGGTAAATGTGACGATACCGGCGGGACAGACCGGCACAGCAAGCAATGTGGCTGCAGGCGGCGTGCAATTGAGTCCGGCGGCTGCGGGATCGACCACAGTACAGGTCACCGCGAGTGGTTTCGGTCCTTTCCCGTCCGCTGACACGCAAGCGGTCACGGTCGCACAATGAGCTGCATGAGCTGGGCGATCCAGACTCTGTTGGCGGTGAGCCTCGCGCTTACCGCCAGCGGAGCGGCGGCCAATACGGTGCTGGTATCGAGCATGCGGTTCGTCGACCTTGACGAGCGTCAGGTGCTTGGGATCGTCGATGTCCCGGAGGTTGGGAAAGTGACTGTGAGCGCGCGCCGTGACAAACGTCGCGTAATCGTACTTGCTAGCGTTAACGGGACGGTCATCGGCCGGGGCGAGGGCATCGTAGGTATTGGCAGCACGACCCTGCATGTGAAGACAGGTGATTACCTCGAAGCGATTGTGGTTCAGTGGCCTGCCGCCGCCGCAAAGACCGGCGCGGATCAATGAAACCGGTTGCAGACTCACCCACCGTATCCGTATCGATCCGATTACTACCCTGATCGCGGGAAACTCGAGGCGCCCGGTCGCGATCTTTAGCGCCTTACCCTAAACTCCGCCGCTTGGCGCGATTGGCCGCGTGCGCCCTCTGGCACAGCACTCTCTCGGCGCGTCCCCACCACGAAGCGGCGACCATGATCATCACCCCGAAACAAGACTGGCTCGGCAATGTACGCGGCGATCTGCTTGCCGGCCTCGTGGTTGCGCTGGCACTCATCCCCGAGGCTATCGCGTTTTCGATCATCGCGGGGGTCGACCCCAAAGTTGGCCTCTACGCGTCGTTCTGTATCGCGGTGGTCATCGCGTTTGTGGGCGGACGGCCCGGCATGATCAGCGCGGCCACCGGCGCGATGGCGCTCTTGATGGTGACGCTGGTGCGCGAACACGGCCTGCAGTATCTGCTCGCGGCGACGCTCCTGACCGGCGTGCTCCAGATCATCGCGGGCTACCTGAAATTGGGCAGCCTGATGCGGTTTGTGTCGCGCTCGGTTGTAACCGGGTTTGTGAATGCGCTCGCCATCCTGATTTTCATGGCGCAGCTCCCCGAGCTGACGAACGTGACGTGGCACGTGTACGCGATGACGGCCGGCGGGCTTGGGATCATCTATCTGTTTCCGCTGGTTCCGGTCATCGGCCGCGCCGTACCGTCGCCGCTCGTTTGTATTCTGGCGCTGACCACGTTGTCGCAGGTGCTGGGCCTTGAGATACGCACAGTGGGTGACATGGGCGAACTGCCCGACACGCTGCCGGTGTTCCTGTGGCCGGACGTGCCGCTGAATTTTGAGACGCTGGCAATCATCCTGCCGTACTCCGCGGGCCTGGCCGCTGTCGGCCTGCTTGAATCGCTGATGACCGCGACGATCGTCGACGACCTCACCGACACCACCAGCGACAAGAACCGTGAATGCCGAGGCCAGGGAATTGCCAACATCGGTGCCGGGCTACTGGGCGGGATGGCCGGGTGCGCGATGATCGGTCAGTCGGTGATCAACGTGAAGTCCGGTGGTCGTGGTCGGTTGTCGACATTCACGGCCGGGATGCTGCTGTTGATCATGGTGGTGTTTCTCGACGACTGGATCCAGCGTATTCCTATGGCCGCATTGGTGGCCGTCATGATCATGGTGTCGATCGGCACGTTCTCGTGGGACTCCGTTGTGAACCTGCGTCGCTACCCGGCGCCCACCAACACCGTGATGATCGCGACGGTGATCGTTGTGGTGGCGACCCACAATCTCGCCATTGGTGTGGGTGTAGGCGTGCTGTTGGCGTCGCTGTTCTTCGCCAACAAGATTGCGCGCTTCATTGTGATCAAGAGCGACGGCGATGGCACCACGCGAACCTACGCGGTAATCGGACAGGTGTTCTTTGCGTCCGCTGACGCGTTTGTTGCGTCGTTTGATTTCAAGGAAGCGGTGGAGCACGTGAAGATCGATCTTTCCCAAGGTCACTTCTGGGACATCACTGCGGTGACTGCGCTGGACAAGGTGGTCATCAAGTTCAGGCGTGAAGGCACGCGTGTTGATGTGATCGGTATGAACGCTGCCACACGCACAGCCATTGATCGCTTCGGTGTGTACGACAAGCCCGACGAAGTCGAAAAGCTGCTTGGGGAGTAAAGGAACAATGACCGATCGTCCAGACACACGCGTTGTGACCGCCTGTATCGACGGCTCCGAAATCACCGGTGCGGTGTGCGACGCGGCGGCGTGGGCCGGCCAGACCATCCCTGCGTCCGTGCGGTTGCTGCACGTGCTTGAGTGGGCGCGTACGCCGTCGGGCGATGACCTCTCCGGCGCGATTGGGTTGGGGAGTCGATCCCGGCTGCTTGAGGAGCTGACGGCGCTGGATGAAACGCGTGGACGTTTGGCGATGGAGCACGGCCGGCTGCTGCTTGCTGATGCAGAGACGCGAGTGGAAGAGCAGGGCACCAAGGACGTCATGACGCAGCAGAGGCGCGGCGACTTACTTGAGGCTTTGCAGGACCACGAAGATCAGACTCGGCTGTTTGTGCTGGGTCGACTTGGTCTCGATAACGAGGGACGTGAGCGTGCGGTGGGCTCGCAGATTGAGACGGTGATTCGCGCGATTAAGCGTCCTGTTCTGATGACGGTTGGGGATTTTGCACCGCCTGAGCACTTTATGCTGGCGTATGACGGTAGTGCGGCTGCGGATAAGGTGATTGAGCGCGTGGGTCGCAGTCCTTTGCTACGAGGAATGTCTGGTCATGTGGTCATGGTCGGGGATGATAGCGAGGCGCATCGTCGTCAATTGCAGGCTGCTGCGGATCGGTTACGCGAGGGTGGGCATGGGATTGAGCATCATCTTGTGCAGGGAAAGATTGTGGATGCGCTGTTGGCGTTTGCTGAGCAACACGCCGTGGGGCTGACTGTGATGGGGGCCTACGGGCACTCGCGGTTTCGGGAGTTTTTTGTTGGGAGTAATACTGAGCGGATGATTGCGGCTAGTGTTCAGCCGCTTTTGTTGCTTCGTTGAGCATCGCTAACTATGAAGATTGCATTATCTCAGCGCTTCGAGGACGCGCTGGTCTTCGCCGCACGCCTCCACGCGAAGCAGACCCGCAAGGGTGGAAATATTCCCTATATTTCCCATCTCCTCGGTGTGACCAGCCTCGTGCTTGAAGCCGGTGGCTCTGAGGACGAGGCGATCGCAGCGCTGCTTCACGACGGTCCTGAAGATCAGGGTGGGGAGAAAACGCTTACAGACATAAGGCATCGTTTCGGCAACGAAGTAGCCGAAATCGTCGCAGCATGTTCGGATACCTTCGACGATCCCAAGCCGCCTTGGAAGGCTCGCAAGGAAGCGTATCTGGAAAAGCTTGAGTTCGCGACGGAGTCCGTTCTCTTGGTGTCGTGTGCCGACAAACTGCACAACGCGCGATCGATTCTGACTGACTATCGGAATGTTGGCGATGCGCTCTGGCAGCGTTTTCGAGGTGGTAAGGATGGCACTCTGTGGTATTATAGCGCGCTAGCCGATTGTTAATCGTACGGCGCGCAAGCCGCCGCCGTTGCTTCCTCAGCTCGATCGGGTCTTGTTGGAGCTGGAGGAAATCGCCGGTAGCTGACGGTGGCTTGCGATAGATAGCGCAAGGGTGGTCTGCAATCGGACTCTCAAGAATTGAGACGGATGCGACTATCTAATTGCCAAGCTATACGCTCTGCTAGATCTAGCAACGCCACGGGCCTCGTAGAAGTTTGCTGGCGCGTAAGCTCGAAACGTCCGGGTTACGTCGTTGAGCTTTGAATAAGCTCCGCGCGTCCGAAGCAGCGCGCCGGGTATGCGATGAAGTATTCACTGGAACTTTAGAGCGACCAATGAAATTGCGGACAATGTTGTCTGTAAATTTATTTCCGTAACGGATCTCCTCGAACGCAGAACCCATAACTCGCGGCGCCGGTTCTATTTTTGAAGGCGTCACGCGCGTCCGGCTTCGTAATGTCTGTCTTTTATTGGATTTGGGGTGAATCCAATGCACTGCATTTTAGGTCTAACGGGCCGCGTCGAGGTCATCTGGGCGACGGCGAGGCTGTTTGTTCCTATGAAAATCGAAGCGCTCTTTCGTTGCTCCAGAATTTACTACGCTTTTGCTGCTACATTTTGTATCGCAGCTGAGTCAGACCTTTCCTGGGATCGGGAATAACGTACGTCCGCTTGGACCTTTCTTCGGAAATTCAGGGTTGCTCATGCAAAGATCACCGGAAGAAAAGATCATGCAAAATGACTCAAAACTCTTTGACTTCAGCCTTCTGATACCAGACTGGGCAAGTTTCCTCACGATTTTTCGAACGGGTGATTGGACCTTAAGCGGATTCAGCGCCGCCATCGTTTTTTTACTCCTCGCATTTGGTATTGGCTTTAGCTTCTGGTCGATTTATTGCTATGTACGCTCACGCGCGGGCATCAGGTTTTACAACGGGCTTCTAGCTGGTGTTACTCAGGATGGACTCTCGCGTCAGAGAGAAGATCTGAAGCAGCGAGCCCGAGGCAGCAAAAAGAGCGGTGGGTTATGGCTCGAGTTCGATGAAACTCTGGTGGTCTCGCCCGACAGCCAGAAACTCTGGAACACCGTTGATGCCGATTACTTTTTCAATGCTTCTACCCTCGCGCGAGGACTGGTCGAAAGTCGCCTGATCGCTGCCGTACCCGGATTTCTCACTGCCATCGGCGTGATTGGCACCTTCAGTGGTCTGCAGCTCGGCTTGGCTGGTCTTGATTTATTGGGTTCGCTCGATGAATCAACCCAACAAATGCAACGCATAATTAATGGCGCATCGGTTGCGTTCCTGACGTCGGTATGGGGGGTGGCGACCAGCGTCGCGTTTAATTTTTTCGAAAAGGCGCTTGAGCAGAACCTACGCCGGCACATTCACAAGTTGCAGCAAAGCATTGATGAATTATTCCCAAGAATTCGCGCTGAACAGTTATTGGTAAAAGTTGAGGAACACAATCGCCTATCGCTTGCGTCTGCACAGGGTCTCGCCGAACAAATTGGTGACCGTATGCAGCAGGCGACAGTTGAAATGGCGGAGAAAATCCAAAGCGGTATCTCCGCAAGTCTCGAATCGACGCTAGGCCCAGCTATCGACCGAATGATCCGGGCGTCAGAGGAGATGTCGAGCAAGCAGGCGGAGAGTTCTGAACAGGCGCTTGGTTCACTGATTGAGACTTTTACTCAGGGGCTGAGTGGACACGCCGACGGGCAGCGAAAAATGATGGAAGATGCGTCAAGCCAAGTGGCCGGGGCAACTACAGATCTGCGAACGGGAATGGCCGAGTTTCTCTCTAGGCTGGACTCACAGGTGGGCGAAATGAAGACGAATCAATTCAAACTCAATGAGTCTGTGGCGAAGACAATTACGGCCGGTGCATCCGAAACACGGAGTGTGGTTGGACTCGGGAATGAATTGATCGACCGGGTCACCGGCATAAGCAACGAGCTTGTGTCTGTCATTGAGTCGATGCAGGAGTCCAGTACAGCGATGCGAGTCAGCACAGACAATCTGAACGCTGCAAGCGGGCGGACGGAAGCGGCCGCTGAGAAACTCAGTGTGACCTTACAATCAACGATTGAGCTTACGAATCAGCAACGGCAGGAAGCGCAGGCAATGCAAGAAAGAATTAAAGATGCTGTTGCTCTGATAAGCGACATCGACGTAAGTCTCCAAACCTCGCGGGAGGGATTTCAAGAAATTGCACATCAGGTGAGGGTCTCGCTGTCGAAGCTCAATGAAAATCAGCAAGCGTTTTTGCAGGAACAGAAATCTCAGGTTACGGAGATTGCCGGCTCACTTCAAAAACTGCTCAATGACTACGGCGATACTGTGCGGGGTCAGACCGCTGAACGATTAAATGAATGGAATATACAAACTGCCCAGTATCTCGAAGCCATGCAATCGGCAATCGGTCTTCTGAATGATACGGTGAATGAGATGCAGGAAATGCAGCCGAGTCGCTAGCCAAGACCGATGTTGCAGAGTCAGTCAAAAGGGCAGGGGCGATCATCGTCAGTTGGCGGAGACGATAATCCGTACTGGATATCGTTCTCCGACATCATGGCCGCACTGTTGGTCATTTTTATATTGGCCGCTGTCATGCTGATTATTGAGCTACGTACACGCAAGGAAGAAATTGACGATGCAATCCGTGAGATACAAGAGACCAGCCTGTTGCGGGAAAAAATTATTGAGGAAATCGTCTCCGAACTTGCGAAGCGCAATATAAAAGTCATCGTGAGTGAAGACAAAAAAGTTCTCCGGATTTCGGAAGACGTTCTCGCATTTGAAACCCTGCAGTACCGTATTCCCGAGGTGCAGCTCAATGTCGTTCATCAGATCGGGCATGTTGTACTGGATCGAATAAGCGTTCAGAAACGCTTCAATTTCATCGACACGATCTTCATCGAGGGTCACACGGACAGCCGCGGTGCGCCACGCTTTATGCGGGGTCTGGGAAATTGGGGGTTGTCCACCGCGCGAGCCACGTCAGTATGGAAGTTCTGGTCGTCGACAGACGACTACGGCGAAGCACTCAAGGCGCTACGAAATCAAAGGGGTGAGCCGATGTTCTCGGTGAGCGGGTACTCTGATACGCGTCCTCTGATCCAGATCGATGACACTCCAGCGAAACAACGCGCAAACCGTCGGATTGATATTCGGTTTTCCATGAGAACACCCGCTCTTAATGATTACGAAGTCATTCGGCAGGCACTGGATCGCTAGTTGTGTTGGCACTGTCAATTCCAGAATTTGAACTTCCCAGTCAATGCGGCATCGTCGATACAGAGGTTTATCGTAAAGGCGTTGAGTTCTTTGAAGCAATCGGCCGCGGTTCTGTGCACCGTTCAGACTGGTTGCAGCGCCGGACTGGCCAGCTGAAGGAGCTGCCGTCTGACAGGAGTCTGCAGTCCGAGCTCTCCTCAGTGCGTGACGCGCAAGCAGTGCTTCATCTTTGGGCGACCGACGATGAGTGGCGCCACCGTTTCCCGCCGGATAATGATGGGCTTAGCGTGGTACTTCGCCGCTTTCGAAAACTGCGTCCCAGTTTGCTGATGCAGCTCTCCGATCTGTACCTGCGCCATTTCGATCGTTTGCCCTGTAGAGATCTGCTAGAAAGGCTGCTGTTGAAGTTGTACGAAAAGACGGACAAACGCCGGCTATTTCGAGAGTATCGCGCTATCCAAACCAGGCGCGCCATTATTTGTTCAGATGTAGGACCGGCCAAGCTTGCACAGGCGGCACTTCAAGAAAAGGGCGGATTTTCTACCCTGATTGACTCGTTCGGACTCGGGCGCGGTCGTGCAGGCCGTTATCTGGAGCTTGCAAGATTCCACTACTACATAGAGGCGGTGCGGCAGCTCTCGCCGGGCCAAGTGAGTCATGTTTTTGATGAGGTGCAGCGACCAAATGTTCGGGAAGCGTCGTTTGATGCTAATGCCAAGTTAGGACAAAAGATCGCTCATGAGTTGATTGCAAAGTGCGTTTCGTCGGCTGTGAAGATGCCGGAAAACTGGGTAGATCTTCTCTTGAAGCTCGTAGGTGATCCGCGACGGCCAACCTCTTCAATGGCCTATCAAAAATGGTGGGCCACGATGCCGGCAGGCGATGAAGACGCGGTGCGTGCGTGGTTGGCTCAGGCGGATCTCCGTCTTTTTCTCAAACTGCTTAAAGATAGCAGCACCGATGCCGATCTGGATCGGATGTTCCCGGCGAGAGAGAAGTTTCTCAGGGGTCTCCTTGATCATTACGATATTGTGGATGCTCGCCTGTTCCTTAGTCGTAACGCCCGCAATTCGGTTCGAGCGGAATTCGGCTCTGACGCCCTTTCCGCGCACGGCCAAGTGGAGGATCTCAACAAGACCATCATCTATATCAATATTGCTGACAGGCTCCATTTTTTTGAGGGCACCCACAATTACAAAGCACGCGGAGGTGGCGTTTTGCCGAGTGATTCCAGAATTCTTGCCCGCCAAGTGCCACGCTTCAGTTACAGGGAACTGTCAACAGGATTAGAGCAGGACCTGAGGGCGGCCGGAGAGAATGCCCTGAAACCGACCATGATTTTTGGCGTGGCCCATCACCCACCGCTGACTTGGCAACGCACTTTGATTGGGCATATGCAAAGTTATGGTGTCGACATTGATCCTGAGCATGCGTTGACCAGCAGTGATTACCTGAAGTACCGAAAGAAATTCGGCATCTAGTAGATTAAGAAGCGCCAGTGTTGTTAAAACCCTCTAAAAGCGCGTCAGGCTTCCAACTAAAGACAGATTCCCACGGGCTTCTGCTGTATTTGCCCGAGAAAGAGTTCGAAGCGGCGAAGCGACGGCAACATAGCGAGCTCAGTTTCATACAATTTGTGACGCTTCGCGATTTATGCGAACAAGGTTTGGCAGATGAACTTCCCAACGGGTTCGCTATTGGCACACAAGCGGCTATTCAATTCGATGCTGAGATCCGACAATCGCTTGCCCTTCCGATGCCATGGACCGGGATATTCCGGGCTAAAGCCAAGTCTAATACGACCGATCCGGCTTTTGATATTCGCCTGACGTTGCACAGAAGCGAGGCGGACGAGCCAATACCTTTTGAGCTCATCGGTCCAATGATATCTATTGGCGAGTCAGGACGATTTTTGCCTGATGCGGCGCAGTGGGCCGTCTTGTCTGCCTCTCAGTCATTCGGTCAGGCCCGCGACTCGCATGGTGCTGTATCTGAAGTGCAGTCTCTTCGATATGTCAAAGCACTTGTAGACGCAAAACGTAGCGGGGCCCGGATCGATCTGGCACATTTCAGTAGCTTCGACATTGTGGTCCCCGAATCTGTGGGCATCGCCGTCTCGCAAACTGAAGATGGTGGAGGAAGATTAACTCCGACGTTCGGTGCTGCAGCAAGTCCAGATGACATTGAAGACAGACTCGGCAACCTCAAGGAAAAAACCGAGGGCGCAATCCGTATCGGAAATCGAGTCATAATGCTAGAAAAGCGCGTCATGCGTGGGGTCCGTGAAGTACTAAAGAATCGCAAAATTCCCGAAGCCGCGCTCAAGACCTTTATCGAAAACCCCTCGGCATTTATCGACGCCAGTCTTGTAAATCTCGACACGGGATTTGCCGCACGCGTTCGCGGCGCCACCGTTTTTCAGCTGGCTTATTTTGGCGACACCGAGAAATCAGAAAGCGACTGGTTTGGTGTTGCTACCACGCGGCAATGCGACTTCAAACCCGCGCGAGACGTGGTCAGCGCGCTCACAACCGAAAGCGAGCTGTCTGCGTTTGAAACCGAACTTGAAGAAGCACTGGCGAGGAGTGCATCAGTTTTCCAATCCGAGGTGTTCGGAAGCGTTGAGATTGATGACGTCGAGACCGCGCGCGGGGAAATTTCAGTTCGAAGGCGTGAGCTCCTGAATCAACCCGAAAGAACGGAAAGTGGTGATCCGCCTGACAATGACACGTCCCAATCTGAGCGAGATGTGGAGAGCTCGTCAAGGGTTGTGGTCGACATAGACACGCATGACGAATCACTCGACATATGTGTCGAGAAGATTCCGGCTTCATGGCAGGAAGCAATGGACCCTGAACCGGTGAATGTCGAGAACCTCCGCTTCAACCCGTTTTCCTATCAAAAAGAGGGAATTCGCTGGATAAGCGGAGGTTCTCGACATTCACCGGTTCAGGGTCCATTGCTTCCTGCCATGAAGCCGGAATCTTCTCGACACATATGTCGAGTGATTCGTCATGCGTGTCTATGTCGACC
>JBCCMA010000066.1:0-18470 GCA_039026595.1 Pseudomonadota bacterium
CGCGAAAACGCAGCGCTCAGACGGAGCACATCGTGGTGACTTAGCGGCGGTGATTTAGTGGTCATAGTGGCATCGCCAGTTTAGCGCGTCGGCTCATGCAGGCACTCGTCAGAAAGGCCTCACAGGATGATAGAAACCGCGCAGCCGCGCCGCTTTCATCTGATGCGTCAGGTTGCTACGGTCGCCTCATGACACTGCGCCAAAGCAATCTGGACCGTCTGCGCGGCGGCGAGTTCGATGTTCTCGTAATCGGCGGGGGCATTAATGGCGCGGTCAGCGCCGCGGCACTGGCCGCCAAAGGCGCGCGGGTTGCGCTGGTTGATCGCGGGGACTTCGCCGGCCAGACCTCATCGCAATCCTCCAATCTGGCGTGGGGCGGCATCAAGTATCTTGAGACGCGCGAGTTCATGCTGGTGAACAAGCTGTGCAAAAGCCGCAATCGCTTGATGCGCGCCTATCCTTCGACGGTGAAGGAAATCCGCTTCCTTTCGACCATTGAGAAGGGCTTTCGTTTTTCGCCCCTGTTCATTTATCTCGGCTCGTTGCTGTATTGGGTCATGGGACGCTTCGCGACGCGTGCGCCGCGCTGGTACGGCGTGCGCGCCCTCGACGCGCGCGAGGAAGCGATCGACGTCAAGGAGGCGCGTGCCGGCATCGAATATTCAGATTGCTATCTTTACGACAACGACGCCCGCTTTGTCTTCAACTTTGTTCGCAAGGCACTGAACTACGGCGCCGCGGCCGCCAACTACGTCAACTGCGACGAACTCACTCGCCACGGTGACGGCTGGCACGCCCAAATGACGGACGTTCAGTCTGGGGACACTTTCCAACTGAAGGCACGCGCCGTGGTCAACGCGGCCGGGCCCGGCGCTGATGACATCAACGCGAGTGCCGGAATCAAGACCGACTACCGACACGTCTTTTCCAAAGGCATTCACCTGGTCGTGGACCGGGTCACCCGCACACGGCGGATTCTGGCGTTCTTTGCCAGCGACGGCCGTCTTTTCTTTGTTATGCCCATGGGTCCGAAGACCTGCATCGGTACCACCGATACGCGCGTGGAGGATCCCCACACTGGCGTAACGGATGAAGATCGGGCGTTCGTCCTTTCCAACGCGAATGAGATGCTGAACCTGCCGCGCACGCTGACCCGTGACGACATCATCGCCGAGCGCTGCGGCGTTCGACCACTTGCGGTCAAAGGGCGCGACGACAGCAACGACTGGGTCGCCCTGTCGCGAAAACACGTCGTGGAGGTAGAAAAGGAGGCGCGCTTTATCAGCATCTTTGGGGGCAAGATCACCGATTGCCTTAATGTCGGGGATGAGATTGCCGAGACCCTGCGCTCACTCGGCATCCGATTGCCCGACCCTCAACGGCGCTGGTACGGCGAGCCGCCTAAAGCGGTGCACGAGGAGTTTCTGCACCAGGCCGAGCGTATGAATCTTGAGCAATACCGCCATCCAATGGCGTCGGAGCCGCTCGCCCGCCGCTTCTGGCGCCGTTACGGCGCACGCGCTCTGGAGATTCTCGAGACGATCCGCCGCGATCCGGCCAGCGCCAAACCTCTCATTGAGAACGCTGAATACCTGCGGTGCGAGATTGAACAGGCCGCACGTGATGAGATGATCACAGAGCTCGACGATTTCCTGCGGCGGCGCTCGAAGATCTCCCTGGTGGTGCCGCCCGCCGACGTGGCGAGCAGCGACGGTCTACGTGAGGCCTGCACCATCCTGTTTGGCCAAGACGCCGAGGAAAAACTCAAGCGTTACTGTCGGTCGGTCGAGAATCCTGCACGCGACGCGAGAGAAGCCGCGCTCTGATCAGTGACCTTTTGCGCTTTGCCAACACACCTGCGCATTCCGAAAATCCCTGAAATAATCAGCACGCCGCGATATCCACTTAACGCACTGATTAAAATTGGTTTTTCCCGTACGTAATACCGCGCACTCCACGTTTGTTGACGCCAATGCGGCCGTTGGATAGCGTTTCCGCTCGCTATCTTCAAAGATGTGCAGATGTAGATCTTTAGAGATCTGGACACGTTCAACACCGGATGGACAGGAGCGCCGTTAATGCCCAGCCGCACGATCGCTGCCAAAGAGCTGGCCACAATATTCAAAGTGGTCGGTCATCCCGATCGGGTCCGGATGATTGAGGAACTTCGCGCGGGCGAGAAAGACGTCAACACGCTGGTGAAGTCCCTTGACCTCCCGGGACCGCGCGTCTCACAGCATCTGAGCCTCCTTCGCGCGCATCGAATGGTCGAGGAACGACGCGACGGTCGCCACCACTTCTATCACCTGAGCCAACCGGAAATTGCGGGATGGATTACCGAGGGACTCAACTTTGTGGAGGGCCGCATGAGCGTGAATTCCACCGCCATCGCCGCCGCCCGCGAACTGTGGTCCACCGAAGACACGTCGTCAGAGCCAACCTGAAATCGAATTCGATACGCCGCGTTGGGGGACACCTCCGCGGCCTGATCCACAACGGGAAAAAAAATGAAATTCTTCGATACCTCCAATCTTCGTGGTGACATCTATGGCGGCCTGACCGCCGGCGTCGTCGCTCTGCCACTGGCACTTGCATTTGGTGAAGCGTCGGGCGCCGGGCCCATTGCCGGTCTCTGGGGCGCCATCTTCGTTGGCTTCTTCGCCTCACTGTTCGGTGGCACGGGCGCGCAGGTATCCGGCCCGACAGGGCCGATGGTCGTGGTGTTCGCGGGTGTTTTCGCGACGCTGAGCGACGACGGCAACCTGTCACTAATCTTCGCTGCCGTCGTGCTCGCGGGGATCCTGCAGATTCTGTTCGGGGTCTTCCGTCTGGGGCAGTACATCCGGCTGGTGCCCTACCCGGTCATCTCCGGGTTCATGAGCGGAATCGGCTGCATCATTATCGCGCTGCAGATGGCACGGCTGTTCGGCCATGAGCCGGAGGGCGGCGGCACGATTCCGGCGCTGCAGGCCATTCCAGGGGCGATCATGGACCCCAACTGGTCGGCATTGATCGTCGGCGTGATTACGTTGGTGACGATCTTCTTCTGGCCGGCGAAGATCGGGAAGTTCCTGCCGGGCGCGCTGGCCGCACTTCTGATCGGCACGACCGTCAGCCTGTTCATCGAAGGCGCGCCGATCCTCGGCGATATTCCGACGGGCCTGCCGTCCTTCGTGATGCCGGCGTTCAGCACCGACACGCTCCTGATCGTGCTCGAAGCGGCGTTCATCCTCGCGGTCCTCGGTGCCATTGACAGCCTTCTGACGTCTCTGGTCGCCGACAATATGACGCGGACCCGGCACGACTCGGACAAAGAACTCATCGGTCAGGGCATAGGCAACTCGATCGCTGGCTTGTTCGGCGCCATTCCCGGCGCCGGCGCGACCATGCGCACGGTCGTGAACATTCGGACTGGCGGCGCGACCAAAATCGCCGGCATGCTGCACGCGCTTGTGCTGGTGGCGACCGTCCTTGTTCTCGCGCCGTTCGCATCGAAGATTCCGCACGCCGTATTGGCCGGGATTCTGGTCAAGGTGGGCTGGGACATCATTGACGTTACCTACATCAAGCGCGCCCATCGCGGTCCACGTTGGGACCTCGCCCTGATGGCGCTGGTGCTTGGATTGACGGTCTTCGTGGACCTGATTACCGCCGTGGCGGCCGGCGTCGTGCTCGCCGCTCTGGCCTTTGTGAAGCGCCTTGCTGATGACCAGCTCGACCGGTTCCGTAACACAGGCGACCACGTCGCGACGTCCGACGAAGAACGCACGCTGCTCCGCGAAGCGGACGGTCACGTACTGCTGTTCGACTTTGGCGGTCCGTTGAGTTTCGGCGCTGCTGCCGATCTCGGCCTGCAGGTGCGCGAGGCAGCCGGTGACAAGGGCGACGCGATCATCCTTGACTTCTCAAACGTGCCGTTCATGGACGTGTCGGCGGCCCGCGCCGTCGAAACCATTATTTGCGATGCGAAACAAGCGGGTCGCACAGCCTACCTGACCGGACTGACGCCAGAGATCTCGTCGATTCTGTCCGGGCTGGATGCCGACCAGGGCCTATCGGACGGCGCACGCTTCGAGACACGCATTGAAGCGATGCATCACGCGCTCAAGCGACTTCGGGAGACAAATATCATCAAACCGGCAGCGGACGAGAAACCTCAGCCAGCGTAGGCCTGTAAGGCTGATATAAACGAAAAGGCCCCGCACGCTGTGCGGGGCCTTTGTTTTTAGTGACCGCGCGTGCTCACAGGCTGCCCGCTTCGGTTACACGTTCTGCCTAAACGCTAAAACTCATTCGGCGACGAGGAGATAGTTGTAGCGGTTGCCGTTGGCACCATGCCCCTGCCGGTGGAAATTGCCCGCGCTGAACCACGCGCCGTTGCCGGTATCCACATCGCTGTCGCGATCAAAAATATCGCTGATACGACGGGCGAGGTCCTGATCAGGGATATCCATGTGGAACAGCGTTGAGCGCTGAACTTCCCGCGTGCCATCACCGTCCACATCAAAAGAGTTGATGCCTGACGTGTTGTTCGTCCAGATACCAAGTGCCGTAACCCCATTGGTACCGATATCCGGCTCTTCGATATAGGGACCATTCCAGCCTGGAATTGGCGGTGTCGGGTTGCGCGTCAAATTTACCGTGTTTGGGTTGTTCTCAAACGGCCGGTGGACAGGGAGCCGCCCTGTGTCTGCATAGAAATTGGCAACCGCAGGCTTCAGATTTTTCAGGCTCTGCGCCATGGCAGTCGCCCGCGAGTCCTTGATCGCGTCGTAAACCATAGGCGTCGCAACGGACGCCAGGATGCCAATAACAGCAACAACGCCGACCATTTCAATGAGTGTGAAACCTTTCACATGTCGCATACCAGATACCTCCTTTGCGATAGCGGGAAGATATGGCAACGACCGGCCCGCGTCTGTGCGGATTTTCACACCTTGGGAGGGCGCCGCAGGCTCAGGTCAATCTTGCTAACGCTGCGCGGCGAAGAAACGCGACCCGAGTCACTATTTTTCGGTAGCATTCGTCAAAGCCGTCATCGGAGCTTCCATGATCAAAAAATTATTGTTCCGCACCATTTTGCTACTTCTGGTTTTGCTCGCGCTGACCGTAGCTGCGCTCCAGATTCTGGCCATCCGCTCAATCAACGGTACGCTCGAAGAACCACCGCTGCTCTCCGGCGTACCGGATCTGAGATATGTGACCGACGAAGACCGATCGGGCCCACCGCGCCCGGTCATCTTTGTGGGCAACAACTGGCAGGGCACGATCACGGTCATCGACGCCGAGACCTACGAGGTCACCGGCATCATCAACGGCATTCCTGACGCGACGCTGCGCCTCGGCGAAATTCGCGAAGACCTCGTGCAGCGCGTGTTGTTCTACGGCATCAAGCAGTTGGTCGGCGAAGGGCACAACCAGTACGTGGACGACATGTACAGCACGCTCGACGGGCGTCGGTTGATTGTGTCGCGACCGAGCTTTGCCGACGTGGTCGCGATCAACATCGACACCGGCGACATCGACTGGCGCTTCGAGGTGGCGGGTTTCCGCGCCGATCACATGGCGCTGTCTCCGGACGGCCGGCACGTGGCCGTCAGCGCGTCCACGGGCAACGTCGTGCACATCATCGATGTGGACACTGGCCAGGAATTCGGCCAGTTCCCAACCGGCGACTCGCCCCACGAAAACGTCTTCTCCCACGACGGGTCGCGCATCTACCACGCGAGCATCGGGCGCGTGTTCTCACCGTTCGACGACCCCGGCGGCGGCAAAATGAAAGGCCAGCGTCTTTTCCAGACGGTGGACGCCAGGACGATGGCGATCCTTGACCGCTTCGACATCCGCGACAAGCTGGACGCGTTTGGCCGACCGGACATCAGCCCGGCCATCCGGCCGATGGCCCACACCTCGGATGAGCGTACCTTTTACTTTCAGCTCTCGTTTCTGCACGGCTTCGTCGAGTACGACATGCAGGCAGGCAAGATCACCCGACTGGCGGACCTGCCGAAGGTCACCACAGAAGAGCGCACCGGCTATGTGAACGACTCCGCCCACCACGGCATCGCAATAAGCGGCGACGACCGCACGCTGTGCGTGGCCGGCACGATGGACGACTACGTCGCCATCGTCGACACCGCGACGTTTGACTACCAGATCATGGAAGGACTCGGCGAGAAACCGTACTGGGTAGTGACCGGCGGCAACGGCGAGCACTGCTACGTGTCATGGAGCGGCACCGATCAGATGTCGGTCATTCGCTACGCCGACGCCACCGAAATCACCCGCGTCGATGTGGGCGATCACCCCCAGCGGATCCGCGAAGGGTTTGTGACGTCGGCCTGGTTCGCCGGCGCGGACACGACGTTCTAGCGCGGTTCGTTCCTCGGCGCGTAGTGCGGCAGGGACCAGCCGCGCAGGATAGCGCCACCGCGCAAGAACAGCGCCGCAGCAAATCCGATTCCGGCCGCGACCCACGGGTTCAGACCGAACGTCCGCAGGGTCGCGTACGTTCCGGCACCCAGAAACGCCGCGGTCAGATAAATCTCGTTCTTCAGAATCGCCGACGGCTCGTTGGCGATCAGATCACGAATCACGCCACCGAACGTGGCCGTCGACACGCCCATGATCACGGCCACAAGCGGATGGCTGCCAAGTGCCAGCGCCTTGGCGGCGCCCATGACACTGTACGCTGCGATACCCACCGCGTCGGCCCAGCGCAGCGGCTTGCCCCAGCTTTCCGCGCTGTCGGCGAGAAACCACATCGACAGAGCCGCCGCCGCGCAAACGAGCAGGTACTCGGGCGCCTCGGTCCAGAACACCGGCACGTCCAGAATCAGGTCGCGCAGCGTGCCACCACCGACGCCCGTCATCGTGGCAAAAAACACGAACGCCACAATGTCGAGGCGTCGCCTCGAGGCGGCGATCGCACCGGAAATGGCGAAAACGGCCACGCCCAGATAGTCGAGGGTTGTTAAGAGCATGCCGCTGTTTACCGCGCGCGCGCCTCGGGTGCAATATGGCGGGCATGTTCACCACCCCAGACCTGTGCGATGCGCACCCGGATCATGTCCGTGTCCTCGAAACGCCGTTCGCCAACTTTGGCGGGCGCGAGGCCTTTTGCGGCCCGGTCACCACGGTTCGTTGCTTCGAGGACAACTCCAAGGTGAAAGCGCTCGCCGGCACGGACGTCAGCGGCAACATCATGGTGGTCGACGGCGGCGGGTCCACACGCCGTGCCCTGCTCGGCGATGAGATCGCCGCCAACGCCCTGCGCCACGGCTGGGCGGGCTTCGTTATTTTTGGCGCGGTGCGCGACGTGGAGATTCTGCGCACCCTCGACCTGGGCGTGCGCGCCATCGCACCCTGCCCCGTCAAGACCGTCAAACGCGACCTTGGCGACGTGGATGTGGACCTGCGCTTTGGCGGGGTAACCATCTCGCCGGGAGGCTGGATCTACGCCGACGCCAACGGCATCGTGTACAGCGCCCACCCGCTCGACGTCTGAGCCGGCACAAACCGATACACGCCGGGCCCGGGTGGCGGCTCTATACTGCACTCCCGTCCCAATGCAGAGGTGCCCGGTGACCCTCCTGCTCTATGCGGCCACGATCCTGATCTGGGGCTCGACGTGGTACGCCATCAAATTCCAGCTCAACGGCACGGCCGAAGAAGTGTCGGTGGGCATCCGTTTCATTATCGCGGCCGTCGTGTTGTTTGCCTTCGCCGCCGCGCGAGGCAAGAGCGTGCGCATCGCCCGCCCGGACTGGTTGATGGTCGCTCTCCAGGGCTCATTGCTATTCTGCCTGAACTATCTGTTCGTCTATCCGGGCACCAACTACATTCCGTCTGGCCTGATGGCGGTGCTGTTCACGCTGCTGGTGCCCGCGAATCTGGTGAACGAAAAATTGTTCCTCAAAATGTCGATCGACCCGCGCGTCGCGCTTGCGGGTGGGCTGGGCATGCTCGGCGTGGCGCTGATGCTGTGGCCGGAGCTGAGTCACACCGACCTGTCGAGCGACTCGGCCAAGGGCATCGCGTTGGGTCTGGCTGCGGTGTACTTCGCCTCTTTGGGCAATGTCGCCGCGACCATAAACACACGCCGCCGATTGTCGGTGACCGCCGTCAACGCGTGGGGCATGCTGCTCGGGGGTTCGCTGTCGCTGGCGTTCGCGGCGGTCATGGGTCGGCCGATGACGGTGCAGTTCGATGCGGCCTACGGCTGGACGATGCTGTATCTGTCCGTGTTTGGCTCAGCCGCAGCGTTCACGTTCTACGTCATGCTCATCGAGCGCATCGGTTCGGCGCGCGCCGCCTACAGCTCGGTGCTGCTGCCTGTCGTCGCGCTGCTGCTCTCCACCGTGTTTGAGGGCTTCGTCTGGACGGTCGCCGCGATGGCAGGGCTGGCCCTGACCTTGATCGGCAACGTGCTGGCGCTGGGCGCAAAGCAGCAAAACACCACCAAACCGCCGCCCACCGTTCCACTAACCGTGGCCAAGCCGAGCTAGGTCGTGCTGCGTCGATTCATGAAACTGTCGCATACGCTTGGCGCCGTCGGCTTCACCGGCGGGCTGGCGGCCTACATGCTGGTACTGGCGAGCGTGCCCGAGATCGGCGCGACCGAACAATACCTCGCTCTGCGCGAGGCGCTGGCACGCATCGCCAATATCCTGATCATCCCGTCGATGATCATCGCGGTAACAACCGGCCTTCTGGCGATGGCTATCAACTATCAATATCAGGAAGCGCCCTGGGTGTGGGCAAAAGCGCTGTCCGGCGTGCTCCTCTTTGAAGCTTCTTTGATGAGCATTGATGCGCCCGCCGAGCAAGCCGCTCGCTTCACCGCCGAAGCGCTGGCCGGAACGCTCGAGCCAGCCAAACTCGCCACGCTTGTGCACGACGAGTGGGTCGCGATGTGGACCCTCTTGGCGCTGGCCGGCGCAAACATCCTGTTGGCGATCTGGCGCCCGCGGCGGTTGTGGTTTCGCCAGAAAACCGAGGCGCGCACTGAGGCGGAAACCTGAGCGTCTCAGCGGTTATCCGGCGCCCTTAAATGTAATAACATTACAGAAAATACGGGCAGCCGCTCGTAAACCAAATTTTTGGGGGACAGGATGAGCCAGGCAGCACTTGAGGCCGACGCATTGTGCGTCGACCGTGGCGGAAAACGCGTACTTGACGGGGTCAGCTTCCGCGTTGAACCGGGCGAGGTCTTCGCGCTTCTCGGCGGCAATGGCGCCGGGAAATCCACCACGCTTCTCACGTTCCTCGGGTTCGTCCCCGCCAGTGGCGGCACCGCGCACGTCCTTGGCCGACCGGTCGCCACACAGATCAATGACGTGCGCCGGAACGTCGCGTACCTGCCTGAATCGGTGACGCTGTACGGCCACTTGAGCGCGTTTGAGAATCTGGACTACTTCCTGTCGCTGGCGAAAACGCCCGCCGACTCCGACCGTCTCAACACTGCACTGGACACGGTACGACTGGCCGACAGCGCGCGGCGCGAGCCGCTTGCGAGCTACTCGAAGGGCATGCGCCAAAAAGTAGCCATCGCGCTCGCGCTGTTGCGGGACGCGCCCATTCTGCTGCTCGACGAACCGACCTCGGGACTCGATCCCATCGCGATCGACGAGTTCAACGGACTGATCGGCCAGCTCGCTGAGCAGGGTCGCACGGTCGTCATGGTGACCCACGACGTGTACGGCGCCTGCCAAGTGGCACGTCGTGTTGGTCTCCTGCGACGCGGACAGCTCGTGGGAGACTTTTTGGCACCGGAGGGCGGGCGCATCCCCACCGAGTCGGTGCACCGCGCGTTTGCGGAGCAATAAGGTGCTGTCCGCCCCCCGTCGCATTGCCCGCGAGGAATGGCGCTTCTGGCGACGTTCAAAACTGATGCTCGCCGCCAGCGTTGTCGTGGTCTTTCTGGTCATTACAGCACTGATCACCACGACAGGGCGCATTTCGTCGGAGCAAACGCAGCGACGCGAGATGCAAACGATCGCCGAAGACACCTTCAAGTCGCAGCCCGCGCGGCACCCGCATCGTATGGTCCACTACGGCCACTACGTGTTCCGCACGCCGACGCCACTCGCCGCCATTGATCCCGGCGTCGACGCCTACGCGGGCACTGTCATGTTCCTCGAAGGCCATCGCCAAAACTCGGCGGTGTTCTCGCCGTTCTACACGGCGGCGCAAACCCCGCATCTGGCGCAGCTCACACCGGCCCGCGCGTATCTTCTGCTGTTGCCTTTGGTGCTGATTCTGGCGGGTTACGCCAGCGTGACGCGCGAACGCGCGGCGCACACCGATCGGATGCTGTTGATGAGCGATCTGACGCCTGGCGCCATTGTGCTCGGTAAGGTGCTGGCGATGCTGCAGCTCACAGGCGTCCTGCTGATACCGCTCGCGGGCGCCCTGATCGTGCTGGTGGTCAAAGGCGCCTGCCCGATTGCCTCGTCGATCCTGTTCATCGGCTTCGCGCTGTATCTGGCCGTCTGGTCGCTGCTCACCGTCGCCGTATCGCGTTTTGCGTCCAACGCCTCGCGGGCCGTGCTCGTGCTGTTGAGCCTGTGGGTGGGGTTGGGGCTGATCCTGCCGGCCGCCAGCGCACGGCTGGCCACAACTATTACGCCCACGCACGGCAAGATCGAAACCGATCTGGACGTGGTGAGCGCGCTCAAGGACAAGGGCGATGGCCACAACGCCAATGATCCGGCGTTCGAAAAAATCCGGACCAACCTGCTCACGCAGTACAACGTGGAGACGGTCGAGGAACTGCCCGTCAATATTCGCGGCATCGTGGCCGAAGCGGCCGAGGCCGAACAAGCGGTCATCATGAGTGAATTTGCCGAGGACCACTGGTCCGAAGAGCGCGCCCAGGCCGTGACCGCCCGGCAACTCGGCTGGCTGTCGCCGGCACTGGCGATGCGCGCCGTATCGATGATCATGGTGGGCACCGACATCGACCAGCACCACCAGTTCCAGCGCGATGCGGAGGCGTCACGGCTTGAGTTTGTTCAGGCGCTGAATCGTCTGCAGGCCGAGGGCATTACCTATGCCGACGACATTTCCCGCAGCAACGATCGGGCCGCGGAAAAGCGGACGCGCGTCGACGCATCAAACTGGCAGCGCCTTCGCACCTTCGAGCTCAAGCCACCGCCCGTATTCGCCCGCATGGGCGCGGCGGCCCCGTATTTCGCGATGCTGACGCTGTGGCTTATCGCCGTCACCGTTGTGCTCATGCGTTCGGCCCGGACTCTGGGGCACGACCATGGATGATCTGAAGCGTGAAGCGGGACTCGCGTGGCGTGACCGTACCGTGCGCTGGTCGGTGCTCGGTCTTTTGGTTCTTTCCCTGCTGGCGCTTGGCACCGGCTGGGCGGATGTGGCTGAGCAGCGCACCACGCTGAGCGAACTGAAGGCCCGCGTGGACGTGGAGCGCGCCGCGGCGATCGACGGCCAGAGCGATGCCGGTGGGGCGGCGTACTACGCGTTCCATCTCACGTACTCCCCGCCGTCCGCGCTCGCGTTTGCCGCGCAAGGTGTGCGGGACGTGCTGCCGTACAAACACCGCATGCGCATGCTGGCCCTTGAAGGTCAGATTTATGAGACCGACTCGCAGAACGTCGAGCTGTCGTCAATCGGGCGCCTCGACTTCGCCTTTGTGGTGGCCGTAATCCTGCCGCTCTTCTTGATCCTCGTGTTGCACGACCTGCGCGCAAGCGAAGCCCGGGCGGGTCGATTTACCCTGCTGTGCGCGACCTCCCCCGATGGAGCTGCGCTGTTTTGGCGGCGCGCCGCTGTCCGTACGCTGTTCCTTATCACCGTCGCGCTCGTGCCTTTTGTGGTGGCTGCGCTTGTGTCGGGCGCGGCGTTGCCGGGCATCGCCGTCGTGATCGGCGTACTGATCGGGCACGCCTTACTATGGTTAATACTGAGCAACTGGCTGGCAAGCCGCATCCAGCACGGCGCCACCGTACTGACGGTTCTTCTGGGGCTTTGGCTGCTGTCTGCGGTGGCCGTTCCGGCCGTGGGCAAACAAGTTGTCGAAAACGCAGTCGCATTGCCGAACGGCGGCGAACTACTGCTGCTTCAGCGCGAAACCGTCAACGCAGCCTGGGATCGCACCAAGCAAGAGACGATGGACCCGTTCATCAAGGCGCATCCCCAGTGGGCCGACTACGCCGAGGTGTCCCGCCCGTTCGAATGGAAGTGGTACTACGCATTTCAATGGCTCGGCGATGATCGGGCCGCCGCTCTGTCCACCGAGTTACGCGAGGGCGTGTCGCAGCGTCATCGTCTGATGGGTTTCGTGGCGTGGTTGTCGCCCACGTTGCTGACCGAGAGGCTCATGGCGCGCGCTGCAGACACCGACATTCCGGCCTATCAGCGCTACGAGAACTGCGTGCGTGCGTTCCACACGTCGCTCAGAGAGTTTCATTACCCCATGCTGTTTGGGGCGATTGAGTATTCAGAAGCCGCGATGGCACGCTTGCCCGATTACGCACCCTGCGACAGCTGAGCCGCGAGCGCCTCACGGCTCCCGCGGCGCGACGCGCCAAAGATTGAGATTCAGCTGACCGGTGGACACCACCGTGTAGGCCGTCATGTAGTCACCCTCGACCAGGAACGTCGACAGCCGCTCTCCGTCCACGCGGTTGGGCGCGGCTTGCAGTGCTGAGCCGGCCACGCCGTTGAAGTCAATCTGATCGCAGCCAAACTCAAAAAGCTGTCCTCCATCAACAAACGCAGACCACGTGCAGAACTGCGGCCGGTTGGAATCGTCCACATAGGCCACCAGCGCCACCTGCGAACCGATGTGATCGAGCGCGAAGTCCACCACGCTGCTGGCGATGTACGTGGGGCCGCGCCGGTCGGGCGTAAATAAATCGCGGTAGGCGTACACGAGGAGCTCTTCGTGGTCTCCCCACCGGTCGCCCGACTGCTGCAGCGCCACCTGCATGGACCGATTGAGCCGTGTGGTCTCGGCGATCAGGCAGCCGCCACCGCCGACGCAAAATGGCCCGCCGTTCTCGGAGTACGGGCTGAGCCAGTAACCGCCGTTTCCGCCTTTCCAGCCCTCGGTGCCTGGGAACGACGGCTGTGATTTGTTGAGAATGTGGCACTTCTCGTCGCCATCGGCGTCTTCGCCACAAGCGGAGTACACGCGCACGGACGCCAGCTCGCGGAACAGCGGATTCTGATTGGCAAAGTGCCAGAGCGTCACCTGATCCTGCGGTGTGGAGACCCCCCCGCCGGCCGCCGTCCCGCCCGGAAGCGACGAGGGCTGGTAGGACGTGTTCGACATGCCGAGCAGGTTCGCACGGGCGTTCATGCTGTCCACGAAGCTCAGCCAGTCGCCCGACACGTGCTCAGCGATCGCACCCGACGCATCATTGGCCGATACCATCATCATGCCGTGCAACAGTGTCTCAAGCGTTTGACGTTCGCCGGCTTCGAGGCCCATGTCGCTCCAGTTTGGTCCGGCCAGATTGGCCGCCAGTGCGCTGACCTCGATCTCATCGGACAGACTGATATCACCGCGATCGATCGCCTCCACCGCCAGCAGCAGTGTCATAGTCTTGGACACGCTGGCGATGGCCACCGAGGTCATCTCACCGACAGGGATCTGGGTAAACACCTCGCCCTGCCCGATCCCGCTGTTCTCCAACAGCGCGTCGGTCACCAGTGCGCGCACGTTCTGGAGGAACGTGCCGTTGTTGGTTGCGTTGGTGGGCGTCGGCTGCGGCACGATCGTGATGCCTGACGCGTTGGGCGTGGTGTCGCGCGAGTTGTCCGAGATCAGGTACGGCACATAGCGATCGCTGTCGCCGATGGGTTCAAAGCGGGACTCCCACGTTGACAAGCGGAAGTCGGCAAACGTCGAGCGATCGACCGTGGTGGTCATGAACTCGTCCTCACCGAGCGGCATGACTTTGACGGCGCTCATCGCGAGGTCCACGGTCCCGTTGCCGCGAATACCGAGGCCGGAGGACATGCCGCCGTTATCGATGGGCTGGCCGTTGTCGAGCGCACGCCAGTAGCGCGTGGTCAGCTCGTCCGACCGGTTGCGGTAGGTGACGACGTACAGCTCGTCTTTAAGGTGGGCAATCGACAGTTCCGTAGTGGGACTCGGCGAGCCCCAGTCGCCGCTGTCCTGAACACCGGAGACCACACCGGTCTGCCGGTCCACGCGCCAGGTAATGGTCCGCAACGCACCCCGCGCCGTGCGTACCGGCGTGACCACCTGATAATCGCCGCCCGGCAGAACGCGATGGGCGAGGTCGTACGCGGCCACATCCACCTGCGCCTGTGCACCGTAGCCGTTGTAGGCAAAGTCCTGCAGGTTGTTGTCCTGGACCAGCTGCCATGAGCGCAGCCAGAGGTTGCCGTCGCGTCGATAGCCGGACAAAAACGGGTGTATGGCGCCCGAACCGTTGCCCTGCGGCGAGAGGGTATGAAGCTTGACGTCGATGCCGGCGATGGGCCCCGCCTCGACGAGCGGCAATGGCAGCGTGCCGTTGAAATCGACCTCGTAGGCGAACAGCTTGAACCCGGCGCCCGTGCCCACAGCCACGGCGGCGCGCGGCTCCACCGGCCCGTTGTTGGACCCGCCCAGCGCAATGACATCGATCTCATCGGGCGTCCCGTCGGGCACGCCGATCACCGGCGGCTCATTTTGCGGCTGCGGCACGAAGCCAAGACCCGGCGGTATCACGGGGCGATCAAAACAAGGGGTCAGTTCGGTTGTCTCACTGCCCACCACAGCGGTGTCGCCGCTTTGGGCCTGAGCGACCACCTGCAGCGCGCCACCGTAAGGGTCTCGCAGCGTAAAGGTCGCGTTGCCCGGATTGCCTGATCCGATCGCCAGCGTTGGCGATCCATCATTTGGGATCGCCTGGATGTTGACGTTGGCTGTCGATCCCAACGCGGCCGTGGACCACGCCACCGTCACCTGGTGGCCGAAGCTGCCGTCGCTGAAAGGACAACCGTCGATGACGCGCAGCTGCACGTCCAGTGACGGTGGCGGCTCGGTCACATTGGGTCCGGGATTGGACTCACTGCCCGCCGGGCCCGGCGGTCGAAAAAAGAGGCTGCGAAAAATGCCCAGATCCACAACGTTGACCACACCGTCGCCGTTCAGATCGGCGTCCGGGTCATCCGAGAAAAACACCGATCGGAGGTACCCCAAATCGATGAAATTGACGAGGTCATCACCATTGAAGTCCGCATCGCAGCGGTTCCCGAAGCCATCGACGTTACTGTCGCGCTGATCCGCATTCGCATGCTCGATGCAGTTGTCGGCTACGTCATCGACACCGTCGCCGTCGCCGTCGGTGTCGAGCGCCTGGACGACGGGCCCGGTCAAGGTCATAAAGAGCGCGGTCAGAATGACCAATCGTTGGTTTTGCTGCACGGCGACACCCCGGTTGTTTCGCATCTATCCCTGAAGGTCTTAGCGAAACAGTGCGCCAAATTCACTCAACCCGCAAAGTGGAAACGCCTTTTTTTCATAATCAATGTATTGAGCGAAAGTCCAGCATCCCTTCCGAGCGAACGTAAGCAAGACAAACCGTCGACGCAACGCAGCCAAGGCTGTGCGTAACGCCCGCATCAGAATCGATGTAGGCGCCAGCTGGAAGGACACCGCTCCTGTTTGACCCATCGTGCGAATAGTCCAGTTGGCCGCTTACCACAACCATCTTCAAGCTCTTTGCGCCTGTCAGCGTTAACTGCCCGCCGGGCCGTATTCGAATCATGGAAGCCGCCGGCAGGCCAGACCCGGGTGTCCCCCAAAGGTGGCTGAGACTCACCGTGCCCGGCTCATTGTTTGCAGACACGCTTATCCATCGGGATGCCGATGCATCGAGCCAAACCAGGTTACTTGTCACAACGTTGATGGCTTGCTCACCATTATCGAACGCTTGATCTGGGTGCCGGACGAGATAAGGGCCGGTCTGTATTTCGAGGAATGCCGTCGCTGGAGCACCGGACTTGGCAGCGGTGATATGGACCTCACCGGCCGGCTGCGTCCAGAAGGAACCCGGTGGCATCCACAGCATGGCCGCATCGGGATCGTCGTTGTGCAAATGGCCGCTGATCACAACCGCGCGATAGGTGATGTTGTGAATATGCGGCGGCGACGAAAAGCCATCTGCAAACTTCAGGAAAACCCCGGATGGCACGTTGGCCCGGATGTCCCCCCAAAGCACACCGGCCTTGGGACTGGCGTCGCCCCGAGCCGGATTCAACGGCACGAAATCAACCTGATCTGGCAGGACAACGCGAACAAGCGGCTCATTCAACACGTTGCCTGACGCACATCCCACCATGGTAAGCGTGGCGGTGAGCATGAACAGGTGCATTCGGATTGACGGCATGATCGGGGCTCTTGGTCACTCTATGGAGTCGACCTACACGGTCGTATCGAAAACGACTACCAGCGCCGCTCAAATTTCTTGCGCAACCAGACCGCCGTGCCGTTCATCGCAAGCAGGAACAATAACAGCACAATGATCGCGCCTGAGGTTCGCTCGGTGAACGCGCGCTCAGGAATATCGAACCACAGGAAAATCTGGACCGGCAGAGCCGTCGCCGAATCCAGAGGTCCAGTGGGTTTGTCCACGATAAACGCCACCATGCCGATCATCAGCAGCGGCGCGGACTCACCGAGCGCGCGCGCCATCCCGATAATGGTGCCGGTCAGCATGCCCGGCATCGCCAGCGGCAGAACGTGATGGAACACCACCTGATTGCGTGACGCGCCAAGCCCCAGCGCCGCCTCACGAATGGACGGCGGCACCGATTTGATCGACGCCCGCCCCGCGATGATCACCACCGGCAGCGTCATCAGACTCAGGACCAGACCACCCACCAACGGCGCGGAACGCGGCAAGCCGAAAAAGTTTATGAAGACCGCCAGCCCCAACAGACCAAAGATAATGGACGGCACAGCGGCAAGGTTGTTGATGTTCACCTCGATCAGGTCCGTCAGACGATTCGTCGGTGCAAACTCTTCCAGGTAGATCGACGCCGCAACGCCAACGGGAAACGCAACGGCCAATGTGATCATCAGCATGTAGAACGAACCGAGCGCCGCACCCAGCACGCCAGCCTGCTCGGGCTCACGCGAATCGCCATTGAGCAGAAAACCACGATTGAACTTCAATTGAAGCTTGTCGTTTTTCCGCAGCTGATCCACCCACGCGATCTGCTGTTCCGACAGACGGCCGGTGTAGGTGTCCGCGGTCTCACCGGATTTGAGATACAGATCCACTTCGTCGTCCGCGAGCACCCAGAGCGTCTGCGTGCTGCCGATGAGATCCGGGTTGGCAAGCACCCGATCGCGAAGATCAAACGCCGCGCCGCCGCTGGCAAGGCCTAACAGAGCCTTGCGCGCTTTGCGCCCCTTGACCTCGCCGAGTTCGGCCATCAGTGCCTCGCGCACCACCTTGCGAAAGTTGGCCCGTGCCAACTGCTCCGGGTCGCGCTCTCCCTTGGGGTCGAGGGTCTTTTCGTCCAGTGTGACTGTCAGCTCAAGGTTCGTCTGGGCAAACGCCGTATACCCGCGCGACAGAATGCTGCTGAAGAAAAACAACAGAAACACGAGGCCGACCATCACGGCCATCAATCCCATCAGGCGAAAGCGCCGCTCGCTCCGATATCGGCGGTCAATACCGGCGCGCACTTTTTCGAGCGTCTCGGTTTTTTCTGTACGGATCGGGGCAGGCTGGTCCATGGCGTCCTAGGCGTATTGCTCGCTGTAACGTCGTACAACGCGCAACGCGATCACATTGAGGATCAGGGTCGAGATAAACAGAACCAGTCCGAGCGCAAAGGCGGCGAGGGTCTTCGCGCTATCGAATTCCTGGTCCCCCACAAGCAGGTTCACAATCTGAGCCGTCACCGTGGTGACAGACTCGAGCGGATTCGCGGTCAGGTTAGCGGACAGGCCGGCGGCCATGACCACAATCATGGTCTCGCCAATCGCGCGGGAGAGCGCAAGCAGGATACCGCCGACGATGCCCGGCAACGCGGCGGGAATCACCACCCGGCGAATGGTCTCGGACTGCGTCGCCCCGAGGCCGTAACTGCCGTCGCGCATGGCCTGCGGTACCGCGTTGATCACGTCGTCGGACAACGACGAGACAAACGGGATGATCATGATGCCCATGACCAGACCCACGCCGAGGGCCGCCCCTTGCGACACGTCCAGGCCAGCAAAATTTGCCAGGTCGGCGATCAACGGCCCCACCGTGACCACGGCGAAAAACCCGTAGACAACCGTCGGGATACCCGCCAGAACTTCCAGGGCCGGCTTGGCAAAAGCACGAAAACGACTGGACGCGTACTCGGACAAATAGATGGCCGTCATCAGACCGACCGGCGTGGCCACCAGCATGGCGATGCCGGCGATCAACAGTGTGCCGGTGAACAACGGGATGGCCCCGAACGAACCAGAGGAGCCAACC
>JBCCMA010000067.1:0-18008 GCA_039026595.1 Pseudomonadota bacterium
ATCAACGATGGCCTGATGGCCGTGTTCTTTTTTCTGATCGGCCTTGAGCTGAAACGCGAACTGACGGAAGGCGAACTGTCCGACCCGCGCAATATCATTCTACCGGGCGTGGGTGCGATCGGTGGTTTGGCTGCTCCGGCGTTGATTTATGCGTTCCTGAATCAGGGTGACCCGTTCGCGATCAAGGGATGGGCTATTCCGGCGGCCACAGATATTGCGTTCGCGCTCGGTATTTTGTCCTTGCTCGGCTCCCGGGTACCACTCTCGATCAAGGTCTTCCTGACCTCTCTGGCCATCTTCGATGACATTGCAGCGATCACCATTGTGGCCATCTTCTACACCGCGAAGATCTCGATCACGTCGCTATTGGTCGCCGCGGCCTGCATCCCGTTCCTCGTTTTTCTGAATCGGCGAAACGTAACGGCCATCAGCCCGTACATTCTCATTGGCATCATCATGTGGGTCGCCACATTGAAATCAGGCGTGCACGCCACGTTGGCAGGCGTTTTGCTCGCGCTGTTTATTCCGATGCGCGACAAGAAAGACCCGTCCTTTTCCCCGCTAAAGTCTCTCGAACACGACCTGCACACCATCGTCGCCTTCTTTGTGCTGCCGGTCTTCGCATTCGCCAATGCTGGCGTCAGCTTTGCGGGCGTCGGACTGGAACAATTGGCACATGGTGTGCCTATGGGCATTGCGCTTGGCCTTATCGTCGGTAAACAGGTTGGCATTTTCGGGCTGTGCGCACTGGCGATTCGTCTTGGCCTCACGTCGCTGCCAAAGGGTGTGACCTACAAGAACCTGTACGGCGCCGCTGCGCTTTGCGGCGTCGGCTTCACGATGAGTCTGTTTATCGGATCGCTGGCATTCGAGGAGACCGGCGTGAATCTACTGTTCGATGAACGGCTCGGCATCGTGCTCGGGTCGCTGGTCTCGGGAATACTTGGCTATGTGGTGCTTCGCTTGACGCTGCGCGACCCGGACGCTTCGCACTGACGGGTCAGCAACGGTACTCCCCGGCCGGCGCCCGCGGACCCATTATCGATGGCGCACCACCGTCCCTGATTCTGCGCATGGCCGTTCCCATGCGCTGCGCAATGGCGGCTATGCCGCTTGAGCGATGGGGATGGATCTCATCGGCCCAGTCATCCGGGCCGCGCAGCGTGCCGCGTAGATCGAGGTAGTGAAAGCGGCGCTGCCCTAACGCAAGCTCGCGCAGCCGCGCGTTGTACTCGTCAATCAACAACTTGATGACCGCGGGACGAAGTTCATCCGGGACGTTCGCGCGTTTAAACGCCGGCTTCAGCCACGGACCGATGCTGATCGCTCCGCCGAGTACGCGCATCGGGCGCCCGTCTGGAACGGGATAATCGTACCCGTGGATCAGCACGCGGGCCTTAGACAACCCGTTCGGCGTCAGTACATCGCGGCGCAGTGACGCAAGCCGGCCCAGCATCTCCTCCAGGAGCGTGACGTAGGCAGAGCAATCGAGCAAACAGCGTGCACGCGCCTCGTCGGTCCTGGCCCGGTCCAACGCCCGCCCCACGGCCGAATCCGCCATTGGATCACGCAACCAGCTCGACAAACGTGACCCGAGAACATCGTTGCCGCCCGAACTCAGCAGGACGAGATCGTAGGTCTGCTCACGGCGCCAGTCCGGCAACGTAGCCAACGCAAAATCATGGTTATTCGGATGCAGCGTTGGCAAAAGTTCGGTGCCGGGATTGGCCACCGAGACAATATTGAACACGCGCCGACGCGCTTGTGTCTGACGCTTCAGCGCACCGATCAGGGTCGGTCCTTTCCATGACTCAACCGGCGTTGTGAACCATGAGTCGCCTTCGGCCAACACTCTGTAACGCGACGGATTTCGTCTCTGAGCCCGGACGAAAGCGCGCACGCGTCGACCGATCGAAACGATATCGGCCGAGTTTGCCAACGTGCGCGCTCCAGACCTACCAGTTCGTGAACGTGCCCCGAGGAGCCGGTGTGGGGCAGTCCAGTCGGATATTGAAGTCACCCGCGCCATAGGGGCGAATGCAGTCCTCACCGGTTGCGAGACAGCGGTCACTCTGCTGATCCAGAGTGTAGTTGAACCACGCCGAGGCGCCGTATACATCAATGTCCGGGGCCTGCTCGTTGGCGCCGGTGCCTTCCTGCCAGGCCGGGCCGAGGCGCACCAGAGTCAATCGTGCACCAGCGTAGTCGCCAACACCCACGAGCACGCCTTCCCAGTCCGGGTAATAGATCCAGTCGCTGGTATCGGCACCGATATCGTTCTTGGGGCTACCCGCAGGTGGAATCGTCGTCGCCCCCCTCAAGACCGCCTGGACGTCGAAGCGGCGTTCTGGATCGAGGCGGCTTTGAACCGTGCCAATTACCAGCGCGCCATCGGCCGTGTATTCGTAGGAGGCCGCCGGCAGGAAGTCGAACTGGTCCCAGCGGTTGTCCAGATCGATGTCGTCAAACCACATACCGTGATGGAAGGCATTGGTGAGCACGCAGGCATCGCCGTTGGATCCAAGATAGTGGCTCGGATCACTGTCGCCAACAGCGCCACCTGCGGGCTGGCCACCGATCGTCGGCTGTCCGGACACGCTACCGATGTTTGCGTACTGTCCCGTGATCGCCACGCCGGTTCCGGTGCAGGACATCGACGCACCAGCGGCCAGTTCGGTTGCCGGGCACGTCACGGCCACGCCCTGATCATCCGACACCACGATGTTGCTCACCGTGGTCTCACCGATGTTGGTCACCGTATAGGTCCAGGTCACGATGCTGCCCGGCTTGACGACCGGCCCGGTGGGCGTATCCGCGTCTTCACCGTTGGTGAACTTCTCGATATCGAGCCCGGCCTTGAGCTGGAACAATCCGGCGTCGATGCTCAGGTCGGACTGGCCTGGCGACAATGTGACGGAAGGCGAAATCCCGGTCGACGGACTCACATCGGAATCCAGTGCGTCATCACCCACATTGGCCTGCGTGAAGGCAAACCCAGTGGGCGGGACAACCTGAACGAAGTACACGCGGTCGGTCGGCAGTCCCGTGAACAAGTAGTTGCCATTCGCGTCCGTGGTCGTCATGCCCACGATCTGATCGGGTGCACCGTCCCCCGTAGTGTCGATCCACAGATTGACGGTGGCGCCCGCTACGCCGTTATCACCGTCCTGAACGCCGTTGCGGTTGCTATCCAGAAACACGGTATCCCCGATCGCGCCGACTGGCGCTGCGACGCCCAAATAGTGACTGGGGTCCGAATCTGAAACGCCGCCAAACGGATCGCCCGTATTGGGGTCAACGGGCTGTGCCGACACCATACCGAGGTTTGCGTACTGGCCGAGCGTTGCGATCCCGCTACCGGAGCAGGTCATGGTCTCGCCGACACCGAGCGTTGACATCGGACAGACCACTGTCACGCCCTGGTCATCGCTAACCACTACGTCGATCAGTGGGAACTCACCCACATTCGTGACCGTGTAGGTCCAGGTTACCGTCGTGCCCACAACCAGTTCAGGTCCTGAAGGCGAATCCGCGTCGACGCCGTTCGTCGCCTTTTCAATTTGAATGCCCGGCTTACCTTTGGTGATGCCACCGTCGATGGTGGTATTCGTCTCGCCAGGCGCCAACGTAATCGGGCCGGTGATGCCGGTGACCGGATCGACGTCCGAGTCGAGCGTGTCGTCGCCCTGATCAGGCTGGATGAACGGCTGACCTGCAACCGGCGGCATTTCAACGAAATACACCAGCGACGGGTCCAGATCAGTGAACAGGTAAAGACCGTCATTGCCCGTGGTCATCGTGCCCACAACCGTGTCGGGCGCGCCGTCACCGTCGCTGTCGATCCAGAGATTGACCTCACGACCAGGTACGCCGGGCTCGTTCGGGTCCTGCACACCGTTGCGATTGCTGTCGACAAATATCCGATTGCCGATCGCCGCATCGTTGGCCGGCGTTCCGGTGTAATGGGACGGGTCTGCGCCGCTGACCGGGGGTCCGACCGGATCGCCATTGGCATCTACGGGCTGGCCCGTCGCAGAGCCGACGTTCACGTAGGGCCCATCCGTCGCGACGCCCGTACCTGTGCACGTCATGCTTTCGCCCGGTCCGAGCACGTCAACAGGACAGGTGATGTCCACGCCCTGATCGTCGGCGACCAGAATGCCGGTCACCGTCGCATTACCGGTGTTGGTCACCACATACGTCCATGTGATGGGCTCGCCCACGGTGATCGTAGGGCCCGGCGGAAGGTCGGCGTCCACACCGTTTGTGCTCTTCTCAACGCTCAGTCCGCCCCCGACGCCAAAGTAGTGGCTGGTGTCGGTATCGCACACCTCCAGTTCATCGAACAGCATGCAGACTTGCCCGATATTCATGTACTGCCCCGCAGCCGCGGTACCGGTACCGGTGCACACCAGCGATTCACCCGGATCCAGGAACGACACGGGCGGACAGGAAATCTGAACCCCCTGATCGTCGCTGACCGCGACGTCGGTCAATTGCGTATTGCCCGTGTTGGTGATCGTGTAGGTCCACGTTACCGGGTTGCCCACCGGCACGGACGGGCCGGGTACCGCGTCCGCATCCAGTCCGTTGGTCGTTTTCTCGATGTTCACGGCAGACAGGACACCAAAGTAGTGGCTGGGGTCACTGTCGCTAACGGCTTGTCCATTGCCGCTCGCACTGACGCTGCCAATGTTCGCGTACTGACCGGCCTCGGCGGTACCAAGGGCCGTGCAGGTCATGACTTCGCCTGGCGCAAGCGTGTCGGTCGGGCAAGTCACGGTCACGCCCTGATCGTCGGAGACCACGATGCCGGAGAGCGTCACGCCACCGGTGTTCGTCACAACGTATTCCCAGTTGACCGGATCGCCGGCCATGATCTGCGGGCCCGTGGGATCGTCGGCGTCTACATGTTGCGTCAGCGTTTCGATCTCGATCGAGGCCGGCGCACCCGTGTAATGACTGGTGTCGGTGGTGCACAACTGCGGCCCATCGCCGATCCGCGCGCAGACTTCACCGATGTTGCGATACAACCCTTCCGTGGCCACACCGGTGCCCGTGCACACCATGGAACTGCCCGCCGGTACGGTCGCCTGCGGACAGGTCACGACGACACCCTGATCGTCCGTCACCGTGACGAAAGACAGAGGCACATTGCCATCATTGAAGACCTCGTACTCCCAGGTCACGGTTTCGCCCACCCCGATAGTGGGACCTGGGGGGACATCGGCGTCGACCCCGTTCGTCCGCTTCTCAAGTCGCAAGGTGGCGGCAAGACCGAAGTAATGACTCGGGTCACTGTCGCTGACGTCGTCACCGACCGGCGGCGTGGCTGCCACCGACCCGAGATTCATATACTGACCCGCTTCCGACGTCCCCTCGGCCGTGCAGGTCATTGAGAACCCCGGCTCAAGAGAGGTGCTCGGGCACGTCACGGCGACACCCTCGCTGTCTGTGACAACAATGTCAGTCAACGTGATGTTGCCAGTGTTCGTCACAACGTACGACCACATCACGGGAAGACCGACGGTCACTTCCGGTCCGGTGGGGCCGTCCGCGTCATCACCGTTCGTCAGCGTCTCGATCTGAACAGAGGGCAACACACCAAAGTAATGGCTCTTGTCCTGATCGCAGGTTTCCTGCGGCTCGTCGGTCTGATCGTTGCCGCAGACCTCCGCCATGTTTACGTACTGGCCAGCCTGTGCGTCATCCGTGCTGCCGGTGCAGGTGAACGACTGTCCGGTCGCCAGAAACGTGCTCGGACAAGTCACGCTGACCCCTTGGTCATCTACGATCGCCACATCGAACAAGTCCGCGTCGCCCGTGTTCGTAACGATGTACTCCCACAACACGTCGCCGCCCGCTTCAACGAGAGGACCGGTGGGCTCGTCGGCGTCCACGCCGTTGGTCAGTTTCTCAAGCTCGATGTCGACCGGCTCGCCGCCGAACAACCCGAGGTCGACATCCGTGCGTGCACCGCCGGACTGAACTTCGATGACCCGCGTTGTGCCGAGTGCGTTGGCGTCGCTGTCGAGTTGGACATCGACGCCGCGGTTGCGCTCACCTATACGGTACGGGCGCGGCACCGCGTACTGGACGCGATAAAGGCCAGGTATAAGGCCCGCAAATTCGAAGTAGCCCGCACTGTTGGTGCGCGCGGTGCGACCGGTGGGCACGCCGCCCGCGTCAAGGAGAAGGACTTCGATACCGGACACGCCGTGCTCGTTGAGGTTCTGTATGCCGTCAGCGTTTGTATCGAACCAGACCCAGTTGCCGATGCGCCCGAGTTTGTACAGACCGACATCAATATCGATCGTGGCCGCGCCGTCCACGGCGACTGGCTGACTGTGGCCCGACGTCGGGTCGATGTCACTGTCGAGCGCGTCCGGCCCCTGTTTCATTGGGCTGAATTGCCAAGCGTCATCCGCAAACAACGCAATCTCATAGCAGCCGGCGGGCAGGTTGCCAAAACTGAAGCGACCGTGACGGTCGGTGCGGGCACGTCGGGGTTGTCTGTCGTCGCCGTCAACCGCATTGCCATCGCAATCGATCAGTGACAGAGATACGCCTTGCAGACCGGGTTCGCCGACGTCCTGCACACCGTTCGCATTGAGGTCCTCCCACACGCGGTCACCGAGCCCGTTGTTGTCACGGGAGACCAGTGCAACCGGGGGGCTCTCAATAACGTCGCCCGCGCCAAGTTCGATCTCGGGCGTCAGTCCGGTGGTGGGATCAAATAGAGACGCGCCCGCGCTGCGCAGCGTCGCCAGATCGGCCAGGAAGGTGTCACCCTTGTCGGGCACGATACGCATCCGGTAACAGCCGGCTGGCGCATCAAAACGAATCTGGCCACGTGCGTCAGATCGGGTGGCCGCCACAAACGCGCCGTCACACCGCAGCAGGGTCACCGGTACACCCGACGCCGGCGCATCGGCCGCGTCCTGCCGACCATCGCGGTTGGCATCCTTCCAGAGCGCGCTCTCTATGGTGCCTTCGGCGGCATCGATCTGTGCCTGCGCCACCGGTGACGCGATCGCGAACATCGCGAAGGCGGCGACGGTGACCGCTCGTAGTGACTCCGGACGTAACGATGCAACTCGCATACGTGACATAGTCCTCTCCCCTATCTGCGTTGTTGGCGGCGCAAACGATGTGGAGAACATCGCGGTGGCCTCCACCGTCGTCTGTCGACGCTCTTGTAATGTGTTGCAGGATAAAGCAATTCGCCGCGCCGTTCACGCCAGCGCTTGTCATAAGCGCGCCTACGCACCGCATGACAACGCTGTTATGCGCAAGAACGATCCAGCCGGTAAGACCCGCACTCAGTAACAGATCGTTTCGTCAAGTCTGCACACCGCATGCTTCGTGCCATTGTTGTGACGTGCGTCGCATAACGGTAATTCGCGCGGAACACTGTGACGCCGCTCACTGTCGAATTGTTAAATCCCGTGGCACGTTCGGGGTGTTCGATATTTCTTTTGTTGCGCATCGCGAAATGCGCACTGAGCTGAAGGGAATCAGCGTTCGGACCGCGGTCTCGACCAATACCGCACCGTTTGGATGACGCCAGAGAGGTAGGCAAGATGACATCACGCAAGGTTGACTCAAAGAGCGAGGCGCATCGCTGCGTGTCGAAAAGGCCACACCGTTCAGGCACCGCTGCGATCTTTGCCGTTTTTTCCGTCATCGCGTCGGGATGCACGACGGTTGCGCCAGGTGTCGAATCACCCGTCGATCAAAACCTCGTACGCGCTAGCCTCGACGCACACAGTCAGGGCGTCGACTTCCGCGACATGACGTTTTGCACTCGACCCGGAACCAAGGCCCTCGCATCGGTTATCCGCGTTGCTACGGATAGCGGCAGCGAGGCGAGCGGCGTCGTCATCGCACAGGACCGTGTCCTCACCGCCGCACACGTTGTTGACGACAGCAACACTGTCCTCGTGTACATAAACGAGCGCTACGAACAAGCCAGTGTCATCGCCCGTGACCTGACCAACGATCTTGCATTGCTGTCCGCAGATACCCAGCAGATCGAACCAATCCGGATCAGCCGGCGACATTTGCTCAGCGCCGAGCCGGTGTGGACGGTCGGTTACCCACTCGCTCTGGATCTGAAAACCAATTCCGGGCGTTACCAGCAGCACGTTAACGGCGCGATTCACTCCAGTGCCGGCACAAACGCGGGCGCTTCCGGCGGGGGCCTCTTGAACTGTGAGAGTGGCGAATACGAGCTCGCGGGTATGATCCGGGGCTACGGCGCGTACTGGCGCGACGGCGAGCTCCACCGGCTTGAGGATCTCTCGATCTCGGTGCCCGCGGACACAATCAGCGCCTTCGCCAATAACGCGGGCGTCGGCCTCTAACCGCCGTCGCCTCCCGCTGTTGCTGTACCGAGCGACAGCAGCGACGTGTTGCCGCCAACCGCCGCGGTGTTGATCGACACCGTTTTCTCGGTGGCGAAACGATGCAGGTAGTGCGGACCGCCCGCCTTGGGCCCGGTGCCAGACAGACCGCGACCACCGAAAGGCTGCACGCCTACCACAGCGCCGACCATGTTGCGATTGATATATACGTTGCCACAACGCACGCGTCGCGCGATATACCGGGCCCTTGAATCGATCCGACTGTGGATGCCCAGCGTTAATCCGTAACCGGTTGTGTTGATCGCTTCGATCATTTTGTCCAACTCATTCGCACGGTAGCGCACGATGTGCAGAACCGGCCCAAAGACCTCGCGATCCAGTTCAGAGATTGACGAAATTTCAGCCGCAGCCGGTGACACAAAACTGCCCGCGCCCACGCTGCCAGGTAAGGGCAACTCAAACAGGATTCGATCGGACGCACGCAGCGATTCGATATGAGCCTGCAGTGTGGCAAGGGCGTCCTCGTCAATCACAGGGCCGATGTCGGTCGCAATGTGACCCGGATCTCCGATGACCAATTCCTCGGCCGCGCCTTTCAGCAGTTCGATGATCCGCGGCGCCACGTCATCCTGAAGCATCAGAACGCGTAACGCGGAGCACCGTTGGCCGGCTGAATTGAACGACGAACGAATCACGTCCTGGACAACCTGCTCCGGCAGCGCCGAACTGTCCACGAGCATCGCGTTCTGACCGCCCGTCTCCGCGATCAGCGTCGGGATCATGCCCTCTTTCTCGGCCAGCGACCGGGCGATGCGCTTTGCGGTCTCGGTGGACCCGGTGAAGGCCACACCGGCCGTGGCAGGATGCGCCACCGCATCGGCCCCGACCGTCGCGCCGTCGCCAGGCAGAAAATGCAGTACGTCGGACGGCACGCCGGCTTTGCGCAGGATGCGTACCGCGCGCGCCGCTACAAGCGGCGTTTGCTCGGCTGGCTTGGCGACCACGGCGTTACCCGCCGCCAGCGCCGCGGCAACCTGGCCGATAAATATCGCCAGCGGAAAATTCCACGGGCTGATGCACACAAACACGCCGCGCCCGCCGAGCGCGAGTGTGTTCTGTTCACCCGTCGGGCCCGGCAACTGCACCGCCTCGCTGAACTGCTCGCGCGCCTGTGCCGCGTAGTAACGTAGGAAATCGACCGCCTCACGCAGTTCATCGTTCGCGTCCGGAATCAGTTTACCCGCCTCACGAACGCACAACGCAAACAACGCCTCCGCATCGTCTTCGATCATGTCGGCGGCCTTCTCCAGCAACGTCGCGCGCGCCGCGCCGCCGAGTCGGTCCCAGCGCGGCTGGGCGGCCTGTGCAAGGGTCATCGCCTCGGCAACATCCGCCGGCGTAGCATTGGCCGCACTCCCCACAACGCGTGAACGATCGAAGGGATCGGTAACCGGCGCCGAATCGTGCATCGACTCGCGCTCCCCCACCATCACAGGCGCATCCTGAACGCTCCGCAAACTGGTGCCCATGGCGTCCGAGAGTGCCTTCAGGACATCGGTGTCAGCCAGGTTACGACCTTTGGAGTTGCGCCGGCGCGCACCGAAAAGATCAGCCGGCAGCGCGATGCCCGGATGGGGTTTCCTTTCGAGTTTCTGCAGCGCGTCGAACGGATCGGCCACGATGTCATCCACCGGCGCGTTTTCATCAACGATGCGGTTTACAAAGGACGTGTTCGCACCGTTTTCAAGAAGGCGCCGCACCAGATAGGGCAAAAGATCTTCGTGTTGTCCGACCGGCGCGTAGACGCGACAGGGGCGATTGGCGCCGTCCGCACCGATGATCTGTGCGTACAGTTCCTCGCCCATGCCGTGCAAGCGCTGAAATTCAAAACCGCGCGTGTCACCGGCCATTTCCAGAATGCTGGCCACCGTGTGCGCGTTGTGGGTGGCAAACTGCGGATAAACGTGGTCACGCGCGCCCATGAGCATCTGCGCACAGACCAGATAAGAGGCGTCGGTCGACACTTTGCGGGTGAACACGGGATAGCCAGAGAGGCCCAGCTCCTGCGCATGTTTGATCTCTGTATCCCAATAGGCTCCCTTGACCAGCCGCACCGGAATGCGTCGACCCACGTCCCGAGCCAATGCAATCAACCACTCGACCGCCTTCACGGCTCGTTTCTGGTACGCCTGCACTGCGAGCCCGAACCCGGCCCAGTCGGCGCACGCGTCACTGCGATAAACCGCTTCAAAGATATCGAGCGACAGCTCCAGACGGTCGGCTTCTTCTGCGTCAACACAAAAACCGATGCCACGCTCCCGCGCACGCGCTGCCAGTTCGGCCAGCGACGGCACTAACTCGCGCATGACACGCGTTCGATTCGCGACATCGTAACGGGGATGCAGCGCGGACAATTTGACGGATATGCCCGGCGCCCGGAACACCGAATCACCCGACACCTTGCGGCCGATCGCGTCAATCGCATCAGCGTAGGCCTTGTGATATGCGCGCGCATCGGCGGCGGTCAGCGCCGCTTCGCCCAGCATGTCGAACGAGAACCGATAGTCGGCGTTGTCCTTGTCAGACGCACGCTTCAGCGCCTCGGCGATGGTCCGTCCCATAACAAACTGATGGCCCATGATCTTCATGGCCTGACGCATTGCCGCCCGCACAACGGGCTCACCGGCGCGCGCCACAAGACGCGACATCAAGGAACCGGGGTCGTCTTCGAGAACCTCTTCGGACGGACCCAGAACGCGTCCGGTCAGCATCAATCCCCAGGTGGACGCATTCACAAACATCGACGAACTGGTACCGGCGTGTTCTTTCCAGTCGCCGCTTGCCAACTTGTCACGAATCAACTGATCCGCGGTGTCGGCGTCCGGAACACGCAGCAGTGCTTCGGCCAGACACATGAGGACGATGCCCTCTTGCGACGAAAGGTCATATTGATGCAAGAACGCATCGAGTCCGCCGCGGTTGCCGCGCTCGGCCCGCACAGCGTGAACCAGTTTTGCCGCATTCGATCGAATCCGATCGCGCGTTCGACGGTCCAGAGTGTTCGCATCGAGCAACGCCTCGACACAGGCCGTCTCGTCCGCGAGGTAAAGCGCATTCATTTCGATCTGCAGCGCGTCGCGTGCGGGCAGAGGTTCACTGAGCACCAGAGTGGTTGCGGGCAGGGTCTCGATGTTGGCGTGCACGGACGGCTCCTCCACGAATCTTCGGTTGGCGCTCACGAATAGCGGACGCGCCGGGCATCGCAATTATAGGCCAGCACGCCTCCACGCGCGTCGCGAGTTAACCGAAACAGGCGCCTCTATTTTTCCGGGCCCTCAGAACCCTCAATGGGTTGTTCACGGACAAATCGGATCAGGCGGCGACGATCTCGCTTGCCCGGTCGGCTTTGCGGTCGCGGCGCACTGTGAAACGCCATCTTCCGGCGGGCGGCCTGATCTTCGCGCCGTTCACGGCTCTCAGCCGTCTCCTCGAACGCGTCCGCCGCCAGACTCGCTGACACGCGCTTGGCGAGCAGCACGCGCACCTCAAGATCGAAGGTCTCGTCTCCCCGTGTCACCTCCAGCCGGTCGCCGACGCGGATGCCGCGTGAGGCCTTGGCACGCTGCCCGTGCCACAACACCTTGCCTCCCTTGATGGCCTTGGCGGCAACGGCCCGGGTTTTGAAAAATCGAGTGGCGTGCAGCCAGACGTCCAGACGGACGCTGTCGTCGCCCTCCGAGGCGCCATTCTGGTTACGACTTTGCATGGCCCGTGGCGCCCCTAAAATCGGCGCGACAGATCGCGCGAGGCGATATACTGCGGCGAAATTTTTGAGGAGACAAGCGCGTGAATCAAAACTACATGGACACGCTCAGGTCAGACACCGACGCCCTGCGAAAAGACGGTCTTTTCAAGACCGAACGCGTAATCGATACGCCACAGGACGCCCGCATCGGCGTGCGCGATGAGGCAGGCCGCGAGCAGTCGGTGCTCAACCTGTGCGCCAACAACTACCTTGGTCTGGCCAACCACCCTGCCCTCATCGAAGCTGGCAAGGCGGCGCTGGATCGCTATGGGTTTGGCATGGCGTCCGTGCGCTTTATCTGCGGGACGCAAAGCGTGCACAAAGAACTGGAGGCGGCGCTAAGCGCGTTCCTTGGCACCGAAGACACCATCCTTTATCCGTCCTGCTTCGACGCCAACGGCGGCCTGTTTGAGACGCTGCTCGGACCGGACGACGCCGTGATCAGTGACGCGCTCAATCACGCCAGCATTATCGACGGCATCCGCTTATGTAAAGCGCAACGACACCGCTACACGCACAACGACATGGCCGATCTGGAAACCAAGCTCGCCGCGACACAGGATGCGCGCGCGCGACTGATCGCAACGGACGGTGTCTTCTCCATGGACGGCACGGTGGCTCAGCTGGACCGAATTTGCGACCTGGCCGAACGCTACAACGCCATGGTGATGATGGACGACTGCCATGCAGCAGGCTTCCTTGGAGCCGGTGGCCGCGGCACGCACGAGCACTGCGACGTTATGGGACGTATCGATCTGATTACCGGCACGCTCGGCAAAGCGCTCGGCGGTGCGGCGGGGGGCTACATCAGCGGTCATAAAGTCCTGATCGACTGGCTACGACAACGCTCGCGCCCGTATCTTTTCTCCAACACACTGGCGCCGGTCATCGCCGCAACGTCACTCGAAGTGCTCAAACTGATTGACTCAGGTGCGGATCGTCGGCGCCAGCTTGCCGACAACACGGCCTACTTCCGCAACGCCATGACGGACGCCGGCTTTACGCTTCTTCCCGGCGATCACCCTATCGTGCCGGTTATGCTCGGCGACGAGACGCTCGCAAGCACGATGGCAGATCGGCTGCTTGAAAAGGGCGTCTACGTCATCGGCTTTTCCTACCCCGTGGTTCCGCGCGGTCAGGCTCGAATCCGCACTCAGATGAGCGCCGCGCACACCCGTGCGCATCTTGAGCAGGCCGTCGACGCGTTCGTCAGCGTGGGACGTGAACTGGGCGTCATCGACGACGATCGCGCATGAAAGCGCTCGTAAAAGCCCACGCCCGCGAGGGTCTTTGGCTGCAGGACGCTCCGCGGCCCGAAGCGGGAGCCAATGATGTGCTCGTGCAGGTGCGCAAAACCGCGGTATGCGGCACCGATCTGCACATCTTCAGCTGGGATGCCTGGGCACAAAAGACTGTTCCCGTGCCCATGACCGTCGGGCATGAATTTGTCGGACATATTGTGGAAGTGGGTTCTGAGGTCCGCGGATTTGAGGTGGGCGATCGCATCGCAGGCGAAGGCCACATCAACTGCGGCTTTTGTCGTCGCTGCCGGGCCGGTCAGCGCCATCTTTGCCGCGAGACCGTGGGCGTGGGCGTAAACCGCACAGGGTGTTTCGCCGAGTTCATCGCAATTCCCGCCACCAACGCCTTCAAACTGCCCGATGACATTCCCGACCGGGTGGCCGCCATGCTTGATCCACTGGGCAACGCCACCCATACGGCGCTGTCGTTCGATTTGGTCGGTGAGGACGTGCTGATCACCGGCGCAGGGCCGATCGGCGCCATGGCCACGGCCATCGCCAAACAGGCCGGCGCACGCCACGTTGTGGTCACGGATATCAACGACTATCGTCTCGACCTGGCCGCCGCCATGGGCGCCACACGGACCGTGAACGTTACGAGGGAGACGATCAGGGACGCCATGGACGATCTCGGCATGCTCGAGGGCTTTGACGTCGGCATGGAGATGTCCGGCGTGGAAAGTGCGTTTCGCGCCCAGCTGACCCACGCCGTGAACGGCGGGCGTCTGGCGCTGCTCGGCATCCCCGCCAACGATATCGCGATCGACTGGAATGATGTGATCTTCAAGGGAATCACCATCAAGGGGATCTACGGCCGGGAGATGTTCGAGACCTGGTATAAGATGACCAGTCTGCTACAGAGCGGTCTGGACGTGGAGCCAGTCATTACCCACGAACTGCCCTACACCGAGTTTGAGACCTGCTTTGAATTGATGCGCACGGGTCAGAGCGGCAAGATCATCCTCGACTGGACCGCCTGAACCGAACCGCCTGAATCGGAGTGGCCGGAGCTGGCCTGGAGTTGCTGCAGCATGTTTCGCACAAACCGTTTTCTACCCGTCTTCATCCTCGCCGCCGCTTCGCTCACCGGCTGCGGCACTAACCCGGTAACGGGTAAATCGGAATTCCAGTTCATTGGCGAAGCTCGGGAAATCGAGCTGGGTCAGCAGAATTACCAGCCGGCGCGGCAAATGCAGGGCGGTGATTACGTGGTCGATCCAGAAGTGACGGCGTACATTCGCGAAGTCGGCGAGCGTCTGGCCAAGGTCAGCGATCGCCCCGACTTGCCCTATGAGTTTGTTGTGTTGAACAACTCGGTGCCCAACGCGTGGGCGATGCCCGGGGGCAAGATCGCGTTTAACCGCGGCTTGCTCACTGAGATGAAGTCAGAGGCTGAGCTCGCGGCCGTCATGGGTCACGAAATCGTCCATGCCGCCGCTCGGCACGGCGCGAAGAACATCGAGCGCGGTACGTTATTTCAGGTTGGGCTTCTCGCACTTCAGGTGTCGCAAATCGACAACGAGTACGGGAGCTACGTGGTTAACAGTGGAGCGGTGGCCGCGCAGCTTGTGTCGCAGAAGTTTGGGCGAGACGCTGAGCTTGAATCGGATTATTACGGCATGCGCTATATGAAGGCTGCCGGCTACGACCCCGCGGCGGCTGTCGATCTGCAGGAGACGTTCGTTCGGCTGTCCGAAGGGCGGCGCAGCGACTGGCTTACCGGGTTGTTTTCCTCACACCCACCGTCCGAAGCGCGCGTGGCACGAAACCAGCAAACGCTGTCGGAGCTTGGCGCGGGGGGTGAGTACGGAAGAGAGCGGTACGCGCAAAAAATCGCGACACTGACCCGTACGCAACCCGCGTACGAGGCCTACGACAAGGGCGTTCAGGCCCTCCAGGGTGGCGACACGCAAACCGCCGCACGGCTGGCACAGCAAGCGCTCGATATCGAACCGCGCGAAGCCAAGTTTTACGGTCTTTACGGCGATACGCTGCTCAAGAACAAGGACTACGATGAGGCCATCGGCTATTACGCGACCGCCATTGAACGCAACCCCAACTATTTCCAACCCTATCTGACCCGCGGCATCGCCTATCGCGCCAAGGGCAACAACGCGCAGGCGCAGCGAGACTTTCAGAAAAGCACGTCGTTGCTGCCCACCGCCACCGCCTACCACGGCATGGGTATGATTGCGCTTGACGCCGGTGACCGTCAGCGCGCCGTGCAGCTGCTCGAACAAGCGGCGCAATCCGATTCGGCGGTCGGCAACGATGCGCGCGCCACGTTGGCGCGTCTGGACCCGCAGCGCTTTGTCGCAACACGCGTTGGCACCGATGCCAACGGACAGGTCGTGATCCAGGTGCAGAATCAATCCGCCGTTACGATGATCGGCATTCAGTTGGAGGTGCAGGTCACCGACCCGAGCGGCCGGCAGATTCAGGAGCGCCGCCCGATCACGGTCGACCGACCGCTCGGATCGGGTCAAGCCAACGTGGTGGCTACCGGTATCGGCCCGGTGACGGACCGAGAACAGCTCCGGCGTGTACGCGTGGTCGTTCGCCGCGCGAGTGCGCAGTCCAACTGACGGTGCCCTTGAACGCTCGTCGTTTTCGCAGGCTGCACCGAGCGCGTTGCGAAGCAGCCCTTCTCACATGCGTCGCACTGACCGCGACGAGCCACGCGGCGAACGTCCAAACCCCCGGATTTCAGCCCCAGACCGGTCTGATCGCTCTCGAACATCCGAACTACGGTTCCGTTGTTGCGCTGGCGGGTCGACAAGCGGACGCCACGCCGCGTCTCGGACTGATTCACTACGAAGAGGGCGGCGTCCGCTTTCGCGAATGGTCGCTGCCAGACGGTACGGCCGCCGTGGACGTGGGCCCGGATTCGTCCGGCGGCGACGCGTTATTTGTTCTGACCGATAACGCGGTTCACCGCGTTTATGCGCGTGGCACCGGCCTTGAGCACTGGCACGACACCAAAAGCGTGTTCCGCGGCCGCTCGTTTGCCGAACTCACCCGCCGTATCGACTTCGTGCGGTCGCTTGCCGATTTACGCGTCCCCTTTCTCACCGTGCCGGATTTCGACGTTGTTCACATAGTGCGTGCGAACGTCACGCAGACCGTCCCGTGGCCGGCGTACCGCCGCAGCTACGACGCCAACGTCTCATACCAGCCGCTCACCCTCGCCACGGCGGCATTGCCGGGGGGCACCCGGGTGTACATGGTGCGCGGTGACACGCTGCATTCTTTCGACCTCGACGACGCCATCACCAATCAGGCCAGACTGCCCCTCGGTCTGAGCTCGGAGTTGGAGCGTGAATCGATCTACAACAGCTACGAGGATATCGACCAACAGGACAGCGTGCTTCGCGAGGTCGACCAGTTTACGGACATCAACGGAGACGGGTTGCCCGATATTCTGACGCTAGAGACCATCAGCGCCGGCGTTTTCGATAAAACCACCACCTACCAGATTTATCATGGCACTCTCGCTGACGGTGAACTGACCTTTCCTGCGGTACCGGAGACCCGGCTCGCCAATCGCGGATTTCAGTTCGGCGCCCGCCTGCTCCCGCTCGACGACGGACGGCATATTCTGGTCACGGCCAGTGTCCGGGTCGGCGTGGGCACACTGATCAGCGCGCTGTTTTCGCGCTCGGTCACCATGCAGGTCCGGATTTACCCGCCGGACCTCGCGGGCAACATTCCCTCAGAGCCCGCCACGACAATCAAGAGCAAAATCGAATTCGACTTTGGCAGCGGTGAGACGGACTTTCCGACCATCGCGTTCGGCGATCTGGACGGTGATGGCGTTCAGGATCTGGTACTCAAGGGACGCAAACGCGGTCTTGCGTGGCGGCGTGGTCTTGAGGACAACCAGTTTGCGTCACGACCGACATCGTTGGACATTGTGGGCCCCGCGGACGGCACTCAGCTTGTGCTCACTGACCTCGACAACGATGGGCGCGACGACATCGTTCTGGCATACGGCCGCGCGGATGGCGACCGTGCCGGCCAACTTGTTGTGCACATGACCCGCTAGCGACGTCAATCAACCCGGCAGAAGCAATAAGCGTAAATACCCTGCGGGTCGTTAAATCGCGCGAGGGCGTCAAGCTCGCTCTGCAACCGATCAAGTCCGATAGCCGCGCTGATACGCCGCAGCGACCGTTCCCGCTTCGACACAAATACGTCCTCGCCGAACCAGATCTGTGCACGTGTGGCAAAGGACAATGCCAGACGCTCCTGAAAGCTCAGCGGTTTCTCCACAAACCGCACGCCGTAGTCATCACCGAGGCCGGCCCGAACGGCCACGGCGGCAATTGCGTCGTCGAGGGTCCCCAGTTCATCGACGAGGCCAAGTCGCAGCGCGTCCTTGCCGCTCCACACACGACCGCGGGCAATGCGATCGATGTCTTCTACGGACTTGCCGCGTGCGGCGGCGACGCTCGAAATGAACTGCTGATAACCGTATTCGGTCACGCGCTGGATGATGGCTTTGGTATCGTCGCTCAGCGCGCGGTCGAGGCGGCC
>JBCCMA010000068.1:0-17935 GCA_039026595.1 Pseudomonadota bacterium
AGGTGGCAGAGCGGTTGAATGCACCGGTCTTGAAAACCGGCAAGGGCTAGCGTCCTTCGAGGGTTCGAATCCCTCCCTCTCCGCCAGTGTCTGCTCGACACCGCGTCATTCCCACATTTTGGCCATATTTGTGTTGCAACCTGCTCGTTGGGGCGACGTCGGCATTCTTGACAGACCCGAAAAACAGTCTCGTATTATGCTAAAAGTAAGACACATTACTCCCTGTTTTTGCTAAATTTTTAGGGGTTGGCGCGAATGCTGCAAAGCGACGAAGCCCAACGGATTTCGTCGCGGCGCCGCAGGACGGGGCGCACGACCCTCGGCTTTCACAGGTACGTGAGGCCGTGTTTCGCGAAGGGAGCGTCACCCTGGACCGCACGGCGGTCATCGCACACTGGAGATGAACATGATTTTGCGTCGTTTACTCGTTCTTGCACTGCTGATCGGCACGGGCTCGATCCACGCTCAGGATTCCGCGGACTATCGGATCAACCCGGGGGATGTGCTGCAGGTGTCGGTCTGGAACGAGGAGGAGCTCAACCGTGAGGTTCTCGTCCGACCCGACGGCGGTATCAGTTTCCCACTCGCCGGCGATATTGCGGCGGCCGGTCGCACCGCGGAGCAAATTCAGGAGGCCATTTCGGCCAGGCTCGACACCTATATCCCAGACGCGGTGGTGACGGTGGCGGCGCTGGCGGTCAACGGCAACAAGATTTACGTGCTGGGCAAGGTCGCGCGGCCGGGCGAGTACGTGATGAACAGTGGTCTTGACGTGATGCAGGCGCTGGCAATTGCTGGCGGCGTTACGTCGTTCGCCGCCGAAAACAAAATCCGCATTCTCCGGCGCGGGCCGAGCGGCCAGCAGCAGGCGCTGCCGTTTCGCTACGGTGAAGTGAAAGAAGGTAAGGACCTCGAGAGCAACATTCTCTTGAGCAGCGGGGACGTGGTCGTTGTCCCGTAATCAGGTCAATCGGGTGTCACGTCGCCTTTTGCTTGCCGCTGGTCTGGTATGCGCAACGCTAGCTGCGAGCGGGGCCGAACTGCTGCTCATACCAAACGTGCTGCAACGCTTAAGCTACGACGACAACCTCCAGCTTCGGACACTGCGCCAAAACACACCAGACGAGATCGCCGATCAGCGAGAGGCCTACCTGTACCGTATTGAGCCATCGCTCGAGATGCGTGCCCGTGGCGATGCCTGGACCTTGAATAGCACAGCAGGCATCGGGTTCGACCGTTACGATCCAAGCGAATTCGATATCGATACGCAGCGCTTTTCCCTGAGTGGCAGGCGGTTTTCCGAGCGGCAGTCGTTTTTGATTGACGGCAGCATCCGACGTCGAGCGCAGCTGACCACAGAAACGACGGGCTCGGGGCTGCTTGAGGCCACTCGGGTCGAGTCGGTTTCCGTGCGCCCGTCGTACCAGCGTCAATTGTCTGAGCGCATGCAGCTGACCGCTGGCCTCGGACTTTTTAACCAGCACTTTGCGTCTTTAAATCTGCAGGACTTCGAGAACGTCACGGCTGATGTGACGCTCGCGCGCCAGTTGGACGACAGCTCACTGATCGATTTCACTGTTTTTGCGCAGGAGTTCGAGACCGAAAGCCGGCCGAATCTGGCCTGCGGAGGGCTTGGCGTATTCCCGGTGGGCGGGACGTTCACACTCGGTCAGTCCTGCAGCGAATTTGATACTCGGCGTGAATCAACCACGTACGGCGTCCAGTTGGGCTGGCGGAAAGTGGTCAGCGAGCGACTCGAATTTAACATCTTGGCTGGGTACCGAGACGTCGAATCCCGCTCGGTGAGCGCGAATATCCAGACCGATTGCATTTTCGGACTGAATGGACAGCAACTGACGCCCTGCACTGGCAGCGTGCCCGATGTTGAAGCCTCGGATACGTCGTCCGGCTTGCTTGCGGCCACGGGCCTCTCCTATCGCGGAGAGCGGTATTCCTACAGTTTTCGAGTCGAACGCGCGGTATCGCCCGTTGGCCTTGGATTTCTCATTGAAACGGACAGCCTCAACGGGTCGCTCCGTTACGATTTTGCTCAGCGCGTTGCGGGCGTGGCCACGTTCCGAGTGCTCGACTCCGAGTCCATTACGGAAGGCACGCAATTCGACCGCCGATTTCTTTCGCTCGATCTCAAGCTCGATTGGCGACTCTCGCAAAGCTGGCGCGTCTCGCCTGGCGTGCGGTGGCGAGATCAAACGTTTGATGCGCTCAACCAAGAGGCCGACTCGTTTTCGGTCTTCGTGAACCTGACGTACCGACCCGAGGGCATTTCGCTGTAGCCCTCGCTTCTGAATGACTTACCTCACCGGCCCGGAATCAAACCGACGACAACGGAAATAAGACAATGGAAGAAACCAAACTCACATTCTCGGACTACATGCAGATTCTGCAACGTCGGCGCACGCTGATGATGGTCACGTTTCTGTCGGTGCTCGTGCTGTCACTCCTTGTCGTTTTCCTGCTTCCCGCGAAATATCGCTCGGGCGCGCTGATCATGATCGAAGGTCAGGACATTCCGGAGGATCTGGTGCGATCCACGATCACCAGTTTTGCCGACGAACGGGTCCAGCGGATTACGCAACGCGCCATGACGTCGGTGAACCTGTCGCGGATCATCGATGAGGTGGATTTGTACAGCTGGGAGATCGATCGGACGCCCCGCAGTGAGATCATTGAGTCGATGCGTGAGGACATTAATATCGATCTGGTTGCCGCTGACGTGATCGACCCTCGCAGCGGTCGACCAACCAAGGCGACTATTGCGTTTTCAATCGCCTTTGACTACCGAGAGCCGGTGGCCGCGCAAAAAGTCGCGAACCGACTGGTGTCTCTCTATAAGGAAGTCAACCTTGAGGAAGGGGAGTCGCAGGTCGAAGGCGCGGCGAGTTTCCTTGAGGAGCTTGCACAAAATCATCAGCAACAGGTGCTCGAACTCGAAGCCAAATTGACGGAGCTGAAACTCAAGAGCGGCAGTGCACTGCCTGAGTTACTGCCGACCAATCTGCAGCTGGTTCAGCGCCTCCAAAACGATGTGACAACAACGGAGGCGCGCATTCAGTCCCTCCGCAATCGCATAATTTTGCTTGAGTCGCAGCTTTTGCAGACCGATCGGGATGCCTTCAGCCGCGCGGGCGACATGACCGACCCGGCGCAGGCTTTGGCCGTCCTTGAGAGCGAGCTTCGGCTCTCCCGATCGCAGTATGGTGACAGCCACCCGACCGTGCTGCAGTACGAGCGCATGGTGGCCGAATTGAAGCGTGACACGGGCGTGACCTCTCGAGTGGATACGAACCTGATCGAGGAGCAGATCGCCGAGACGGAAGTTGCGCTGGAGACAGCTCGCGGACGTTACGGTAAGGACCACCCTGAGATCATCGGGCTGGAACGGCGCCTTTCCAATCTGCGTGATGCTCGGATCGAGGCCGCCTCGGCACTTGTCGACGAGCGCGTTGTGCTCGCGGACGGCGTCGGTTCGCAAGTGAATGTGCGCGAGGGGCCGAGTCTCGAGTCGGCTGTCATCGGAACGTTCGGTGGCGGCGCGCCAGCGACCGTGATCGACGATAGCAATAAAGACTGGGTAAAGGTCCTGACGGTCGACGGGTTGCAGGGATTTGTCGGGCGGACGTTTGTCGCGTCGCAGAGCACGGCACCTGCGACTGAGCAGACCGCAGACGGTGACGTTCCGACCAATCCGGCCTACATCACGTTGCAGGCGAACCTTGTGCAGGCACAAACGGAATTACAGAGCCTGGCGGCGCTGTATCAGAACCTTCAGCAGGAGCTGGAGGAAAAGAAAGACGTGATTGATCGCACGCCGCTGGTGGAGCGCGAGTACTCTGCTCTGTTGCGCGATCTTGAAGCGTCGCGACTGCGTCTGGCCGAAACGTCGGCCAAGGCCGAGGAAGCGCGCGTGGGTGTGCTCGTGGTATCGGAAGGCAAAGCACAGGCCTTTAATCTGCTTGAGCCGCCGATTGCCCCGACGCAACCGCATTGGCCAAACCGGTGGGCGTTGATCTTCCTCGGTTTCGCTCTGTCGCTTGTTGGCACCGTCGCCGCCGCTGCGTTGGCTGAGAACGTGGACGACAGTATTCGTTCCGCCGGGGATATCGCTCAACTTGGTATGGCGCCACCGCTTGCCATGATTCCGGCCATTGAGAATGCGGGCGATACACGCAAGTCGCGCGTTGGAACCGCGGTGATCAGCGGAATTGTCCTCGCGGCGGTTGGTGTGGTGTTGGCGTGCATCCACTTTTTCTTCCGACCGCTTGATGTGCTCTGGTATGCCATTTTGAGAAAGCTGGGACTTTGAGTTCCTCCGACCGTACCCCCTGACGAAACGAGATCAAGACCATGGAACGAATCAAACAAGCACTGGAGCGCGCCAAACGCGAGCGCGAGGGCAGTGCCCCTTCGAACCGCGCAACGGTGCGCGAAATCGTCACACCGCATGCGACCGGGCGGACCGAAGACATCGTTTACACGGAAACGCGTGTCTTTAAGCCCGATCCGGCCGTGCTTGAGTCCAATCGAGTGATCGGCAGCGCAGCCGCCTCGGCGGTCGCCGACGCCTATCGGATGCTGCGGACGCGGACGCTTCAGCGGATGAAAGAAAACCAGTGGACGTCCCTGATGGTCACAAGCCCCGGCATGGAGGAGGGCAAGAGCCTCACGGCCGTAAATCTCGCGATCAGCATGGCGCGCGAAGTCAGCCACACGGTCCTTTTGGTCGATCTCGATCTGCGCCGACCCGGTATTCACGAATTTTTCGGATACGAGCCCGAAGCCGGCCTGGTTGATGTCCTTGAATCCAAGGCCAACATGTCGGACGCGCTCTTCAATCCTTCCGTTGAGCGCCTGGTTGTGTTGCCGTCAAAACGGCGTGTCGATAACTCATCCGAGATCCTCTCTTCGCCGGAGATGCTGAGCGTGATTGCCGAGATCAAGGCGCGCTATCCCGAACGCATCGTCATTTTTGATATGCCACCCGTGCTGTCGACAGACGATGCGCTCGCATTTTCGCCGAACGTGGATGCGGTCATGCTCGTCGTCGCCGAGGGTGAAACCGGGAAAGGCGAGCTCGCGCAGGTACATGAGGTGCTGTCTGAGTCGAACATCATCGGCACCGTGCTTAACAAGGCCGCGAATTTCAACACGGCCTACTACTGATCGCCCGCTGTTATGTACGAGAGTTTTTACGGATTTTCGGAAAAGCCGTTCACGCTGCTGCCTGATCCTTCGTTTCTGTATCTGGGCAAAAAGCACCGAATGGCGCTGACCATGCTCCAGTATGGCATGTTGAACAATGCCGGCTTTAGTGTCGTTACCGGTGAAATTGGTTCTGGCAAGACCACCCTGATCCGCCGTCTTCTCGACGAAATGGAGAAGGACACGACGGTGGGGTTGATCAGCAATACGCATCAGTCCTTCGGGGATCTGCTGCAGTGGGTGCTGATGTCGTTCGGTCTTGAGTACAAGGGCATGGAAAAAGTCGAGCTGTATGAACGGTTCGTGAATTTCGTGGTCGATGAGTACTCAAGAAACAAGCGGACCGTGCTGATCATTGACGAGGCGCAGAACCTCGCTGTTGAGACGCTTGAAGAGCTTCGCATGCTCTCAAATATCAACGCAGACAAGAATCAGGTCCTGCAGTTGGTACTAGTTGGTCAACCCGAATTGCGAGCAACGCTGATGTTGCCGAGCCTCAAGCAATTCGCGCAGCGGATCTCGGTGAGCTATCACCTTGAGGCACTGACATCGCAGGAGACCGTGGACTACATCCACCATCGGATCAGTGTCGCAGGGGGAGAGCCGGGCATCTTTCCGGAGGCAGCGTGCTCGATGGTTTGGTACTACAGCCGCGGTGTACCGCGCGTCATCAACAGTATTTGCGATACGGCACTCGTTTATGGGTTCGCTGAGCAAGTCAACGAGATTGCCGGCAGTGTGATCAAAGACGTGGTGAAGGATCGCAAGCTTGGCGGCATTTTCGCGGGCCGCGGCGGCGATGTGGCGGCAAGCAGCTCGGCCGAGGCGATGGACCCCTGAGCCTTTTTGGGACGTTTGTGTGAACCCGCAAACACCGGTTAGTCAGATTCATGTCGTCAGCGGGCGACGAATACAACAAAAAGCTCCTACGCTAATTCAGGAGAGACTTTGTGAGCGAAGTACAAATTAAACGCTTTCCGACGGGCTTGATCGCACTCGCGATCATCGCCGTTGTGGCGCTGGCCGCTACGTTCCACAGCGCATTGGCTTTCATGGCCCAGCAGTGGAATTCGGAAGAGTACAGCCATGGCTACTTGATCCCCGTGATCGCGCTGTTCCTGTTATGGCGCGAGCGGAAGCGTCTCGTGGACACGCCGTGGCGCGGCGCCTGGATTGGCGTCGGCATGGTTGCGTTTGGTCTGGTCCTGATGTTGTTGGGTGAGCTGTCCTCGATCTACGTGATCGTGCAGTACGCCTTCCTAATGACGTTAGCCGGGCTAACCATTGCGTTGGTCGGCGTGGCCGGGCTGAGGTATGTCTGGGTGCCGTTGCTCTACCTGGTGTTCATGATCCCGCTTCCAGCGTTCCTCTACAACAACCTGTCGTCGCAACTTCAGCTGATTTCGTCCCAGATGGGTGTTGCTGTGATTCGAGCGTTCGGTCTGAGCGTCTACCTTGAAGGAAACGTGATCGACCTGGGCATTTACAAGTTGCAGGTGGTCGAAGCCTGCAGTGGGTTGCGCTATCTGTTTCCGCTGATGAGCTTCGGCTTCCTGTGCGCCTACCTGTTCCGCGGCAAGTGGTGGCAGCGCTTGATCGTGTTCTTAAGTTCGATGCCGCTGACCGTTGTGATGAACAGCTTCCGTATTGGCGTGATCGGCGTACTCGTCAATCGCTATGGGATCGAACAGGCCGAAGGCTTCCTGCACGCTTTTGAAGGCTGGATCATCTTCATGGCCTGTGTGGCGCTCTTGTTCCTCGAAATCATCATCTTGATGAAGCTCGCTGGTGACAAACGGACCCTGAGCGAAGCGTTCAATGTTGACTTCGGCGATCCAGTGGAGGATCTGTCAGCGCTGTCCCAAAAGTCGGTAACGACGCCTCTGGCCATCGGTGTTGCACTTCTGATCATGGCGGCGATTGGATCGCAGTACCTGCAGGTGCGCGAATCAAATGCGCCGGCGCGGGACGAGTTTCTCAGCATGCCGCTTGAGCTTGGTGACTGGGAGGGACGCCAGAAGAGTGTCGAGCAGCAGTACCTTGACGTTCTGAAGATGCGGGACTGGTTCAGCGCCGATTTCCGTCGCAACGGTGAAGGCGCACCCGTCGAACTGTGGATCGCGTACTACGATAATCAGCGAAAGGGTGCCTCAGCGCACTCGCCACGTAGCTGTCTCCCGGGCGGTGGCTGGCGCATCGATTCGCTGACCAACCGGCCGGTGTCAAACGTACAGGGGATTGATGGCGACCTCAACGTCAACCGCATGCTGATTTCGTACGGCGAACAGAAGATGCTGGTCTATTACTGGTTCAAGCAGCGCCAACGCCACATTACAAATGAGTACGTGGTGAAGTGGTTCATTTTCTGGGACGCGTTTACACGCAATCGAACGGATGGTGCGCTGATCCGCTTTTCGCTTCCGGTGAGCGACGGCCAGAGCGTTGCAGATGCTGATCAGAAAATGGCGGACTTCATCCGCGCCAGTTACCCCGAAATCGCCCCCAGGGTGCCGGACTGATCCGGCACTGGGTGCGGCACTAGCGAACCGTCCGCCAAGGGACCCGGCCGATGACTCTGTTCTCGACATTCTTTATCGCGTTGCTGGTGAGCATGCTGCTCGTGCCGCCGCTCGTGCGAGTGTCGCCGAGGTTGGGTTTGATTGATATCGCGGACGATCGCAAGGTGCACGCAGGAGCGATTCCCCGGAGCGGTGGGATCGCCATCGTTCTTGGGGCGCTTGTGCCACTACTCGTATGGTGGCCGGAGGAGCGCACCTTGCGCGCGTTCGTGATGGGCGCGTCGGTGATCTTTGTGTTCGGCGTACTCGACGACCGCAATGGACTGCACTACGCGTGGAAGTTTCTGGGACAGATTCTTGCCGTGGCGATTGTGATCGCCGCGGGAATCCGGATCGATATGGTGCCGTTTTGCGGGATCGATCCGGTTTCCCCGTGGCTGTCCATTCCACTGACAGCTGGATTTATCGTTGGCGTGACCAACGCGATCAATCTCTCGGACGGACTGGACGGTCTGGCAGCCGGGACAGCACTGATCGCCCTCACTGCGTTGGCATGGATGTTCTATCAGAATCAGTCCCTTTCCATGGCACTGGTCACTCTCGCGACCCTTGGCGGCGTATGTGGGTTTTTGCGGTACAACAATCACCCTGCGGTCATCTTCATGGGGGATACGGGAAGCCAGTTTCTTGGCTTCACAGCGGCAGTACTTGCCATCCTTCTGACCCAGCAGTCCAACACAGCGCTCAATCCGGCACTCCTTTTGCTCCTGCTCGGTCTTCCCATTCTCGACACGTTGACGGTGATGATCTGGCGTATTCGTAACGGACGCTCACCATTTCTGCCGGACCGAAATCACTTTCATCATCGGCTTCTTGACTTCGGGCTTTACCAGTATGAAGCCGTGTCCTGCATATACATCGCGCAGGCAACGATGGTCCTGACCGGATATTCCCTGCGCTTCGAAAGCGACGCGGTGGTGCTGGCGGCCTACATCGCGATGTCCTTTCTGATTCTTCTCGGGTTCCGTTTGTTCCGAGTTCTGGACGTTCAGTTTCACGTGACGGATCGCAAACGACTGGGGCCGCTCGATGCGGGTGAGTGGCGGCGTCTTTACCCACGGTTGCCTGCGTTCGCCATTCGTGCGACGGAGCTTTTTGTTAGCGTATTGCTCGTGCTGTCGGCGCTCTACGCGGTCGATGTGCCTGAGCAACTCGGAAAGCTTTCTCTTGCTTTAGCCGTTGCCTTTCTTTTTGTCAGCGTGCTTCCGCCGGCCGGCCGCGACGCGGCGCGTGGGCTGTGCATTTATCTCGCTGGCGTCGCCGCCGTACTTGCGCTGGCGGGTGGTGGACGGCCGGGACTGCCTGGTTCGTTTGCTGTCAACACAGCGTTTGTCGCGATGGGCGCGGCGCTGTTTATAACGATCCAGATTGCCGGGCGCAGCGAGTTTAAGTCCACGCCGCTCGACTTTCTGGTTCTGGCGTTCGTCCTAGCCATCGTAATCAGTGCGCAGTTCTCAAATCAGCCGACTATCGGCGTGCCGCTTGCCGATACCGCGATTCGATTGGCAGTTGTTTTCTATGTCAGTGAGTTTCTCGGCAAACGACGCTCGGAGACGCGCGCACTTCTGCCGTGGGCAGCCGTCATCATGCTTGGCATCCTCGCCTATCGAGGGATGACGTGAGCTGTCGGTTTGGTTATCGGTTTCCTTTTTCTTTTCATTCCATCAACAGAGCGAAAATACAATGAGATTGATTCAAAGAACGCTCCGCTGGCCTGTCTTGCTCGCTTCGCTCGCGCTGCTCGTGGCGTGCGCTGGCAAAGAAGAACGGGCGGCCAATTATCTCGAGCGGGCGCAAGAGGCGTTTGAGCGTGGCGACTACATCAAGGCTGAACTTGATGCCAAGAACGCTTTACAAATCACGCCCAACAACTTCGACGCGACGTACCTGATTGCGCGCATCGGCGAAGAGGACAAGGAACCTCAGAAGATGGTTCGTTTCCTGCGGCGCGCCGTCGAGATCGATCCGTCAAATGTCGAAGCACAGGTCAAAATGGGCCGCATCTGGGCTGCGGCCAACCAGCTGGATCAGGCGCGCGATTCGATCGCGGCGATTGAGGCCGTAGAGCCGGGCAACCTGGAGGGCAGGGTGCTGGAAGCCACCGTGCTGCTGCGCGAGGGGCAAATCGCAGAGTCGCGGGACGTTGCCGAAGCCGTACTCGAAGAGTCGCCCCGCAACATCAGCGCGCTCGCGTTCCTGGCATCGAGTTATCAGGCCGAGGACATCGATCGATCGTTGTCGTTGCTTACGCAGGCCATCGGTTATGAACCGGACAACCAGTCATTGCGCGTGGTCAAAGTGACGCTGCTTCAACGCAACGGTCGTCTTGATGAGGCCGAGCAGGAACTGCGTGATCTGATCGCGCGCTTTCCGGACCAGAATTCGTACCGGTATGCCTTGGCAGAATTTTTCGTGACACAGAATCGTCGCGACGAATCCCTGCAGGTGTTGCGCGATCTTGTTGCCGCGGATCCGGAAGATTCGAAGGCCAAGCTGACGCTGGCGCAATTCACGGGCCGCAGTGGCGACGCCGACGGCGCAGTCGAGCTGCTGAAGGGCTACATAGAAAATGAGCCGGATGTCTACCAATACCGGTTTGCGCTCGGTCAGACCTACGCGGTTATGAAAGACTTCGATCAAGCGCGCGAGGTCTACCGCACTGTGATGGAGCGCGATGGCAAGGGGCCGAATGGTCTGACCGCGCGTACCAAGTTGGCAGCGCTTGAGCTCAGCCGCGGAGACGCCGAACTTGGGCAGTCCTTGATCACGGAAGTTCTCGAAGAAGAGTCTGCGAACCCTGATGCGTTGGTGATGCGCGCAGGCATCGCGATGCGCGAGGGTCGATTCGACGATGCGACGGCCGATCTGCGTAATGTGTTGCGCGCTGATCCCACGCGTGAGAACGCGCAGGTACTGCTTGGCAAGGCTCATACCGCGAACGGCGAGACGGCGCTGGCGATTGAAACGTATCAGGGCCTGGTCTCCACCAAGCCGAATAACGTGGAAGCGCGGAAAGATCTGGCTCGCCTGTATGTCCGCGAGCAGCGTTGGGACGACGTGCAGGAGTTGTTATCGGTTGGCATTCGCCAAAAACCGGATGACCTCGCAATGTCCCGTATGTATGTCGATTCATTGCTGCGCGTACGAGATTGGGACGCCGCCGACGCCGAAGCGCAGCGTCTGATCGAGATGGATCCGCAGATGGCGTTGGGTCACTACGTCCGCGGTCGCGTGTTGCAGGGGCGCGGTGAACATGCCCAGGCCATCGACACACTGCGTGTCGCACTTGATCTGAATGCAAATGCGAGCGAAGCGCTGACATCGATCGTGCGCAGCTATGTCCGCCTCGAAGACTCGGATGGTGCTTTGCAGTTCCTGCAGACCTTCACGGAACAAAACCCGGACAAAGTGCACGGTCACAGCCTGATCGGCGAATTGTACGGCCGTCTTGGTCGCACTGACGAGGCCATCGCGTCAAACGAACGTGCGCTTGAGCTGAACGAAACGTGGCTTCCGGCCTATCGCAACCTCATTGGCCTTTATTTGCGTCAGGGTCGGCTTGATGCGGCCGAGGCAAAGGTCACTACGGGGCTGGCTGCGGCACCCGGTAATGTCGAATTGCTGATTCTCCAGTCAAATGTGTACGAGCAGACGCAACGCTGGGATCAGGCGATCGACAACTACGAGCGGATTCTGGAGAGCAACCCGAACCTTGCGGTCGCTGCGAACAACTACGTGGCATTGGTGGCCGATCATCGCAACGACGATGCGTCGCTGGCCAAGGCTGCTGAGTTCGCCAACCTCCTGGAGAACGGAAATAACCCCATCTTCAATGACACGGTGGGCTGGCTGTATTACCGACAAGGCCGGGTCGACCGGGCGGTTGGGCTGCTGGAAGAAGCGGTCGCAGGAGCGGGTCAGCTGCCTCAACTGCGCTATCACCTCGGAATGGCGTATGTGGCCCAGGACCGGCTGGAAGATGCTCGGACGGAGCTGGAAGCAGCGCTGGCGGATGATGACGCGGTTTTCCCGGGTGTCGAAGACGCACGCGCGGCGCTGGAGCGACTCTAATTGCATGAAAACGCTGCGTCCTCACACTGTCCTATTTCGGTGCGGACGCAGCTAAGTGGCCATTGCCATTCGCTTATTTATGCAATATTCTCGCGACTCCTGATTCAGACGACCAGTACGCGGGTTGTCCGGAACAAGGACCATTCACAGGGTAGAGATGCGCTGTCGATGGATTTGACAGGATGGACGACCAGCACTTCGTGCTTTGGGGGAAAGTCCTATAAAAACAATGTCATAACCGTTTGGCACGATACTTGGAGGTAACAGGGCGACGTTGCAATTGCTGGACGTTTTCGGGCTCCGAAAACAACAGGGATTGAACTACAGAGTCCTGGCGCGTCCAGTGAACAATAAACAACTCTTTCTCGAGGGAGATGACTGAATGACTATCAAGAAACTGATCGGAGCGGCCGCTCTGACCGGCGTGATGGCCACCGCAAATGCAGCTAGCCTGTCTCTGGTTTACACCGGCGACAACGAAGTTGATACGGATGGTGCCATTCTCGCGCTGGCTGGCGATTCGCTGACCTTCGATCTCATCATGGACTTTTCGGGCGACGGTGAAGCGACGCTCGGTGGTGGCTTCGACGTGAACTTCGACGCCATGGGTCTTGAATTCGCCGAATACGTGAGTGCTGGTCTTGGTGAGCAGAGCTTCGGCCGTGATCCGATTCTGGAAGATGGCCGTCTGTTCAACGGCGCCTTCGGCGCGTTCGGCGGTCTGACCGGTCCTGACCTGGTCGCCACAATTACCTTCACCGTCATCGGCGATGCAGGCGATTACCAGCTCGGCCCCAGCACCACCACTGGTGATAGCGGCCCGTTCGTGAGTGCAGACACCTTCCTGCCGCAGACGCCGCCCGATGCAATCGGCGCGACCGTCCGCGTTGTGCCGGTACCGGCCGCAGTGTGGTTCATGCTCTCCGGTCTTGGCGCGCTCGTCGGCTTCGGCCGTCGCAAGGCTGCCTAAGACAGGCATGCGCCTGGCTCGGGTTGCGCGACGCGCAGCCTGAGCGAAAAAGCCCGACGACTTCGGTCGCCGGGCTTTTTTTATGCGCGGTAGAGACAGGTCAGCCGGGCTGGAGGAATTATCCCGAAAGTATCACTGGGCACGCGTTCGCTATCCTCTGGAATAAAAGGTAAAGTCAACGTAATAAGAAGCCTTGGGTGAGCAGCGGGCTCGTCGATCGGTTCATTCGTGCTGGGGGGTACGGCCGATCACAACTGAGCAACGTCGTGCGTCAACGTCGCAATCGGAATGCGTTGACCCTCTTTCCCGAAAGGCGCCTTTGGCTTTTAGCATCTGGGGATTCCAAAAGAGGAGCGTGTAGTGAAGCGCAAACTGGGATTAATTGTTGGTTTGGCGTCGTTCACCGTATTGGCGGGACAGGCTTCGGCTGTGTCGCTTGATAAGCGTGTCGCGACGGAAGGATTCAATAAAGGCGCGTCAGCGTTGTCGGCGGCTGCGCCCGCGCAACAGAACACGAAGTCGACTGCGCGTGCAGATCGTGTGTTCACGCCAGAAAAAGGGCTGGTCGGTCAGCACCGCTACATCGTGCAGTTGGCGGACGCGCCGCTTGCCACCTACCGCGGTGGTGTGGCCGGGCTGCGTGCAACCAGCATTGACGTGGCGCTGAACGAACGCGGACAGCGGGATACACAACTCAACACGCGCAGTGCTGCTGCCCGTGCGTACACAAGCTACCTGACTCGCCAGCAATCGACGTTCCTGACGGCGGCGCGTGCAGCGGCGGGACGTGATCTCAAGGCAGAGCACAATTACCGCAACTCGTTTAACGGTGTGGCCGTTGAGATGACGCAGAGCGAGGCTATTGAAGTGGCCAAGCTTGGTCAGGTGGTCCGCATCACGCGCGATCAGGAGCACGCACTGGAAACGGATCGCGGGCCTCAGTTCATCGGCGCGCACACCATCTGGGATGGATCGGCGATGGAGGGCGTCAACGGTTTCGCCAGTCAGGGCGAGGGCATGCTCGTCGGCATCATTGACTCGGGTATCAACGGTGATCATCCCGCGTTCGCGGCCACAGGCGACGACGGCTATGAGCACATCAACCCGTTTGGCGATGGCGTGTTCATGGGTGAATGCTTCGACACGCCGGACTTGACCTGCAACAACAAGCTGGTCGGTCGCTACAACATGGTGGCGTCGGCAACCAGTTCTGAAGACGAAGATGGTCACGGCACACACGTCGCCAGCACGGCTGCCGGCAACGTCCTGAGCGGCGTGCCGCTGCCTGACGCAGAGGGCAACGATCTGAATTACAGCCTTGGTACGCTTTCCGGCGTGGCGCCGCATGCGAATATTGTGGCGTTTCGGGTCTGTAACCCGCTGTGTGCGGGCGGCGACATTATTGCAGCCGTAGATATCGCGATCGATCTGGGTATTGATGTCCTGAACCATTCGATCGGGTCTGCCAGCGGCAGCCCTTGGAACGATCCGAAGTCGCTCTCATTCAAAGGTGCCCGCGCAGCCGGCATTTCGATGGCGAACTCGGCAGGCAACTCCGGTACGGGCGCCTCCGGATATGCGGCGGGCAGTGCCGCCAGCACGGGTGGTGCTCCCTGGTCGTCCAGCATTGCGGCGAGCACACACGACCGCGCGTTCCCGGAGAAGACAATCAGCTTTAGCGGAGCACCCGGTGCGCCGGCTCCGATCAGCGGTCGCGCCATTACCGACGGCTACACCGGCCGCATCGTGTATGCCGGTGATTACGACAACCCCAACGATCCCAACGGCGATCCGGCTCAGTGCCTGCAACCGTTCCCCGCCGGTACGTTTGACGGCGATGAGATTGTCGTCTGCGATCGCGGCGCCATCGCCCGCGTGCAAAAAGGCATTAACGCCCGCGATGGTGGTGCGGCTGGCTTCGTGCTTTGCAATGTCGACGGCGGGGCCGCTTTCCTCGCGGACGACCCGCACGTTGTGCCGAGCATCCAGATCTCAGCTGAAGACTGCAACGGATTGCGTGATTGGTTGGCGTCGGGCTCCGGCCACGTTGCTACCATCGACCCAACGGGCGCCGTGGTGAGCGATCCGTTTGCCGGTGACCAGATGGCCACATTCAGTTCCCGGGGACCGTACACGGGCTTTGATTGGCTTGTGCCGAGTGTGACCGCTCCCGGCGTGGCGATCTTCGCGGGTTTCCGCAACGGTATTGAGTATGCGTTCCTGCAAGGCACTTCGATGTCCAGCCCGCACGTGGCGGGTTCAATGACGCTGGTTAAGGCGGTGCAACCGACCTGGACCGACGAAGAGGTGCTGTCTGCATTGATCATGACCGGATCGGATGAGGTTCGTGAGGCGGTTGATCCGAACGAGTTCGACGGCCCACTGCGCGATGCCGATCCTTTCGATTATGGCGGCGGCCGGGTCCAGCTGGAATACGCGGCGGCGGTCGGGATCGTTCTCGATGAAGAAGACGCCGCTTATGACGCAGCAAACCCCGCGCTCGGCGGTGATCCGCGCACATTGAACATGGCATACCTGTACGACAGCGAGTGTCTCGGTGCATGCGGGTTCACACGCAAGCTGCACATTGTTCGCAGCGGCACCTACACGATGGTGAGTCAGTCTGACGACGGCATCGCCGTCTCGGCGTCTCCGTCAACGTTTACGGCGGCCGCGGGTGACACGGTTGACGTGACCTTTGATGTCAGCGTTGCGGGCATCGAAGCCAATCAGTGGGTCTTCGGCCACGCCGTGTGGGAACACGACGGCGGCGCGCCGGACGCTCAGATGCCCGTTATAGTCCGTACGGCAGCGGCCGTGTTCCCGGACAAGATCGAGCTCACGGCCGACCGTGATGCTGGTTCGGCCACGGGCGGCGGCATCCGCACGGCTGAGATTTCGGGCCTTGAGATCGAAGCATTCGGTCTGGCCGTACCTGAAGATCGTACCGTTGAAATCAGCGGTTCGGTCGGCGACTTCACGCCGTACACCGGAGAGTCGACGGTGATCGAATTCTTCAGTGTACCTGTCGGTTCCGTCTCGATGGTCGCGGAGACGATCATGTCCACGGCACCCGATGCCGACATGTTTGTCGGCAAGGATCTGAACCAGGACCGTCAGATTACGCCTGACGAGGAGTTGTGCCAGAGCGGCAATCAGAACTCGATCGAGCGATGCGATCTCGACGCCGAGCAGCTTGCTGGCGGCGGCACCTACTGGGTGGCCGTGTTTAACTTTGAAGGCAGCGGCGACGACATCGTCGACACCACGGAGCTGTCGGTCTCGATCGTGAGCCCGTCGCTCGATGGATCAATCACTGCCGAAGCGCCGGGCGCGGTCCCGGGCGGCGAGCCGTTCGATATCCGGGTGCTCTGGAATCTGGATATGGAAGTGGGCCAGACCTACGTTGGTGCGGTGGAACTCAACACAGCGGGCGGTAGCCTCGGGATGATTCCGGTTGAGATCACGCGCGCCGAGGACGATCTGAAAGTCACCGCAAACGCAGACAGTGCCAACGTCGGCGACATCCTGACCTACTCGATCGAGATCGGTGCAAACCTCAGCAACGAAGATCGTACTTATGTGATCAGCGCCTCTCACGCACCGGGTCTGGAGATCATTCCGGAATCGGTGACCGGCGGTGACTCCAGCATGTTTATCAACGGCAACCTGATCTGGACCGTCGATATGCCATCGCTGACGCGCATCGGACGCACGTATCAGCCGTCCATTAACGGTCCGAACGTCGATGTGAACAATCCGTTGTACAACGCGGCGTGTAACACCAACGTGCCTGGCCTCAGTGGGTACATCGACCTCGCCGGTCTCGGTATTGGTGCGGATTCGAATATCAACGGCAACAACGTCAGCTTCAACGTGCTGCAAAACCAGAACGTCAATCTGTATGGTGCAGAGCGGCTTGGCGGCTTCAACGTGACGGATGACGGCTTCGTGTACTTCAACGCCACACCCGGAGCGAGCCCCGGCAACCAGGTCAGCATCCCGAATGCGGCCATGCCGAACGACATGGCGGCTGTGCTGTGGACGGATATGGAAGTCGTGTTCGATCCGACCGAAGGCGGCGGCGTGACGTCCGCACCGGGTGGCGCCAACATCTCGGTGATCGAATGGGACAACATGCAGCGCGCACCGGCGGGCAGTTCGACCGACCGCATTGATTTCGAGGCTATCTTCTCGGGTCGTATTGACGATTCGCCGAACGCCCCGGAAGTGGTGTTTGCCTACGACAACATCGTCGGTGACTGGTCTGACGCGGTGATTGGTATCGAGAACGAAACCGGCAGCGCCGGTACGGAGTTCTCGGGATCGCTGTCCGACGGCATGATGATCTGCTGGGATTACGCAGAGCAGCCGACCGATGCCACTCTCCTGACGTTCCAGGCCCGCGTGCTGCCAAGCGCGAGCGGCGGCGACGCCACAATGGATGTCTTCAACCGAATCATGTTGCCCGGATCGGTTGAAGAGACGGTGTCCGTTAGCACCAGCATCGAAAGCTCCGACTCGGATAGCGACGGTGTCGATGATGCGATGGACAATTGTGCATTCCGTGCGAATCCCGCGCAGATTGATGCCGATGCCGATGGCTACGGCAACCTCTGTGACGGTGACTTCAACGATGACGACTTCGTTGATCTGTCGGATGTCCGCTACTTGCTGCTCAAGTTCGGCACTGATGATGCAGAAGTCGATATGAACTCGGACGGTATCGTCGACGCTCAGGATATCGAGCTGTTCAAACTGACGTGGCTGCAGTCACCGGGCCCGAGCGGACAGGTCGACTAATCCAGCAAGCAGGCGGGACGCTTGCCGTCCCGCCAAAAAAACAAGCCCTCCGTCGCTTAGCGGCGGAGGGCTTTTTCATTTGTCGAGCGTGAAGAGCTAGTCTGTGCGCTTGGTGATGTCGATGAGGTGGTAACCGAACTGGGTCTTAATCGGGCCCTGGACTTCATTTATCGGGGCTGAAAAAACCACTTCATCGAATTCCCGAACCATCTGGCCTGGACCGAACTCGCCGAGTGCGCCACCACGCGCGCCTGAGGGGCATTGTGAATGCGCTTTGGCCAGATCGGCGAAG